>CALMRA010000032.1 GCA_937872065.1 uncultured Eubacteriaceae bacterium | reverse complement strand
CGCGTTCTCTTTCTTCCGGCGCTTTGTCGATGTTGTCGAACGCAACCGCTTCGCCTGTACCGTTTCTCTGGTTCAGAACGGACGTGATTGCTGCTGTCAGCGTAGTTTTACCGTGGTCAACGTGACCGATTGTGCCGATGTTGACATGCGGCTTGGATCTGTCAAATTTCTGCTTAGCCATGAATGGCCTCCTTGGTTTTAATTTTAAATTCGATATTAAAAGACAGGAAAGAACTTATTTGTTCTTTCCGTCGATAATCGCTTCCTGGACGGATTTCGGTACCGGTTCGTAGTGTTCGAACTGCATTGTGTAAACACCGCGGCCCTGAGTCTTGCTTCGCAGCGACGTCGCATAGCCGAACATTTCAGCCAGCGGAACGATGCCGTGAATAACCTGAGCGCCGTTGCGTTCTTCCATGCCTTCGATACGTCCGCGGCGTGAGTTGATATCGCCCATAACGTCGCCCATGTATTCTTCGGGGATAACAACTTCCAGCTTGAACATAGGTTCCATGATGACCGGTTCAGCTTTTCTCATCCCGTTTTTGAACGCCATAGATCCGGCAACCTTAAATGCCATTTCACTGGAGTCGACTTCGTGATAAGAACCGTCGTATACGGTAGCCTTGATATCGATAACCGGATATCCGGCGATCGTACCGGTTTCCATCGCTTCCTTGATCCCCTGTTCGACAGGTCCGATGTATTCCTTCGGAATAGAACCGCCGACCGTCTTGTTTTCAAAGACAAAGCCGGTTCCCGGTTCGCCCGGTTCGAGGGTGATCAGGCAGTGACCGTACTGTCCGCGTCCGCCTGACTGACGAGCGAATTTACCTTCCGCGTCGACCGTCTTCGTGATCGCTTCTCTATACGCAACCTGCGGTTTACCGATGTTCGCTTCGACCTTGAATTCACGCAGCATTCTGTCGATGATGATGTCAAGGTGAAGTTCGCCCATGCCGGAGATGATGGTCTGACCTGTTTCTTCATCTGTATGAGTCTTGAAGGTCGGGTCTTCTTCCGCCAGATTCTGGAGCGCGACAGTCATCTTTTCCTGGCCTGCCTTCGTCTTCGGTTCAATCGCGACGTCGATAACAGGTTCCGGGAAGACCATCGATTCGAGGACGATTTCGTGATCCGCATCGCACAGCGTATCACCAGTCGTCGTATCTTTCAGACCGACTGCAGCGACGATATCGCCGGAGTAGATCTTGTTAATTTCTTCTCTGTGGTTCGCGTGCATCTGCAGGATACGTCCGAAACGTTCGCGCTTGCCCTTAGAAGAGTTACGGATATAGGAGCCGGCGTCCGCAGTACCGGAATAAACGCGGATAAACGCGAGCTTTCCGACAAAGGGGTCCGTCATGATCTTGAACGCGAGCGCCGAGAACGGTTCGTCATCGTTCGCGTGACGTTCTTCTTCTTCTCCGGTATCCGGGTTGGTACCCTTGATCGGCGGAACATCCAGCGGAGACGGCATGTAGTCTACGACAGCGTCGAGCATCATCTGGACACCCTTGTTCTTATAGGAAGAACCGCAGGTAACCGGAACGAGCTGTACGCCTACTGTACCCTTACGGATCGCAGCCTTGATTTCGTCTTCGGTGATTTCTTCGCCTTCGAGGGCTTTTTCCATCAGGGATTCGTCGACATCGTAGAGAGCTTCGAGCATCGCTTCGCGATATTCTTCCGCTTCTTCGAGCATGTCGGCCGGAATGTCTTCAATTTCGAATTCCGTACCGTCGTCGTTCTTGTAAATTTCCGCTTTCATGCGTACAAGATCGATAATTCCGACGAAGTCTGATTCCTTGCCGATCGGCAGCTGGATGCATACCGGATTCGCGCCGAGACGGTCGCGGATCATATCGACTGCATGATAGAAATCAGCACCCGTGATGTCCATCTTATTGATGTATGCCATTCTCGGGACGTTGTATTCGTCAGCCTGACGCCATACGGTTTCAGACTGCGGTTCGACACCGCCCTTTGCACAGAATACGGCTACAGAACCGTCAAGAACACGCAGGGAACGTTCAACTTCAACTGTGAAGTCGACGTGGCCAGGCGTATCGATGATGTTGATGCGGTTGCCCTTCCAGTGGCATGTTGTCGCCGCTGAAGTGATCGTGATCCCGCGTTCCTGTTCCTGTTCCATCCAGTCCATCTGCGAAGCGCCTTCATGCGTTTCGCCGATCTTGTGGATTTTGCCGGAATAGTAAAGAATACGTTCTGTCGTCGTGGTTTTACCGGCATCGATATGCGCCATGATGCCGATATTTCTGGTTTTATCTAAACTATATTCTCTAGCCAAATTTTACCTTCTTACCAGCGATAGTGAGCAAACGCTCTGTTTGCGTCTGCCATTGCGTGCGTATCTTCCTTCTTCTTAACAGCAGAACCGCTGTTATTCAGAGCATCCATGATTTCGCCCGCAAGACGGTCTTTCATCGTACGTTCGGAACGCTTTCTCGAGTAATCCACGAGCCAGCGCAGAGCAAGAGTCTGCTTTCTTTCTGCACGGATTTCGATCGGGACCTGATAGGTCGCGCCGCCGACACGTCTAGCCTTGACTTCGAGCTGCGGCGTGATGTTCGCAACTGCTTCGTCAAAAGCTTCCAGGGCATCCTTGCCCGTCTTTTCCTGAACCTTTTCAAATGCTCCGTAGACGATCTTCTGGGCTGTGCCCTTCTTGCCGTCGAGCATGATGTTGTTGATCAGTTTTGTTACTTTAGTACTGCCGTATAACGGATCCGGCAGGACTTCTCTTTTAGGAACTGGTCCTTTTCTTGGCATTTAACTTCCCTCCTTAACACTTGGGTGTTCATTGGTACTCGACAAAAAGCCGTAAATGCTCATACTTATATCAGATGATATGCAGTACGATGCACTACTTTTTGGGCTTCTTTGCCCCGTATTTTGATCGAGCCTGTTTTCTGTTGTCGACTCCGGCTGTATCCAGTGCGCCGCGGATAATCTTGTAGCGGACACCAGGCAGGTCACGTACACGACCGCCCTTGATCAGGACGATGGAGTGTTCCTGCAGGTTATGGCCGATACCAGGAATGTACGCTGTGACTTCCATACCGTTGACGAGCTTGACTCTTGCGATCTTTCTGAGCGCTGAGTTCGGCTTCTTCGGTGTCGAAGTTCTTACGGCTGTACATACACCTCTCTTCTGAGGGTTAGCCTTGAGTGCAGGCGTTTTGGTTTTGATAGTGGAACTTTTACGCCCGTTTCTGACAAGCTGATTAATTGTAGGCATTCGGTTCTGCACCTCCTTGTAAAATTTTATATCAGACGGTTTTCCGTTGATAACACAACTGGCGCCTTACGGCGCTTACTTCTGGGGTTTGAGTACGACGGCTACCGCAGCAGCGCGTTCAATCCCGCAGATCTTTCCTAATGAAGCTTTCGTACCGGCAGCTTCAACCGGGACATTCATCTTCCGGCAGCACTCGAGCACTTCGCTGCGTATCGGCGCGGCCGCGTCGTCGGCCAGGAAAGCTTTCTCCGCGCGCCCGTCGAGAATAGCCTTGACAGACTGCTTGAGCCCTGTTACTTTCGGCCGGTTTAGTTCAATTTCCAAATCTCACCTCTAGTAAACTACATTAGCTTTTCTATTATACATAACAGCCCGAAAAGACGCAAGTCTTTTCGGGCTGTCTTTAAGCAGTTCTATCTGGTTGATTAAGCCTGCGGCTGATCTTCGTCTTCGAAGAAGCTGTCGGTATCGAAGATATCTCCGTCCGACGCAGCCGGCGCTTCGTCGGCGCCGTTCGAGCCGCCCAGCAGCACGTCTAGATCTCCGTCGAGCTGCGGTTCGTTGTCGTCAACGACGATTTCCGCTTCCGAGATTTCGTCGTCGTCTTCGCGTTCATACTCGAGTTCGACATTATCGTAGGCCTTGACGCCTGTACCGGCCGGAATAAGCTGGCCGATCATGACATTTTCCTTCAGACCGATAAGCGGGTCTACCTTCCCTTTGATCGCCGCGTCGGTAAGAACACGGGTCGTTTCCTGGAAGGACGCAGCGGACAGGAACGAATCGGTGGCGAGTGACGCCTTCGTGATCCCGAGCAGCTCGCGGGTGCCCATCGCCTTGTCAAAGCCCATTTCTTCAGCGCGGTCGTTCGCTTCTTCAAGCGCGAACATATCGACGAGCGCTCCGGTGATCAGATCCGTATCGCCCGCATCCTCGACCTTTACCTTGCGCAGCATCTGACGGATGATGAGCTCGATATGCTTGTCGCTGATGTGAACCCCCTGGAGACGGTATACCTTCTGCACTTCGGAGAGCAGATACGCCTGTACGGCGTTGACGCCCTTGATGCGGAGAATATCGTTCGGATTGATGGAACCTTCCGTAATAGGCTGACCTGCTTCGACACGGTCGCCCGGATAAACCTTCTGACGCATGCCGTACGGAATCAGATAGGTCTTCTGAGTCCCGTCTTCGGCTGTGATGATCGCTTCTTTTTTACGGCCTTCGGTAATGTCTACCCGACCCGCGATTTCAGTAACGATCGCCTGCCCTTTAGGCTTTCTCGCTTCGAAAAGTTCTTCGACACGCGGAAGACCCTGTGTGATATCTTCTGCCGACGCGACGCCGCCCGTATGGAACGTACGCATCGTAAGCTGTGTGCCGGGTTCGCCGATGGACTGAGCCGCGATAATACCGACGGCTTCGCCGATTTCGACAGGCTTCCACGTCGTCATATCGACGCCGTAGCACATCTTGCACACTCCGTATTTCGAGCGGCAGTTGAATACCGCACGAATATTGACCTTTTCGATACCCAGTCTCTGGATCTCGTCCGCCATATCCGACGTGATAATCTCGCCCTTCGGAACCAGCACTTCTCCTGTTTCCGGATTGACGACTTCTTCGAAGGTATAACGGCCTGCAATACGTTCGGGCAGCGTTTCGATAACTTCGCCGCCTTCGTTAATCGCGGAGACCTCGTAGCCCTGAGTCGTTCCGCAGTCTTCTTCGCGGACGATAACTTCCTGGGAGACGTCGACGAGACGACGGGTCAGGTAGCCGGAGTCGGCCGTTCTGAGCGCGGTATCGGCGAGCCCTTTTCTGGCTCCGTGGGTGGACGAGAAGAATTCGAGTACGTCCAGTCCTTCACGGAAGTTCGAACGGATAGGCAGTTCGATAACACGGCCCGTCGGGTTGGTCATCAGGCCGCGCATGCCGGCCAGCTGACGGATCTGGTTCTTCGAACCACGGGCGCCGGAGTCGGCCATCATGTTAATAGGATTGAGCGGTTCGAGGTGATCGAGCAGCGCCTGGGTGACTTCTTCAGTCGCTTCGTTCCAGATTTCGACAACGTTCTGATAACGTTCTTCTTCTGAAATAAGCCCCTTCTTGAAGTTCTTCAGGTTCTTCTTGACCTTCTTGTCCGCTTCCGCAAGGATTTCGTCCTTCGATCCCGGAACCTGCATGTCAGAGACACCGACGGTGATCGCCGCCTTTGTCGAGAACTTGTAGCCGAGACGCTTGATTTCATCGAGCATTTCCGACGTGACGGTCGGACCGTGAGTCTTGAACGCGCGGTCGACGATCTGCGTCAGAACCTTCTTGTCGACGACCTTGTCGATTTCGAGACGGAAGACATCTTCCGGACCCTCGCGCTTCGTGATGCCGATATCCTGCGGAATGACCTGATTGAACAGGAAACGTCCGACTGTGGATTCGACGAGCTTCGTGACAGGTTCTCCGTTGACTTCCTTCGTGATGCGGACCTTGACTCTCGCGTGGAGATCCACCGCCTTGTTGAAGTAGGCCATTTCCATTTCGTCGAGGTCTGTGTAGACAGAGCCTGTTCCTTCGGAGTCTTCGATCTCAATGGTCATGTAGTACGAACCGAGGATCATGTCCTGTGACGGTACGACGACAGGTGTGCCGTCCTGAGGCTTCAGGATATTATTGCAGGCCATCATCAGGAAGCGGGCTTCCGCCTGAGCTTCCACCGACAGCGGAACGTGAACCGCCATCTGGTCGCCGTCAAAGTCGGCGTTGTAAGCCGTACAGGCCAGCGGATGAAGCTTGATCGCGCGTCCTTCGACGAGGACAGGTTCGAACGCCTGGATACCGAGACGGTGGAGCGTAGGCGCTCTGTTCAGCAGTACCGGATGTTCGTGAATAACGTCTTCGAGTACGTCCCAGATAATCGGGTCCAGCTTTTCGACCATCTTCTTCGCGCTCTTGATGTTCTGAGCCAGCTGTCTTGCGACGAGTTCGTGCATGACAAAAGGCTTGAACAGTTCGATTGCCATTTCCTTCGGCAGACCGCACTGATACATCTTCAGTTCAGGTCCGACGACGATAACGGAACGGCCGGAGTAGTCGACTCGCTTGCCCAGCAGGTTCTGACGGAAACGTCCCTGCTTTCCTTTAAGCATGTCGGAGAGCGATTTAAACGGACGGTTGCCGGGACCTGTGACCGCGCGGCCTCTGCGGCCGTTGTCGATCAGGGCGTCGACGGCTTCCTGAAGCATGCGCTTTTCGTTCTGGACGATAATGTCCGGAGCGTCGAGTTCGAGCAGCTTCTTAAGACGGTTGTTTCTGTTGATGACACGGCGGTACAGGTCGTTCAGGTCGGAGGTCGCGAAGCGGCCGCCGTCGAGCTGTACCATCGGGCGAAGCTCCGGCGGAATAACCGGAATCGCTTCGAGAATCATCCATTCGGGCTTGTTCTGCGAGTTGCGGAACGCTTCGACAGCTTCCAGCCGGCGCGCAACCTTGATCTTTTTCTGACCGGACGCGTCGCGCAGATCTTCCTTGAGGACCTTCGATTCCTGGTCGAGGTCGACGGTCTTGAGCAGCTCCTGGATCGCTTCGGCGCCGATTCCGGCACGGAAGCCGTTCCCGTACTGTTCCTTCGCTTCGCGGTATTCTGCTTCGGAGAGCACCTGCTTGTAGGAAAGCGGTGTTTCACCCGGATCGAGTACGACATAGGAGGCGAAGTAGATGACGCGTTCGAGATTTCTCGGGCTCATTTCGAGGATAAGCCCCATGCGGCTCGGGATTCCCTTGAAATACCAGATATGGGAAACCGGAGACGCCAGTTCGATATGGCCCATCCGTTCACGACGGACGCTGGATTTTGTAACTTCGACGCCGCAGTTTTCGCAGATAATGCCCTTGTGACGGATGCGCTTGTATTTACCGCAGTTGCATTCCCAGTCCTTCGTAGGTCCGAAGATCTTTTCGCAGAACAGCCCTTCCTTTTCAGGTTTGAGCGTTCTGTAATTGATCGTTTCAGGCTTTTTGACTTCTCCGCGGGACCATTCCCTGATCTTTTCAGGAGACGCCAGACCGATCTGCAGTGATTTGAAATCAAACTCTTCGTTCAATGCGTATACCTTTCTGTGAATCGGCTCGAGTTAAGCCAGTGTATCGGGATTGTCGAGATCTTCCGCGTCGACGATGCTCATGTCTTCCGCGTCTTCGTAATCCGCTTCCGTCACGACTTCCGGTTCGCCTGAAATTTCATGGGCGAAATCGATCATCGGATCGGAATCGATATTTTCGGAGATGACCCCGACTTCATTGTTTTCGTTGAGGATATTCACATCCAGACCCAGCGACTGGAATTCCTTCAGAAGTACCTTGAAGGATTCAGGCATGCCCGGCTTCGGAATATTCTGACCCTTGACGATGGCTTCGTACGCCGCGACTCGGCCGACGACGTCATCGGATTTGATTGTCATGATTTCTTCGAGCGTATGCGCCGCGCCGTAAGCTTCGAGCGCCCATACTTCCATTTCTCCGAAACGCTGGCCGCCGAACTGCGCCTTGCCGCCGAGAGGCTGCTGCGTAACCAGAGAGTAAGGTCCGGTTGAACGCGCATGCATCTTGTCGTCGACGAGGTGATGCAGCTTCAGGTAGTACATATAGCCTACCGTAACCTTGTTGTCGAAGGGTTCGCCTGAACGTCCGTCGTACAGCTGAATCTTGCCGTCTGCCGGCAGTCCCGCCTGAACGAGCAGATCTTCGATATCCTGTTCGTTGGCCGGGTCAAATACCGGCGTCGCGATATGCCAGCCCAGCTGCTTGACAGCCATGCCCAGATGGACTTCCAGTACCTGTCCGATATTCATTCGCGAAGGAACGCCCAGCGGATTCAGCACGATATCCAGCGGCGTCCCGTCCGGCATGAACGGCATGTCTTCCTGCGGGAGGATCCGGGAGATAACCCCCTTGTTCCCGTGGCGGCCCGCCATTTTATCACCGACGGAGATCTTGCGCTTCGTCGCGATGTAGACACGGACCATCGTGTTGACGCCCGGCTTCAGGTCTTCGTCCTTGTTTTCTCTCGAGAATTCCTTAACGTCTACGACGATGCCGGATTCTCCGTGAGGAACCTTCAGCGAGGTATCGCGGATTTCCCGGGCTTTTTCGCCGAAGATCGCACGCAGCAGCTTTTCTTCCGCGGACAGATCGGCTTCGCCCTTGGGCGTGACCTTTCCGACGAGGATGTCTTCAGACTTGACTTCCGCACCGATGCGGATAATTCCGCGTTCGTCGAGGTTTCTGAGCGCGTCGTCGCCGACATTCGGAATGTCGCGGGTGATTTCTTCAGGTCCGAGCTTCGTTTCACGGGCTTCGCATTCGAATTCTTCGATGTGAATGGACGTATATTTATCTTCTTTAAGGAGATTTTCGTTAATCAGTACGGCGTCTTCGTAGTTGTAGCCTTCCCAGGTCATGAAGCCGATAAGCGCGTTGCGTCCGAGCGCGAGCTCGCCCATTTCAGTCGCAGGACCGTCGGCAATGATTTCGCCTTCGTCGACATGCTGTCCCTGGTACACGAGCGGTTTCTGGTTTACGCAGGTATCCTGGTTCGAACGTTTGAACTTCAGGAGCTTATGTTCTTCGACATGACCATCTTCGTCCGACTTGATGCGGATCGTATCCGCGTCGACGAATGAGATTTCCCCTGTCGTGCCCGCGATTTCGCAGACGCCGGAGTCTCTCGCAGCCTTGTACTCCATCCCGGTCCCGACGACAGGCGCCTTCGGGATAAGCAGCGGAACGGCCTGACGCTGCATGTTCGCACCCATCAGAGCTCGGTTCGCATCATCGTTTTCGAGGAACGGAATCAGAGATGTCGCGACCGAAACGACCTGTTTCGGCGAAATATCCATGAAGTCGACCTGTTCCGGAGCGATCGATACGAATTCTCGTGTCGCGCCCGCACGGCCGGTGACCTGTTCTCTCGTGAAGCGTCCGTTTTCATCCAGCGGTTCGTTCGCCTGCGCGATCGCGTACTGGCCTTCTTCATCTGCGGACAGATAATGAATTTCAGACGTGACGTGACCGTCGATGACCTTACGGTACGGCGATTCGATAAAGCCGTATTCGTTGACACGCGCGTAGGTAGCCAGCGAACCGACCAGACCGATGTTCGGACCTTCAGGCGTTTCGATCGGGCACATTCTTCCGTAATGGGAGTGATGTACGTCTCGAACTTCGAATCCGGCGCGTTCACGCGACAGACCGCCCGGTCCAAGTGCGTACAGACGACGCTTGTGCGTCAGTTCGCCCAGCGGGTTGTTCTGGTCCATAAACTGCGACAGCTGGGAACTTCCGAAGAATTCCTTGAGCGCCGCGTTGATCGGACGCGTGTTGATCAGGCTCTGAGGCGTCAGGATTTCATTGTCCTGGGTGCTCATGCGTTCGCGAACGACACGTTCCATACGGGACAGGCCGATGCGGAACTGGTTCTGCAGCAGTTCGCCGACAGAACGCAGACGACGGTTTCCGAGATGGTCGATGTCATCCGTTTCCCCGATGCCGTATTCGAGGCCGAGGAAATATGAAACGGTCGCGTACAGGTCTTCCTGAAGAATGTGCTTCGGAACGAGCTCGTCCATCCGCTTCTTCATCGCGTCGTGCTTTTCCTGATCCGTCATATCGGAATCGAGGATTTCCTTGAGCACATTGCCGTAGACCATTTCTCTGATCCCGAGATCGGAGATGTCGAAGGGAATATCCTGCGCGGCTATATCGACGAAGCCGTTTCCGATGACACGGGTGACGATTTCTTCGCCTTCATGTTCGACTTTTACGTCGACGACGTTGATTCCGGCGTTCTGGATCGCCCACGCGGTTTCCTTATCCAGCAGCTGATCTTCTTCCGCCAGCACTTCGCCCGTTTCAGGGTCGATTACGTCGGCGGCCGAGATCTGTCCGATCAGACGGGTCGCCAGCGCAAGCTTTTTGTTGTACTTGTAACGGCCGACCTTCGCAAGGTCGTAGCGTCTGTCGTCGAAGAACATCGAACGCAGCAGCGACTGGGCCGAATCGACGGTAAGCGGTTCACCCGGACGCAGTCTCTTGTAGATGTCGAGAAGACCGTCACGCTGGCTCTTCGGACCGTTGTTTTCGTCCTTCTTGATCGTTTCGATCAGACGGTAATCTTCACCGAAGGTGTCGAGGATCTGCTGATTGGAGCCCAGACCGAACGCGCGCAGCAGCGCTGTAAGCGGAAGCTTTCTCGTACGGTCAATCTTGACGTAGATAATATCGTTTGAGTCGGATTCGTATTCGAGCCAGGCTCCACGGTTCGGAATTACCTGAGACGAGAAGAGTTTTTTACCGAGTTTGTCGCGGGCTTCCGTGTAGTAAGCGCCCGGCGAACGGACAAGCTGGGAGACAATGACACGTTCCGCCCCGTTTACGATAAACGTACCGGTATCGGTCATCTTGTGAAGGTCCGCCATATAGACCTTCTGTTCCTTGACTTCGTTCTTTTCCTTGTTGATCAGACGTACTCTGACCTTGAGCGGAACATAATAAGTCTGGTCTCTTTCCTTACATTCTTCGATGGAATACTTCGGTGGTCCGTCAATTTCGTAATCCACAAACTGGAGTACGAGATTACCGGTATAATCGGTGATTTCGTGGATATCGTCAAAGACTTCCTGGAGTCCCTTTTCGAGAAACCATTTGTATGAGTCTAACTGAACCTCGAGAAGATTAGGCATCTCAATAACATCTTTGATCTTTGAGAAGCTTTGTCTTGTTCGAAGACCCGTCTGCACTTCATGAACGTCTACCATGCATCAGTCTCCTTAATCGTTGAAATTTTGAACAAAAATAACTTATAGAAATGGAAGCTGCGCATCCTGCCTTTGATCAGCAGGAAAGTACCGGAAAATCTGCCTTTGATCAGCGAGATGGGTACTGCAGAAAACGCATAAGCCCGGGATTTTCAGCCCGAAAGGCCTTCTGCGCCATTATTTACTGTAATTGTTAATGCTAACAGAATCTCGTAATTCTGTCAAGCGTCATCAATATACCCTAACGGATCAAAAAATTAACCGCAAAATTCTTCGGCTGAAATATCGAAGCCGCAGGATCGTTAAATACTCTGTTCGCGCATAAAAGCTGCGAATAAAAAAGGCACCGCATATGCGGTGCCTGGAAGTTCTTAAAAATGGCAAGGGTAGCAGGATTCGAACCTGCGGATGATGGAGTCAGAGTCCATTGCCTTACCACTTGGCGATACCCCTGCGTAAGACAATATTTAGTATAAGGCCTGAGCGGAAAAGTGTCAAATACTTTTTTCATTTTTTTACACTTCTTTTTCAGGCGGCATCAAAATATCCTGTTCTGAAAAGAAAGCATAAAAAGAGACCGGGGTTTCCGGTCTCCGTATTTCCATATATCTTCAGACAACTGGTTATTTCCGATCTTCTTCTTCGTCGATAAAGATCTGAGCTTCTACTTCGGACTGAAAAATTTCTTCAGTCGGTGAATCTTCAGCAGCTTTTTCGAAATCATGAGCGGTCTTCGCGTTGTCTTCCTTCGCCATTCTCGCTCTTTCGTGCAGATCCTTCAGTGCTTTTTCCTTATCCTTGCGCGCCGCTTCTTTTTCTTCGTCGGTCACGCCTTCCTTATCGATCGCATCCTGATAGGTCTTTTCGATTTCCGCTTCCTGATCCTTTACCTTCTGATCGATTTCCTTGTCCGCCTTATGCTGGGCATCTTCGATTTCCCGCTTGTCTTCGTAGTAGTCCTTATAGACCTTGTCCGGATTGAGCGGATCGTAGGGCGTTTTGTCCTTGACTGCGAAAATGAAGAATCCTGGTGTCAGGATTATGCTCCAGACCGTATACGATACATAATGCTTCGGATCGTAGATCTTGAACAGACGCCACAGCGCGCTTACTTCGAACATCCAGACCGCAAACAGCAGCAGATAGCTGATGTACGGAATCCCGCATATCATCAGCGATGCCGCGCTCAGGACAGGCAGCCAGAACGCCGCGCGTTTGAAGATCATGTCCTTGCCGAACAGGATTTCGTCATTGTCGAGCTCGCCGATAATGTTCCAGCGCATAATCGGGATCCAGCTCCACCACGCATGCCTGATTCCTCTGTTCTTCGACATATGGTAGAGTCCGACACTTTCGAAAATGTAGCAGAGCAGCAGGTATACGCCGAGCACTGCAATAAGTCCGATCAGAAAGACGCCGAATCCCATGAACATCCGTTCTACAGCCTTATCGGCCGGGACTGAGGAATAATAATAAAAATCTTCCATCTTGTTTCTCCTTCTAAAGATTTTTGATAATAGCAGATATTACTTTGCCGTGCTTCAGATATACCCAACGTACTAAAGTTAAACCTAATACATCATTAAGCACTTTAAATGTTGCATAACCTTTACATGTTGTTTATCTTTTTCAGATTCAGTTAATTCTGCAACCAAAAAAGATCTCCGTAAAACTGCGGAGATCTTTTTTTATGCAGGGTGTGAGGCTTTTGGAATTTGCTAAATCAGAGATTCGTAGAGTTCAGTAATCTCTTCTACAGACGTATCTCTCGGATTGCCCGGACGGCACGCGTCGTCGTAAGCGCTCTGTGCGAGGAACGGAATGTCTTCTTCCTTGACGATATCTTTCAGATCCGCCGGGATTCCGACATCGGCAGCCAGCTGCTTGACAGCGTCTACCGCCGCCTTGCGATATTCTTCCTGGCTCATGTCAGTGGTATCGACACCCATCGCTTCCGCGATGTATTTATACTTATCGCCTGTCGCTTCCGCATTATATTCCATAACCGTAGGCAGGATAATCGCGTTCGCGATGCCGTGGGGCGTGTCATACAGAGCGCCCAGAGGATGTGCCATCGAATGAACGATGCCAAGACCGACGTTCGAGAAGCCCATACCCGCGACATACTGTCCGAGAGCCATTCCTTCACGGCCTTCCGGCGTATTCTTGACTGCGCCGCGCAGACTGTCGGAGATCATCTTGATCGCGTTGATATGGAACATATCGGAAAGATCCCAGGCGCCTAAGGTTGTATAGCCTTCGATCGCATGAGTCAGCGCGTCCATACCCGTCGCAGCGGTCAGGCCCGCCGGCATTGATGACATCATATCCGGATCGATAATTGCGATCTGCGGGATATCGTTGACGTCGACACAGACCATCTTTCTGTGTTTGTCTTCGTCCGTGATGACGTAGTTGATCGTGACTTCTGCAGCCGTACCTGCCGTCGTCGGTACTGCGAAGGTCGGAACAGCTTTATTCTTCGTATCCGCGACACCTTCAAGGCTGATGATATCTTCGAATTCCGGATTATTGGCGACGATACCTACGCCCTTGGCGGTATCCATCGAGGAGCCGCCGCCGATGGCGATCAGGAAGTCCGCTCCGCTGTCCTTGAATTTCTGAACGCCGTCCTGAACGTTTTTAACGGTCGGATTCGCTTTAAGGTCAGAAAAGATTTCATACGGGATCCCGGCTTCGTCCAGCTTGTCCGTAACTTTTCCGGTCACGCCGAATTTGACGAGATCGGGGTCTGAGATTACAAGAGCTTTCTTAAAGCCTCTCGCTTTCACTTCTTCCGGAATCGCGTCGATCGCCCCCTTGCCGTGATATGAGGTTTCATTTAGAACAAAACGCTGTGCCATGTATAATTCCTCCGTTATTTTTCTGTTTTTCATTATATAAAATGAGAATAACGGTTTCCAGACGGTCACCGTTATTTGTACGGAGTGTATGAAATAATACTTATACGCGTTAACCTGTCTTCATGTCTCTTCGCCCGGAGCTGCTCTGTCAGTCCGGTCTGCCGTTTTTATCCGGAGATGTTCCGATGAGCCTGAATGTGACTGCTTCCCCATGACAGGACGGCAGATGCCGTGCGACAATGATCATCGCCATGAACAGACAGCCCGCGAGAATCACCGGAGGCAGATTCAGATAGATCTGGCAGAATCCGAACAGCATATACGTGTAGATCGAACGGATCACATGGGGATTGACCAGCAGTATCGCCGAAAAAAACACGTAAATCGCGATAAGCGTGACCAGCGGCTGCCAGACCGGCATCAGACCGAGAAGACAGCCGAAGGATGCGGATATCGACTTGCCGCCCTTTTTCAGATGGAAGACAGGCCATGCGTGGCCTGCTACCGGTGCGGATAGAACAAACATCGAGAGCGGCTCGGTAAAACCTACGTACCTGTTGAACAGCCAGACAGGCAGGGCCCCCTTCGCGATATCGAGAAGCACCACCAGAACGCCGGCAGTCTTTCCCACCATCAGAAACACGTTGGCTCCGCCCGGATTTCCGTCAGCCGAATCTCCGACGATATCGACACGTGCCAGACGCCCTGCGATCCTTGCCCAGGAGATCGAACCGCACAGATATCCTGCGATGATCCATAAAAGAATGACTGTCCTGACGCTCACAATGCGCCCTCCCCTCTGTCTCGTTTCGGGCGCCAGAGCAGCGCTAAATTGACCGCCCTCTGCCTGTCGGGGTCCGAGACCATCGTTTCGAGAAGGCGGCAGACATCCTCCGCGCTTTGTCTTCCGACATTATAAGCCTGCGCGTTTCTGATCCAGTGTCTCTTCTTCGGACTTCTGAGCAGCTCTCTGCCCGCTTCGAGCTGTTCTTCGATTGTGGCGCCGGTCACCGACATGCCGTGACCGCGGAAGAAATCCCGGTTGGCTTCTTCACAGCCGGGAATCGGCGCGCTGTGAACGATCGGAAGCTCCATAAACGCAGCCTCGGTACTTGTGATTCCGCCCGGCTTCGTAAAGATCAGATCCGACGCGCGCATATACAGCGCGATTTTCTTCGAATAGCCGACGATGCGGATCTGCGGAGATTTCGGAAAATGCCTTCGCAGATCCCCTTCGAGCTTCTTATTGGTTCCGCAGATTACGACTGCAAATTCGTCCGCTTCAAGCGCACTGTCCATTTTTCTGACTGCTTCAACGACGTTGCCGTATCCCATGCTTCCGCTCATAATCAGAACGATAGATCCAGATGTGGGCAGCCCCAGTTCTTTTCTCGCTTCCTCCTGTGTAATCTCGAGAGCCTCATAAAAGCCCTGTCTGACCGGTATCCCCGTTGGAAAGAGTATTTCTTCGGGAATTCCCCGGGAAATATACTGAGCTTCACAGTCTCGGTGAGGAATGACGAAGGCATCGCAGCTTGTCTCTTCCCAGAAGGGTATAAGCGTATAATCTGTTCCGATGCTGATAAACGGCTTGTCGTACCTGCCCTTGTTTTTCAGATATGAGACGATCTCCGCCGGGTACAGATGCGAGCAGACGACGGCGTCGAACTCATTCTTTTTAATATACAGATCCAGCCGGTCCGCCAGCAGAGAGTTCGCCCAGTACACGGGTGAGAGTCGGTCTGCATTCGTAATTTCCGACCCGACCCAGTATATAAACCGAAAGAACCACGGCGTATATTTGACCGTATCGATATAAGCCTGTGAAACATTATGGCGGGTCCGTTCACCGCCGAAAATCATCGGGTCCATCATCTGCGCTTCATGCCCCCGCCGGATCAGCGCCTGTCTGACCGCCGTGCCCGCGGCGTTATGCCCTTCTCCGGTACTGCAGCTGAGTATGAGAACTTTCATCGCTTTTCCTTTCTGCATTCCGGTATGCCCGGACTTCTGCCGCGATCCGATATCGCGATCTATTCTGTATAAAAAGAATACCCATTTATATGAATCCATCAACGCGCCTGAGATCAGATGTAAATTGTTTACGAGAATTTGAGTCTGTCAAGGAAGCATTTGTTCATAAAGCAAAAAAGTCCGGCCGCGCCGGACTTTCAGATTATAAAATCATACGAATTTAACAGCTGTTCCGTAAGCAAGCACTTCTGCTGCCTGGGGCGTAATTGATGCCGACATGTAACGCATTCCGACTATCGCATCGGCGCCAAGCCGCTGCGCCTCTTCGATCATCCGCTGCTCGGCCGAAGCACGCGCCTCGATCATCATCTGAGTGTAAGCTTTGAGCTCTCCTCCTACAAGAGATTTGAGGCCCGCGCCGAAATCCTTGACCAGATTCGTACTCTGGACGATATTGCCGGACACCAGTCCGAGGGGTTCGCAGTTTTTTCCGTATATCAGGTCTGTCGTAGCAATGATCATAGATGCCTCCTTAATTCCGTTGATTTAATCATTACCGAATAGAAAACGTTTGTCAAATACCGTATAAAAAAGCCGCGGATTTCTCCGCGGCCTCAGCTGCTTTCGCAGTTATGTGTTTAATAGAATGTCTGATTGACGATATATTCTCCACTTCCGTATCCTGCGTGGAAGTTTTTGTAGCTGTGCATCCGGTAGCCGTTCAGACAGTCGGTAACCGCCTGTTCTACAGCCGAGCCGTAGCCGCCGCCGAGATACATCGTATAGTATCCGTCGAGGTAGGAGGAGAACTGGCCTGCTGCAGTCAGCACACCGAGAGGAGATGAGGCGTAACCCGCATCGTAGCGGTTCATAACCGCGCTCATTACAGCTGCGGCGCCTTTGTATGAAGTTCCGCCTTCATGGGCGACGATCGCGCAGATCATATCGAAATCGGATGAGCTGACAGAAACTGCCGTTCCTGTATACGTACCGGAGCTCCCGCTGTCCGAAGAAGCTGCCGCCGTCGAAGACGAGCTTGTATCGGAGGAAGCAGCCGCTTTCGTTCCTTTTCTCTGAACCTGAGTGACAGGTTCTGTCGTCACTTCTTCACTCTCGGTCAGAGCGTCGATTCTTACACCGTTCATGTATTTGACTTTTTCGGTGATGGTCTTGACGCCGTTCACGCCCTGGGTATCGACAGTAGTCGTACCAGAATCGATGCTTGAGTCTTCTGTTTCAGTCGTCTCGAATCCGATTTCTTCCTGGCGCTGTTCTTCTTTATATTCGACACGGTCAACCGTAATCGCGGTTACATCTGTCGTCAGAGCTGTATCTGCCGAGGGTGTTACGACATCGTCTGCTCCGACCTGAACTCCGAGTGTCTGCAGAAGATCACCGACAGTCTTATCCGCCTGATCATAGTCGATTGTCTGACCGTCGACCGAAACTGTACCCTTCGTATTTGCTTTTAACGTAATGTCGCTTACGTCGCGAACCGACGCATCCAGATCGACATCGACGGTATAGCCGTCGGTAGAAATATCATTTGCGCTGAGCACTTGGCCCACCGTCTGGTTCATATTGACCGACGTAAGCGTCGTCGTTTCAGGCTGTGCGCTTGCAACGCTCTTATCGACTGTAACCGTAATGTCACGAGTCAGATTGAACGCGCATGTAAAACCGAGCGCAGTGACGAACAGAACCATCGCCGTTATGACGGCCGCGCGTTTTTTATTCTCTTTAAATAACCGAATCGCTTTCTGATAAAAATTCATATTGTCCTTTCACGGGACTGCTGTCCGAATCTGTCAGGCATAGCCTGAAAGGCCGACGTGACTTTTTTCTGTTTTTCGAATGGTTTAATTGTAACAATTTTGTATCATTCTGTCAACATCAATGTAAACTCAGGTAAAAGAAAAGAGACCGGTTATTAAAATACGGTCCCTTTTAACTGTTTATATTTATATGTTCCGGTCTTAGAAATAGTAATTTCCGCCGGCGATCTGGACGGAGCCGTCCGTTTCGTATCCTCTGAAGCGCTGGTATTCGTGATTTCTGACGCCGTTCAGACAGTCGGTAACAGCCTGCTTAGTGAAATCAGAATAATTTCCTCCGGTAAACTGTGTATAATAGCCTCCGAAGTAGGATTCGAACTGACCGGAAGCGGTCAGAATTCCGAGCGGGTCGCTTCCGCCGCCCCAGTTGCCCGCATCCGCTCTGTTCAGAACGGTAGACATGACTGCAAGAACGGAGTCGTAGGAATTACCGGCTTCGTGCTGAACGATCGCGCAGATCGTGTCGAAATCGGAGTCGCTTACCGTATAGGTCTGATGACCGTCGGTCGCAATGCCTGTCGAATTCTGTCTCTGTACCTGTGTGACAGGTTCGAGCGTAACGGTCTCGCTGATGACTTCATAATCTACTGCTTCGCCGTTCAGGAAACGCACGCGTTCAACGACGGTTTTGCTGCCGTTGACTCCCTGTGTGCTGACTTCCGTCGTTGCTGCCGCCAGAGATTTGTCTTCCGTGCTGTCTGTGGAATACGGAATTTCAACTTCCTGCGTTACTTCCTGGATATCGACTCTGTCTACACTGATCTGTGTGATATCCTGCGTAAGAAGTGTATCTTCTGAAGGTGTGACATAATCATGATCGTCCAGGGTGATGCCGTTCTCCGCAAGGAGATCTCCGACGGTTGACGCGCCGGAATCAAAAGCGATCGCCGTGCCGTCAACAGTGATGGTACCGGCAACGTTCTTCTTAATTTCGATGCTGTCTACGTCACGGATCGAATCGTCCATGGATTTGTTGACTGTATAGCCCGTCGTATCGATGCCGTTGTTTTCAAGCAGCTCGCCGACGGTCTGGTTCATATTCTGAGAGCTTAATGTGACGGTTTCCGCCGTCGCTCCGTTCTGGTTTGGATTGTAGACGATCTCTACATCTTTGAATAAATTGAAAGCACAGACGAAGCCCATGACTGCAACGAAACAGGCGATCCCTGTAATTGAGATCAGGCGTTTTCTGTACTGCTTTAACGAATTCAGCTTTTCGGTGAAGTTCATCGTGACCCTTTCTAGGACTGGTTGAATTGGTTATTCGTAAAATTACTTCCATAATGTAATTGACACTTTTATTATTGTAAAGAAATTGTAACTAAATGTCAACAAAAGATGTATGCATTTTGAATTTTGATTTGGTTTACATGTTTAAAATCGCAGAGTTACTCTGTAAAACTGTATAATAAAAGCCCCGGCCTGCCGGGGTAAACGGTTTAATATAATGAAAGAGAACAACATGAAAAAAGGCGATATCATACAGGTAAAAATTGACAGCTTCCGTCTTCCGGCCAGCGGTTACGGAACAGCGCCTGACGGCAGCAGAGTGAGTGTAAAGTTCGGAATACCCGGACAGACCGTATCGGCTCGTATCGTGAAGAAAAGAGGAAAAAGGCTCGAAGGAAAAATCGAGGAGGTCGTCGAATCTCCTGCAGATGCTCTTGCTCCGGTATGTGATTCCGAGCTGCGCTGCGGAGGCTGCGTATTTCAGACTGTTCCCTATGAACACGAGCTGGATTATAAGGAAGAATATATACTGAAGCTGCTCAGAGATGCCGTTCCTGAGGATCTCGGATATGAAGGAATCACCGCGTCACCGAAAACGAGCGGCTATCGCAATAAAATGGAATACAGCTTCGGTGACAATTGTCCGGGCGGACCGCTTATGCTCGGCATGCACGAATCGGGAAGCTTTTACAATATCGTCGACACGACGGGATGTCTGCTCACAGATCCCGACTTTGACCGGATCAGAAGCTTCGTAACGAATCATTTCCGGGAGCTCGGTACGGACTATTTTCATAAACGGACCCACCGGGGTCTCCTGAGGCATCTTGTGGTCAGAAAGGGTGAAAAGACCGGAGAGATCCTCGTCAATCTTGTGACTACGTCAGACGGCGGCTTCGAACCGGAATCATTCGTAACGGGTCTGCAGGCTCTGGATCTTGACGGCCAGATCACCGGCATCATGCGTACCGTCAACGATCGCGAAGCGGACGCGGTTATACCGGAACGAACCGAGCTGCTGAACGGAACGCCTGAGATCCATGACAGCATCCTCGGACTCGACTTCGAGATCTCTCCGTTTTCGTTTTTCCAGGTAAATACCAGCGGCGCCGAGGCGCTGTATTCAGCGGTCCGGGATTTTGCCGGAGATGAAAAACGCGGAACGATTTACGACCTGTACTGCGGAACGGGCACGATCGCACAGCTGCTTTCGGAAAAAGCCGATAAAGTAATCGGCATCGAGCTCATCTCGGAAGCGGTCGACGCGGCCAGGGCCAACGCGAAGAGAAACGGGATCTCGAACTGCGAGTTTATCGCAGGAGACGTGCTCGATCAGGCTCACGGTCTGGCCGGCGACGCGGAGCTTATCATTCTGGATCCGCCCCGGGACGGAATCCACCCGAAAGCGATTTTCAGGATACTGGATCTTGCGCCGGAATCATTTATCTACGTATCCTGCAAGCCGGAAAGTCTCGCGAGAGATCTTCCGTTCTTTACTGCGCGAGGCTACGAAGTGAAGCGGACGCGAATTGTCGACATGTTCCCGAGAACGGGACACGTTGAGACGGTTGTCTTGATGTCAAGAGTTGAAAAGTAGGTATGTGAAAAAGGCTTGATATATAGGCTTTTCGAGATTTTGGAGAAAAAATCCGCTTGCATTGAAATCGTGTTTTTATGCTTCGTGGGAACATGTCAAAATAGGCTCAAACCCTTGCGAGTGGTCGATTTAGATGTCAATGGTTGACGAGTGGTCAGGATAGATGTTTTCGGTTTTTTGGGCTTGGCGAGTGGTCAATATAGATGTTTTTTGTTTTTGTCAGGGTTGTGTGGTTGATATTGATTTTCGGGTTGATATGATAATAAAAATGAAAAAATAGGCTAACCAACATCAGGACAAAGTGATATAATGATAGATAGTCGAAGGTCGATTATTGTCCTGTGGACCATTGAATATCAAAGTCGTTGTTGGCTTGAGTATCTGTATTTGATGGTATGACGGATATAAGCATCCAGTCTTCTGGGTTGAAGCGTGGATTGTTTTCGTATAACCGCTGCATGGTGAGGCTGATAAGTAAAACAACAATAGTATATAATTCCTGATCAGTTGATAAAGTTTGTTTCGTATGATAGGTGACAACCGTATCATATGTTAATTCCTGGAGGACTTGTTTTTCTTCCTGTTCATCAAAGGTATCCAGGCATATATCGACGGAAGGCTCATCGGGATTGCTCGACGATCTCTTGATATATGTGGACAATTGCCTTTTGAGTGTAGTTTTAATTTTGCTACTGCCTCGGTAATAAATTGATATATGCAAGACCGGTCTGTTGCTATTCATAGCGATACCTCCTTTGGTAGTATCACATATTAGCTCTACAAACCAGTAATATCAAGCTATAAAAGGAGCAATTTGCGAAGTGCGATATGGCTGAAAATTTTATAGAATTGTTATTTGCAGTAAATATAGCGCTTATTATTAAACATAGTGAATAAGGAGGAGCCATCATGAGTATTGAGAAAAAATCGAAATTTATAACCGTTCTATACTCCGGAATAGCCGGAACTGTTTCTTACTTAATCGGTGGGCTACTTGCTACTATTTTGATTTTGCTCACTGATCAATACTTACTAGCCATACCTCTTTCCGGGCTGTTGGGAGGATTGTTACTGGCCGTGTTTATCAGAAAATGGAATCAAATTGGTCGATTTACACTCGCAGGAATAATTTCTGTTTCAGTCGGTTTTTTAGGAACTTTTATTATATGTGAAGGAATATTTTCACTGATTGGGATGTTTACGGATGTTTTTTCGGGGCGGCTTGAAAATGTAATATCTATAAGTCTGATGGGCGTTGTTTTTGGTATTATTTTTAGCCTGATTATCTATGGAAAAAAAGCACTTCTGTTGTTTGCTGTTGTATGCGGAATCGTTGAAATTCCGTGCATATTTTTGGCGGATAAAGTGTATTCCATAGAACCACTGAATAATCTGATAACCAAATATGGATTAGTGGATGTCAACTTGCTATTTATTGTATTAGGATTTGGAATAGGTGCTGGAGTCAGTATCGGATTAATAAAGATATCAGGGAAAGATGAGATCAGATCACAGTCATCGGATAGCTCGACTAATGAAGAAATGTAGTAGGCATGGAAAATGGAGGTTTTATCGTGTCTGATAATAAAACAATTCACTATATACCACCATTACCTCCAAAGCGGGAAAAGCGCGTTGGAATTTACTGCCGTGTAAGCACAAACAGTGCTGATCAGTTGAAAAGTCTGACCGCACAGGTATCAGCTCTGACAAGAGTAACGGCAGCAAATCCTAAATGGTTGTTAGTGGATGTTTATATCGATATTGCATCAAGTAAAACCGGTTCATCCCGCAAAGAATTCACCCGAATGCTGAAGGATTGTCAATCACATGATTTAGAAATTATCCTTACCAAGAGTATCAGCAGATTTGGACGAGACACAGTGGAAATTCTCGACGCATTGAACCAATTAAAACTCCTTGGTATTCGCGTCATATTTGAACAGGAACAACTGGATACTGCTGATACAGACAGCGACCTTATGATTTCAATAATAGAGTCAATTGCTCAAGCAGAGAATGAATCACGTAGCGATAATATAAAATGGGGTATCAAACAACGTGCCGCACAAGGTACTTCAAAGCTATATAACAGAAAATGCTACGGCTATTCCAATGATGAAGATGGAAATTTAATCATTGATAGCGAACAAGCAAAAAATGTACAAAGGATATTTAAT
>CALMRA010000031.1 GCA_937872065.1 uncultured Eubacteriaceae bacterium | reverse complement strand
TTCAGACGGCAGCGCCTTCACAGTTTATTGGAATAATCAAACGGTCACTGAAAACGGAGAGGTAGTCTGCAGCCTTGATGTTGATGACCGGAACAGCTATGGTCCTGAAACGATTACCCTGAACACGGTTTCTGACGAGCCTTATTATTACAATATTTATAAATATTCGGCTGGTTCGCTGGCTTCATCCGGAGCCAAGATTAACGTCTATCAGGGCGACACTCTTGTGCGGACCTTCAACGTTCCGACTGATGGCAGCGGAAACTACTGGAACGTATTCGCGATCAAGGACGGAAATATTATCGTGAATAATACGATCAGCAGCAGCGCAGACACGACTTACGCGAACTAAACAGCATCAAATAACCCGGTCCGGATTTTTAATTCCGGACCGGACGTAAAGAAAAGCATGATTTCAGGAGTTCACCGGAATTCCGAAGTCATGCTTTTTCTGTTTATATCGTATTATCTGAAACAGCAGCAGGCCTTGCCGCATATCTCGTCTCTGTGTACGGATTCAGGCCGTTTTTTTCCGTTCCGAGGTTGTACCCGGATATTAATTGAGAATAATTCTCCTCTAGCTTGTTTTTCTTTTGTTATGACAAGTCGAAAGAAAAAATATCGATAATATTTACTATTCGTGCACGTATTTATACCATTCATGCACTGCATCTGGTTTTCTATATTTCTATAGAATATATTGAATGTTAACAGTTGCTTCTAAGCGCTAATCTTCTAAAAAATAACAGGTTAAGAAATGGGATTGTTCAGAAAAAAGAAACGTCTGGATGACGGCTTTATTGATATGGTCAGAGCCCATGATAACGGAGAAGAATGGGCACAAAAAATCTTTGACGACGGTTACGACTCAGGTAACCCCGACTTCATAAGACGATTTCAGGAAGCGCGCCTTCAGATTTACAAAAAAGCGGCCGAACAGGGTGATCCTAATGCATGTTGTATGATGGGAAAATCATATATGTTTCTCGGTGATGAAGCTCAGTCTTTTAAATGGTTCAAACCTTTGATCGATCGTGAAGACGGTTATGCTTTAAGTATTATCTCTTTCGGATACAACGAATTCGGCGGATTTCCCCCTGATCATGATCAGGAAATGTATTGGCTTAAACGTTCGGCCGAAAGCGGTTATGCTCCATCTCAGGTAGATCTGGGC
>CALMRA010000030.1 GCA_937872065.1 uncultured Eubacteriaceae bacterium | reverse complement strand
CTGTCAATTCTGCCGTTTCAAATATAATAATCAGGACAAAAAGTCCTTGAGTTTTTTGCTCCGGCTCGGATGCCTGAGCTTCCTGAGCGCCTTCGCTTCGATCTGACGGATACGTTCACGGGTCACGTTAAACTCGCCGCCCACTTCTTCGAGCGTGCGCGTTCTGCCGTCTTCAAGTCCGAATCGGAGCTTGAGGACCTTTTCTTCGCGTTCGGTGAGAGTTCCCAGCACCTCGTCCAGCTGCTCCTTGAGCATTGTGTAAGCCGCGGCATCTGACGGGGCCAGCGCGTCTTCATCCGGGATAAAGTCTCCGAGGTGAGAATCTTCTTCTTCGCCGATGGGCGTTTCCAGTGAAACCGGGTCCTGCGCGATTTTCCGGATCTCTCTGACCTTCTCTTCTGAGATACCCATTTCTTCGGCGATTTCCGACACCGTGGGCTCTCTTCCGAGCTCCTGAAGGAGCTGGCGGGAAACCCTGATCTGTTTATTGATGGTTTCGACCATATGAACGGGGATACGGATTGTTCTTGCCTGGTCCGCGATAGCCCTCGTGATCGCCTGGCGGATCCACCAGGTCGCGTAGGTGCTGAATTTGAAGCCCTTCGTATAGTCGAATTTATCTACCGCTTTGATCAGACCGAGATTGCCCTCCTGGATCAGATCCAGCAGGCTCATTCCCCGGCCTACGTAGCGTCTTGCGATACTGACGACCAGGCGAAGGTTCGCCTCTGCCAGTTCTTTCTTCGCATCCTGGTCGCCCTGTTCCATTCTCAGGGCGAGGGCGAGCTCTTCGTCCGCAGTCAGCAGAGGAACACGGCCGATTTCTCTGAGATAAAGCCTGACCGGATCGTTGACGCTGACATTTTCAGCGGCTTCCTCCAGATCGGCGGCTTTGACCTCGATATGAAGCTCCGGGTCGTCCGCCTCGGAGGCATCCATGTCGATTTCGTCCAGATCTTCCCGTTCGTCAGTGTCCTTATCCAGTGCATCTTCTGTAACTTTAGTAATCAGGTCTGATTTTGGAGCGGTCTTCTTTTCTGCTGCCATTTCGTCTCTTTTCCAAATGTTCCGGGTGTGAAACATTTTATAGTAGTTTGAGAAGCTCGGATATTCTGGCGGACTGTGCGGCCCTTTCGTCCGGATCGGCAATACTTCTATGCCGTTCCCGGAGCTCTGCAAGTTCGTTTCTGACCGATTCGCGCCGAATAATCCCGACCGACTGATCGTATAGTGCACGTGTTTCTGCGAATGATTTCGTCATAATCGCAGAAGTCTTTTTATTATATATCATATCATCGACACAGTCAAACAAAGTATCCGCCTGTATCGGTTCGTCTCCGCTGTTCTTCCTGACCTTCTCGAACAGCCACTGATAGAAGCCGGGCGTAAAATCTTCCTTTTTAAGGCCGGACTCGGCAAGTCTCACGGGTTCGTTCAGACAGACCGACATAAAGACAGCCTGCGCCTGGGCATAGGCCTTCGGGACCCTGCGCTTTTTGAGCGGCGCGATCTGCGTGATCGTCGGTGTCTCCCCGTTCCGGACAGCCCTGGCGATGGTATCCTCCGGCGCGCCGGTCTCGCCCGCAACCTGACGGATAAAATAATCCGCTTCCACCGGATCCGATTTTCGGATCAGCAGTGCCGCTTCCCGGATATAGGCGAGCTTTCCGTCCGCGGTCGCCAGATCCTTCTGACCTGCTGCGCGGCGCAGCCTGAATTCGAGCGGCGTCATCGCCTCGCTGATATACTTTTCAAACGCTTCGGTCCCGTTCTCCTTGATAAACGAGTCGGGATCGTGCTCGGGAGGCAGACGCAGAACGCGCAGATGGAGCGTTGTCCGTTCGAGGATATCGAGGGTTTTGACGGTGGCGCCCTCTCCTGCCGCATCTCCGTCGAAGCACAGGATCACCTCGTCCGTGACCCGCTTGATCAGCGCCGCGTGTTCCAGCGTAAAGGCGGTGCCCAGCGCTGCGGCGGTATTTCTGAAGCCGTACTGCCAGAGCGCCGCGGCGTCCATATAGCCCTCGACGAGGAGCAGATATCCGCGCTCGCGGATAAACTTCCTCGCCCGGTTCAGATTGTACAGCTCCTGACCCTTCTCAAAAACGGGTGTTTCGGGGGAATTCAGATATTTCGGTCCCTTGTCGGCATCTGTCCAGGCGCGCCCCCCGAAACCGCTCAGCCTGTCCTGGTTGTTCTGAATCGGGAACATGATCCGATTTCGGAAACGGTCGT
>CALMRA010000029.1 GCA_937872065.1 uncultured Eubacteriaceae bacterium | reverse complement strand
AAAAAAGGGCCGCTGCACTGTCAATAAAAATTGACTAATGCAACAGCCCCTTTTTAATACGCAGTGATCATTAATACGTGTTTATCCGCTGCAAGGATAACGGACCTGCAGCGGGGATAAGGAGATTCGGAGGACGAGATGTCGGAACTGGAAGTAATCGGAAGAGCGCGGCTGTTCGAGCAGCTGACGAAGGAACAGACCGAACGGGTATGGCAGCTTCTGACGCCAGCAAGAAAACGCCTTTATAAAGACGATGTAATCGTTGAAGACGGACAGATGGTAAGTTTCTGCGGGATCGTGGAAAAAGGGTCTCTGGCGGCCAGCAAGCTTTATGCAGACGGATATCTGAGTCTTATGCTCAAATTCGCTCCGGCTTATACCCTCGGAATGGATATTGCAGCTACGAAAACAAAAGTCAGCACGTATTACGTTTCGGCGCTGACAGACAGCGTAGTCTGGATTTTCGATTATGATAAAATCGCGAAGCCTGGCACGCTGCCGGAAGCCGAGCGCCTGCTGATTATGGAAAGTCTTCTGGCGCTCGTTGCCGGAGAAAATCTTCGTAAAATGAACAAGATCGAAATCCTGTCACGAAAAGGAAGCCGGGAACGGATTATGACCTTTCTCGCCTTTGAGAGCAGCTTTTACCGGTCCAGTGAATTTGATGTTCCGTACAACAGGGAAGAAATGGCCAGCTTCCTGTGTCTGAACAGAAGCCGGCTTTCCCACGAGCTGAGCCTGATGCGTCAGGAAGGGATTCTCGATTACGATAAAAACCACTTTAAGATCCTCGAGGAGGACTGGGTTTCCAGCGATGAGGTCAAACGTCTTGCAGACAGTGTGATCAATTATTATTAAGAAAAAGATGGTAGAAAATCAGAAACAGTGTTGAATACCCCTGATTTGAACACTTATTAAGAAAATATTATTAAAAAAGACGCCTCGTTGCCGCGGCAACGTCAACAGGCGTCTTTTTTCTTTATGATGAATACACGAGCTGAGAAAAACATCAGACATGAATGAACGATCACAGGGAAGGTGAAAAGGGATATGGCGGAACAATCGAGGAAGATGCAGCATCTGAGAAGAATGGCGGACCGTGTGGTACTGATCACGGGAGGCGGCGGCGGAATCGCTCAGGGAATTTCAAGAGCGTTTGCGGATGAAGGCGCCAGACTCATTCTGACAGATCTTTATCCGGAAGGAATGGAAAAGACGAAAAAAATGCTCGAAGACGACTACGGCGCGGAAGTGCTTACTGTCATCGCCGACGGCTATAACGAAGACGACGTAAAGAACGCGCTTCAGGCCGGCATCGACCGTTTCGGAAAGATCAATGTCATTATCAATAACGCTCAGGCCAGCGCGTCCGGAAAGACGCTTATCGAACATTCGAAGGAAGACTTTGACATCGCGATTCATTCCGGTCTCTATGCGGCGTTTAACTATATGAAATACGGCTTCCCGTATCTGAAGGAAACCGAAGGCAGCGTCATCAATTTTGCATCCGGCGCCGGCATTTCAGGCAACCCGGGACAGAGCTCCTATGCAGCGGCAAAGGAAGGAATCCGGGGACTGAGCCGTGTTGCGGCAGCCGAATGGGGCCCGTACAATATCAATGTCAACGTGATCTGTCCGCTGGTTATGACGGATAAACTGGCGGTCTGGGGCCGTGAAAACCCGGAAATGTTCGAAAAGAACCTGCATTCGATTCCGCTGGGCCGCTACGGAGACGCGGAGAAAGATATCGGAAAAGTCTGCATCTTCCTGGCCAGCTACGACGCGAAGTATGTCAGCGGGGATACGCTGTTCGTACAGGGCGGTTCGGGAATGAAGCCCTGACGACAGCTTTCCGATAACGGACAATACGCCGGAAGCGGAGAATCGGCGACGGCAGCTGCACTGCAGATAAATAAGGAGAAAATCTTATGGGCATTTACGTTATCACCGGAGGTACTACCGGAATCGGCGCACAGGTCAGAAAACAGCTGACGGAAGCCGGAAACGAAGTATTCAACATCGACTATAAGGACGGGGATGTCTGCGCTGACCTGTCGACAAAGGAAGGCCGTCAGAAAGCGATCGATGCGGTCAAAGAAAAATATCCGGACGGAATCGACGGTCTGATCTGCAATGCGGGCGTAGGGCCGACTGCTCCGGCAGCAAAGATTTTCGCGCTGAACTTTTTCGCTTCAGAACAGATCGCCGAAGGTCTCAGGGATCTGCTGAAAAAGAAACAGGGCGCCTGCGTCGTCACATCCTCCAACTCCATCACGAATCAGTCCGTCAGAATGGACTGGGTCGATATGATCAGCAACGTCATGGATGAAGACCGGATCATGGAGTATGCGAAGGATATTCCGCCGCAGCTTCAGCCCTCCGCGTACAGCTCCAGCAAGCGCGCGCTGGCCAGATGGGTTCGCCGTATATCACCGTCCTGGGCCTATGACGGACTCAGGATCAACGCGGTCGCGCCCGGAAATACGACAACTCCGATGACTCAGGGACTGACGGATGCCCAGATGGATGCCGCGCTTCTGATCCCGATTCCGACCCGTTACGGCCGCAGAGAGTTCCTGGACGCCGAAGAAATCGCCAACGGCATCGTATTTCTCGTGTCGAAGAAAGCCAGCGGTGTCAACGGTATCGTAATGTTCGTGGACGGCGGAATAGACGCGCTGATGCGTTCGGAACAGGTCTGACAGAATAGAGGAAATGAAGATGACGAAAAGAGAAGTTCTCGAAAAATATATCGGCGCGATGCAGAAGGGCGATAATGTCGCGCTTGCGGATCTGTTTGACGACTACGGTGTGCTGCACGATTCTTCGATGATTAAATCCGGCGCGGATACTCTCCATCTCGAAGGCAAGATGGGCGTCGAGATGGCATTCCATCATAAATTCGGGATGAACAGGGGACCGTTCAAGATCACAAGCGTCGAATACCAGGATCCCGACTCGGTCCGTTATTTTATCTCATATGGCGACAGAGTATATCCGGTCTGTGCGATTCTGTCAAAGATTAACGATAAAGGTCTCATTGAACGTCTGAATATCTATCCGCTGTAAACTACATGGCTGTAAAATTACAAAATAGACGGATATGATAATACGCCCGGACGCG
>CALMRA010000028.1 GCA_937872065.1 uncultured Eubacteriaceae bacterium | reverse complement strand
CCCGGAATATGTCGTCGCAACATTCCTCGGCGCGGAGCTTCCTGTCGTCGCAGGATCGGTCGTTTCACTGGTCTGCTGCTTCCTGTATGCAAGAAAGGACAGAGACAAGCCTATTCCGGTCGAATACGATATGCGGGCTACGCTTCCCGAAAGCAAACCGATCGACGGGAAAAAAGCCCTTATCTCATGGCTGCCCTTCATTCTGATCTTTATCTTCCTGCTGCTCATCTCCAAGCTGATCCCGTCGCTGTACGCGGTTCTGTCTTCGGTGAAAACAACGATAAGCGTCTATACAGGCGCAAATCCGGCAACGCTCACATTCTCCTGGATCGCTACACCGGGCGTCGTGATCTTCCTTGCCGCGATTATCGGCGGCCTCGCTCAGAAGGCGACTGGAAAAGATTTCGCGGAGGTTCTTGTCGCAACCTTTAAGCAGATGACGCCTACGATGATCACGATTATCGCAGTCCTCGCAATGGCGAAGATTATGGGCTACGCCGGAATGATCACAGCGATCGCGACAATCTGCATCACCGTCGTCGGTACCGCGTATCCCTTCATTGCTCCGATCTTCGGCGCGATCGGCGCATTCGTCACAGGCTCCGGTACAAGCTCCGAAGTTCTATTCGGCAAGCTTCAGGTGGAAACTGCGACCGCTATCGGCGCGTCTCCAATCTGGCTTGCGGCTGCAAATTCCGTCGGCGCAGGTCTCGGCAAGGTCCTCTCCCCTCAGTGTATTTCAATCGCTGCAGCTGCGACGGGCAACGAACCCGGCCTCGAAAGCAAACTGCTTTCAAAGACTGCCAAACCTGTACTGATTATGATTCTCGTGGCATGCGTGATCACAGGGGTCGGCTCATTCTTTATCGCTTAATAAAATTAGAAATTAACGCTGCATAGTTCAGTGCGGCAGTCCGATACGGCCATTCTGATATCAAAATCCGAAATGAAAACAGGAGAAACACACATGAAGATTCTCGTATGCATCAAGCAGGTTCCGTCCTCGAATAAAGTCGAGGTCGATCCGGTCACCGGCGTTCTGAAGCGTGACGGTGTCGAATCGAAAATGAATCCCTACGATCTGTACGCGCTGGAAACGGCGCTGCGGCTCAAGGAAGAAAAGGGCGGAGATGTTACCGTTCTGTCTATGGGACCCCCGCAGGCTCAGGCGGTTATTAAAGAAGCCTTCGCAATGGGCGCTGACCGCGGCGTACTGCTGTCGGACCGCCGTTTCGGCGGCGCGGACGTTCTCGCGACAAGCTATACTCTGTCTCAGGGCATCGGAAGCGCAGGCGACTTCGATCTGATTCTCTGCGGAAAGCAGACAACCGACGGCGATACCGCTCAGGTAGGGTCAGAAATTTCCGAATGGCTCGGTATCCCCTCCGTATCCAATGTAATCCGTTTTGAAAAGGTCGATGACGACAGCGTTACCGTCGAAATGGACCTTCCGAACAATATCGAGCGCTCGAAGGTCTCCTTCCCATGTCTGATCTCGGTCGACAAGGACATCTTCATGCCGCGTCTTCCGTCCTATACGAAAAAGAAGGCGACTGAAGATCGCGCGGTGGTCATGCTCTCTCTCGACAATATGAAAGACAAGGACGACGGACATTACGGACTGTTCGGTTCTCCGACACAGGTACAGCGGATCTTCCCGCCGGAATCAGACGTTCATCAGGAAGTCTGGAACGGGGACGATCTGGGCAGCCGTCTATACGACAAGCTCAACGAACTCAAGTTTATCTGACCGCGCAGAACTTTAAAAAGTCTGATCTAGCGATATTAAGTGAAAACAAACAGGAAAAATTAAATGGAAAAACTTATCTTTCACAGAGACAAAATCACTGACCTCGACGCGTTCAAGGCACTGTGTCCGTTCGGCGCAATCGAAGAAAAAGAAGACGGTTCGTTAGAACCGAACGCAGCCTGCAAGATGTGCAAGATCTGCGTCAAAAAAGGACCCTTCCAGGCAGCGGAAATTCAGGAGGTTCATTCCGAACGTCCTCATGTCGATAAATCGCTGTGGAACGGCATCACCGTATACGTCGACCATGTAGAAGGAAAGATCCATCCGGTCACCTACGAACTCATCGGCAAAGCGAAAGAACTGGCGTCCGTTATCAATCAGCCAGTGTGCGCGCTGTTCCTCGGAGAAGGCATCACGAAAGAAGCAGAAGAGCTGCGTCACTACGGCGTAGATGAAATCTACGTCTACGATCAGCCCGAACTGAAGGAATTCCGCATCGAACCCTTCACCGGCGCATTTGAAGACTACATCAATTTCAGAAAACCCGGCACGATCCTCGTCGGCGCGACGACGGTAGGCAGACAGCTTGCACCCCGGGTCGCGGCAAGAATGCATACGGGACTGACTGCAGACTGCACGATCCTGAAGATGAATGAAAACACCGATCTGGTTCAGATCCGTCCGGCTTTCGGCGGCAATATCATGGCTCAGATCCTGACTCCGGACAATCGTCCGCAGATGGCTACGGTCCGTTACAAGGTCATGAACGCTCCGACCCGCAGCGATGTGAAGACAGGAGAAATCTTCTCGAGAAAAGCGTCTGAAGACAAGCTGCAGAGCGGCATCGAAGTTCTTGAAATCACGGAAAAACCGAAAGAAACCTTTATCGAAGCCTGTGACGTGCTCGTGGCGGCAGGCCGCGGCGTCAAGAAACCGGAAGATCTCGCGATGATCGAAGAACTCGCGGAACTTCTGGGCGGCCAGATGGCCTGTTCGCGACCGATGGCGGAATCCGGATGGGTCGAAGCGAAGCGTCAGGTCGGTCTGTCGGGACGTACGGTACGTCCGAAGCTTATCATCACCTGCGGGATTTCAGGCGCGGTCCAGTTCGCGGCCGGCATGAACAATTCGGATACGATCGTCGCGATCAATAAGGATCCGAAGGCTCCGATATTCAAGATCGCACACTATGCGCTCATCGGCGACCTGTACGATATCGTTCCGAAGCTTATCGAAGAAATCAAATCCAGAGGCGAAAACACGAAAGACGAGGAAGAAGCTGTATGAACTATAAAAAATTAGACGCGCAGGATTTCGACAACCTGTTCGCGATTATCGGAGATGAAGAACGCTTCCTGACGGACGGGGATATCAATGAAGAATACTCTCATGACGAACTGTCCGGAACGGCCAGCTGGCCGGATGTCGTCGTCCGTCCGACGAGTACGGAAGAAGTCTCTCAGGTCATGAAATATGCGTACGACAACAACATTCCGCTTACACCCCGCGGAGCCGGCACCGGTCTTGTAGGCGCGGCAGTTCCGATGGAACACGGAATCCTTCTCGACACGTCTCTGATGAACAACTTCCTCGAACTCGATGAAGAAAACCTGACCCTCACCCTCGAACCGGGCGTGCTCCTGATGGAACTTGCAGCCTACGTCGAAGACCGCGGCTTCTTCTATCCTCCGGATCCGGGTGAAAAGTCCGCGACCATCGGAGGCAACATCAGCACGAACGCCGGCGGAATGCGCGCAGTCAAATACGGGGTTACCCGCGATTACGTCCGGGGCCTGGAAGTCGTACTCCCCAACGGCGATGTTATCGAACTCGGCGGCAAGGTTGTCAAGAACAGCTCCGGCTACGACCTGAAGGATCTGATTATCGGCTCCGAAGGAACCCTCGGGATCGTCACGAAGGCGATTCTGAAACTGCTTCCGCTGCCGCAGAAGACGATCTCTCTGCTCGTGCCGTTCCCGACACTTCAGCAGGCGATCCGTACCGTACCGAAGATCATCATGTCAAAATCCAATCCGGTTGCGGTCGAATTCATGGAAAAGGAAGTTATCCTCGACTCCGAAGAGTATCTCGGCAAGAAGTTCCCGGATCATCAGGCGGATGCCTATCTGCTGCTGAAATTCGACGGCAACAGCGCCGAAGACGTTCAGAAAGCATATGAAGGCGTTGCGGATCTGTGTCTTGCGCAGGGAGCGATGGACGTTCTGATCTCGGATACCGAAGAACGCGACGAATCGATCTGGAAGGCCAGAGGCGCATTCCTCGAAGCCATCAAAGGATCTACCTCCGACATGGACGAAGTCGACATCGTCGTACCGAGAAACTGTGTCAACGAAATGGTCGAATTCTCCCATTCGCTCCAGGATAAGATCGGCGTGCGCATCAAGAGCTTCGGACATGCCGGCGACGGCAACCTCCACGCTTATATCCTCAAGGACGATATGAGCGACGATGTCTGGGAAGAAAAGATGGCTCAGGCAATGGAAATGATGTACGCGAAGGGACGCGAACTTCAGGGACAGGTTTCCGGCGAACACGGAATAGGCTATGCGAAGCGCGGCTACCTGTCTGAATCCGACAGCCAGCAGGTCATGAACCTGATGCGCGGAATCAAGGCGGCGTTCGATCCGAAAAACATCCTGAATCCTCACAAGGTCTGCGAAGCATAAACAGAAAATTCACAGAAGTCTTCTTATTTAATATAATAGGATAATTAAATAGATTCGTATTTATCCTGTTTGCAGTGCGGCGCTGCCCCGATCGGCGCCGCACTGCCAGATCAGCCGAAAAGACGTCTTCCGCTCTCGATCTCCTGGCGGACGGCGTCTTTTTATTGTCTGAAATTCAGGGAGAATACGGATAAACCGGGAAGGGTTTTTCTTTAATGAATGAACTATAATGAATGCGCTTCAATATAGAATAAATAATCAAAAAACGACCCTTGCGGGCCGTTTCAGTTTACGAAATCTTGATTGAAACATCTGAGGAATTATCGGATTTTTCTACCGGGGTATCGGTATCTTCTTCGACAGGAGTGGGCTTCCTGGGCCAGATCCCGTACGAATCCGTATCGTAAGTCTCGTCGTACTGTCCGCGGGGTCCTTTGATATTCGTATCGATCAGATAGAAATGTTCGTCCAGCGCCCGGATAATCTCGTTTTTATCCGAACGGCGAAGCCCGTCGACGAGCTGTTCGTGGGCGGCCTGGAGTCTGCGTCCGTTCTCCGGATTGAGCTTGATTTCGCGGCGCATATCGGAGACGAAGGTATTTATCGAATCCATCAGCGCGGTGAGCAGCTGGTTGATCAGTTCGTTCTGGGAGGCCTTGGCGATAAGCTCGTGAAGGTCGCGGTCAGGTTCCGAGTTCCGGCTTTCGTCAGGATTGCTGATGGAACCCACAAGACGTTCAAGCTGCGCCAGCTGTACCGGCGTGATCCGGTCCGCCGCCAGCAGAGCCGCTTCGGTTTCAAGGGCCTTTCGTGTTTCGGATACCTGGCGGTAATCGATCTGTCCCAGCAGAAAGAGCAGGTTCAGCGAATCCGCAAGATTTCTGCTGATGTCACAGCTGATGTAATTGCCAGAGCCCTGTTCGCTGGACAGAAAGCCCATCATTTCCAGCGTCCGTATGGCTTCTCTGAGACTGTTCCGGCTTACGCCGAGCTGCTCTGCAAGTTCGCGTTCGGGCGGAAGCCGGTCACCGAGAACGAGTTTTCCTGCAAGCAGATTTTCTTTTAGATAACCCAGAAGCTTTTCGTACGACTTCTGCGTGTTGTTTTGTCTGGCTATGATGCCGCCTCCATATTCCCGGCCGGAAGCTAAGCTGGACGGTCAGGTTAATAAACTGGTTTGAGAATAATTATACAAATTTAAACTGAGTTTAACAAGAGATCAGATGGGTAATATCGATAAACCTCGATAAAAATAAACGCTTACACAAAATGTTTACCGTCTGACGCTCTCAGTTGATGATTCGACAGTAAGAATACGGATCATTACAACGGACTTTCTTATATTTTATATCCTAATTATCATTAATTAAATATATTCAGATGATGATTAAAGATTATATTCTGATCTTTATTTTATAATGATACGAATCAGTTCGAGGATAAAAGCGGCGAAATATAAAAAAAGGGTTCATTTCCCACTAAAACGCTGTGAAATAATGACGAATTGTTCTATACTGAAGCTGTAAAGATTTACGAACATAAAACGACACGCAGGAGTTAACATGTTAGAGTTAAAAGACATTGTCTGGGACGCGGACGACGGCGAAAGAATTATCGACGGAGTAAGCTTCAAGGTCCCTGATCATAAGCTCGTAGTCATCACAGGCCCAAACGGCGGCGGCAAGACGACTATCGCCAAGCTCATCGCGGGCATCGTAGAACCGACGTCCGGTGAAATGTACTTCAACGGGGATGAGATCACCCGCGATTCGATCACCGACCGTGCGCGCAAGGGTATCAGCTATTCGTTTCAGCAGCCGGTTCGGTTCAAGGGGATCACGGTCCGTGAGATGATGAATCTCGCAGCCGGCAGGGAACTGTCGGACCACGCGCTGTGCAATCTGCTGGGCCGCGTCGGTCTGTGCATGGCGGACTATATCGACCGTGAAATCAGCGCGAAGCTGTCCGGCGGAGAAATCAAGCGCATCGAGATCGCTTCGGTACTGGCGCGCCGTTCGAGCATGATGGTCTTCGACGAACCGGAAGCCGGAATCGACCTGTGGAGCTTCACGCAGCTGGTGCAGGTATTTGAAACGCTGAAGAAAGAAGAACACGCTTCTCTCCTGATCATCTCGCATCAGGAACGGATTATCGATATCGCGGATGAAATAATCGTGGTTAAAGACGGCAAGGTCGCGGGACAGGGGACGAAGGAAGAAATCCTTCCGACGCTGATGCTGCAGGGGTACAACGATTCATGCAGTGTAAAAAAAATGAGGAATGTCATCTGATGAATTTAACGACAGAAGAACTGCTTAAAATCGTTTCGGACTGGAAGGGCAGCTACAAAGGCAGCGCCTATAATATCCGTGAAGACGGGCAGTGTGCGGGACGGGAATCGTCCGAAAATATCAAGATCGAATCAAAGAAGGACAAGCCGGGTCTGGATATCTACGTCAAACCCGACACGAAGGACGAGGTTGTATATATTCCGGCGTGCGTCACCCACAGCGACGTCGACGACCTGGTGTACAACGACTTCTTTATCGGAAAGGGCGCGGATGTCAAGATCGTCGCGGGCTGCGGCGTCCACACGACAGACGGCCATGACGCAAGACACAACGGGATCCACCGTTTCTTCCTCGAAGAAGACAGCAAGGTCCTGTATGAAGAAAAGCATATCGGAACGGGAACAGGCGGAGGCAAAAAGGTTATCAGCCCGGTTACCGACGCGGATGTCGGGAAGAACGCGGTTCTGACGATGGAAACGACGCAGATCGGCGGGGTAGACTATACGGACCGTCAGTGCAGGGCGAAGCTTGCGGACGGCGGAAAGCTTTATATTAAGGAACATATTCTGACAGAAGACGACCAGGTCGCGAAAACCAGCTTCGAGGTCGATATGGACGGCTATGACTGCGGCGTCGATCTGATTTCGCGTTCGGTGGCGAAGGGCCACTCGAATCAGAATTATCACTCGATTCTGCGGGGCAACAACAAGTGTACCGGCCACAGCGAATGCGACGCGATCCTCGTCGACGAAGGACGAGTCGGAGCGGAACCGGAGCTGATCGCACAGAGCGCGGACGCAGCGCTTATCCATGAAGCGGCGATCGGGAAGATCGCGGGCGAACAGATCCTCAAGCTCGAAACGCTGGGACTGACCGAAAAGGAAGCGGAAGACACGATTATCAGCGGCTTCCTGAAATAAGACTGAAGCAACAGAA
>CALMRA010000027.1 GCA_937872065.1 uncultured Eubacteriaceae bacterium | reverse complement strand
TCCGGCTCTTCAATTTCATGACGAAGATAAATTTTCTCAGGGATATCCTTCTCGACGCTGATTCCCGCATCAAACGGCATGCCCTCGGGCAGTCCGATATAAGTCTTCACCATATCCGGCATCGACAGGCTCACGCTTCCCTTTCCGGGGACAGTGCCGAAGGTTTCATTCATGCATTTGCTGATGTAGAGATCACAGGCTCTGTTCCACCTGACCGGATCCTTTCCGGCTCCACGCACATTATGACTCATCAGAATATGATACAGCTCGTGGATGATCACCCCTGTCAGTTCTGCCCTGGATAAACTCCCGATATATCTTCGGTTAATAAAAATTTTATCTGCGGTAACTCGTATTCCGGGCACCTGATCCGTATAAAATCGCGGGATCATGCAGATCGCCGCATAAAAGAAAGGACACAGACGTTTGATATCCAGCGCAGAAAGCGAAAACGCCCTTTCTTCCGCGGACTGAGGATCCGGTTTTTCGACTGTTTTCACGTCGACAAACGGTCTGCGGCCCATCATCTTCTCCTTATTTCAAGCTGCGGACTGCAGTTTTTGAAAACATCTCTGCCCATTTCAACGATTGAATACGGAACGACTGCTTCCTGCAGCTGCAGATCGTTTCTGAACGCATTGTCTCCGATACACGTCACATTTCCCGGAATTTCAATTTTATAAAGACTGCGGCATTCCTCGAACGCCCCTCTTCCGATGGCTTTCAGTTTGTCCGGAAGCCTGACTCTGGTCAGACTGCTGCAGAGTCGAAACGTATCATCCTCGATGACTGTGATTTTCGACGGAATCTCGATTTCCCGGAGATTTCCGCATTTGAAGAATACACTGCTCCCGATCTGTGTGAGTGTTTCCGGAAGCGCGACCTTCTCCAGCCCCGGACAGCCTGAAAAAGTGCCTGTTTCGAGCTTCTCACATCCTTCCACAAACCGAAGGGATTTCAGACCTTTGAGGAATGCAAAGCATCCGGGACCGGTTTCCGTGATAAAACCCGGAACTTCAAAGTATCCGCCTACGCGGCCCGTGACTTCCACAAGCCTTGTGCCGTCTATTCTGACATGCAGGTCCAGCAGTTCCGCTTCTGCTTTAAATTTCTTAATCTTCTCTTCCATTGACGATGCTGCCTCCAAGCAGGAGGGCCTGTTCCATTCCGAAAGCACCGGCGATGCCGCTGCCGAAGGTGATTCTGCCATTCCAGCCTTCCGGAAGGTAATATTCGCCCTCTTTTTCGACGTTTCCTCCGGCGCTTACAAGGAGCTTTTGAAGCACTGTCTCTCTGGGAATCTCGCTGCTGCAGCTGCCCGCGGTCGTAAAGCGGACTGTCACCGGCATCTTCTTCGCAAGACCCGCCATAACTCCGCACTCGTCGACCGAATATTCGTGAAGCACGACGCTTATTGTGGTCGGTATGTCCAGCGCCACAGCCTTCCAGATACCCTTGAGAACTTCATTGAGCAGCTGTTCGCGGCCGGTGCTGTGGGTAAACGCATCCGACATGACCGTGTCGAGATGGATATTGACTCCGTCAAGACCTGCTTCCTGCAGTGTCTTCGCTTTATCTGCCAGCAGCAGTCCGTTTGTCGTCATATACACCTGGCTGATGCCGATGTCTTTCTTCAGATCTCTGACGAGCCCGTCGATGTCTTCATAAAGAAGGGGCTCTCCGCCTGTAATCTCCACGTTTTTTATTCCAGATTCCGCCAGCGTTCTGCACAGCCTCATCAGCGTACTGTACTTCATATCCTCCAGACTGCTTATGCCCGCTTTAAGCGGGCAGTAAAAGCAGTCATACTGGCATTGACTCTGAATCAGGAGGCGTAAATTATCAGCGGTCATGCCAGCCTCAATACAGCTTCTTTGACGAATTCCTTCGCAATATTCACCTTGTATTTATTCTTTTCAAAGGGATGAGCCCCTTCGAGTGCGATATCCGCAGCCGTTTCCGCATTTTCCTCAGTCGGACGTTTGCCGATCAGGAATTCTTCCGCAGCTCTGCGCTTCATCGGAATCGGAGCGACTCCGCCGAGAACCAGGCTGGCATTTTCGATAATGCCGTTTTCCGCCTTGATCAGACTTGCCAGACTTACCATCGCAAAGTCGACAGAATTACGCAGTCTGAACTTGTCATAATGCATTTCATCGGCTTCCGGCACCGGAATTTCAATTTCCGTCACGATTTCGTCCGGATCCAGCATGTCGCTGGCCTTGAGCTTCGTCGTAAAGAAGTCTCTTGCGCTGATTTTCTTTTTCGTCGTAACCAGCGTCGCGTCAAGCGCCACCATAACAGGTGAGAGATCCGACGCGTTGACGGAATAGCATCCGCAGTCCATACAGCGTTCTGCTTCGAGAAGCGCTTCATCCTGCGTCAGCGTTGTTGAGTCTTCAACATCGAGACACCGTTTTTCAAGCGGCGTATTCTTTTCTACCTGCGCTTTGTTGTCATGGACATGTTCTTCATTCGGATAGATCATGTCTTCGTTGTACATGTAGTATTTGACAGGATAACCCATGTAGGCGCTTATGTTTCTGGCTGCGTTGCCGCCGTCCCGCACCGCTTTGATACAGACGGAGGGTCCTGATGCAGCGTCGCCGCCGGCATAGACACCGGGTCTTCTTGTTTCATTATGTTCGCCGACTTCGACCAGACCTCTGGCTGATTTGACTTCGTCTCTGAATTTTTCGCCGAGGAAGTCGATATCGACTCTCTGCCCTGTTGCAAGAATGATCGAGTCTGCACTGTAAATTTCAAGGTCGCTGTCATCGTACTGCGGATCGAACCGTCCCTCAGCATTGCGGACCGACGTACACTTATTGGTTTCCATCCCGGTAACGGTATCACCGTCATAAACTACGCGATAGAGGCCGCGCCCGTTATGGATCACGACGCCTTCTTCTTCCGACCTTGCGATTTCTTCTTCCGATGCCGGCATTTCTTCCCGCTGTTCCAGACATACGAGGGTAACTTTATCGGCACCCAGTCGCTTCGCCGTCAGTGCGACGTCCATTGCGACATTCCCGCCGCCGCAGACGAGAACATTTTTTCCGATCTGTCTCTGCATGAAGCCTTTGACTTCGACAAGGAAGTTAAGTCCGAACTGTGTAAGCTGTTCGCCGTCAAGTCCGAGGATCGGCTGTTTCCACGCGCCGGTATCGATAAATACCGTATCGCTGCCGGATTCGATCTCTTCGATCGTGATATCTTTGCCGACTTCCGTGTTCGTGATGAACTCGACGCCCATTCCCTTAATTGCGGAAACAAGGTCACGTACATAATGCTTGGGAAGTCTGTATTCAGGTATGCCGTACATCAGCACGCCGCCGGCTTCTTCCATTTTTTCGTAAATCGTGACGCTGTGACCTTGTTTCCGGAGCATATACGCGGCCGTCAGACCCGCAGGGCCTCCGCCGATAATGCTTGTCTTTTTACCGGTTTCTGTTTCCGGTTTCTGATAGAACTTATCAGAATTTTCAAGTATATAGTCTCCCAGCGTGCGTTCGACAGAGTGAATACTCACCGAGTCTCCATGCTTGCACTGGTTGCATTTGGTCTGGCATGTATGCGGACAGACGCGGGCTGTCAGCATCGGAATCGGATTGACTTCCATAATGATCCTGGCGGCTGCATCCCAGTCACCTTCCCGGATCTTCTGCATGTATCCGGGGATATCCGTTCCCGCGGGACACTCGATCTGGCACTGAGTCCTGCCTGTCTTCATGCCGCCGAAAATCGAATGGTAGCGATTGTCGCCGAGTATGCCGAAGCACTGTTCTCCGCCTTTTCTCGCGCAGTCAAGTCGTCCGCCGATTTCGTTCGGATAGCGGTAGAACCAGCATCTGACGTCCTGACACAGATTCCCGCCTATGGTTCCCATGTTTCTGACCAGCGGGGTCGCGATGCTGTGGGCGGCTTCAGCGATGATCGGCGCCTTTTCCCTGATCATTTCGTTTTCTACAAGATCGGCAAGTGTGGCCATCGCGCCGATACGGATGGTGTCGCCGTCCAGCTCAATTTTGTCGTTTCCCGGAATTCCCTTGATACTGACGAGGGTTTTCGGAACTTCCGCAAAGATATCGTGCTTGATTCCGCCGAGAATATCTGTTCCTCCGGCCATTACCGCGCCGTCGTCATTGAGGAGCCGGGCCGCTTCTTCATAACTGTCCGCACGTTCGTAATTAAATTTTCTCATCCCGTTTCTCCTCTTAAAGTTTTTCTAATGCTTTCAGAATGACGTCAGGTGTTGCCGGATATGTAGCTACCTGAACGCCGATGGCATTGGAAATCGCCTGCATTGTAGCCGACGCTGCCGCCGCTCCGGCAATTTCGCCGACACCGGTCGCCTTGAACTGGAAGGTATCGAACTGTGATTCCAGGACACAGGTTTCATAGGTCGGGAAATCGTTGAACGGACGCCATTTATATTCGATCATGTCGTAGGTCATTGTTCTGAGGATGCTCGGATCGATGACGTGTTCTTCGTAGATCGCCGTATCCAGCGACGCGGATCCGATCCCGGACTGCACCTGCATTTCCAGCATGGCCGGGTCGATCGCCTGTCCGCAGTCCGTGCCGCCGAGACAGTCCACAAGCTTGACCTGCCCTGTTTCCTTATTAACTTCGACTTCGACAAAAATCATGAACATATTCGGTGTCGAGAAGTTTTCAAGATGCTGCCCGTAGCCTGTCAACGTCAGATCCGGCGGGATCAGCTTTTTCCAGGAAACGAATTTACCCGGTCTTGCCAGAGTTGCGACCCCATAATCTGTCATGTACATTGAGTCGGTCGTAACTTCAAGGAACGGAACCGCGAGGTCGTAAAGCTTCTGCCTTACGTCTTCAGCAGCACTGGAAACGGCATGACCGTAGCAGATCGTACCGCGGCTTCCGCACAATCCGAAACCTGTCGGGTTGATTTTGATTTCAGGCGGCGTGATATCCACCATGTCGTAATCGACATTCAGAACATCCGCGACCATCTTAATGATATTGCTTCGCTGTCCCATCCCGGATTCAGTGATATTTGTCTGAATGACTACGCGGGATTTGTCCGTAAACAGATCGGGTACGACGCGAACGTAAGCTTCCGTATTGTCTTCGCCGATGTCCGCGTTGCCGATAATGCCACAGCCGACTCCGCGGACGAGCGTTCCGTCTTCAGATTCCCAGGTCGGGATCCCCCAGCCTTTCCATTTTCCTTTCCAGTCGAATTTTTTCGATGATTCCTCGATCGCTTTTACATAATTGACTGAATGGGCCTGCCACTGACGTCCGTCACGCCATGTATAGACGTCGCCTTCGCAGACGTAGTTCTTTTTGTAGACTTCGACCGGATCGAAATTGCCTTCGCGCATGGTGCGCCCGATCAGAAGAGACAGGCACGAGTTCAGCTCCTGTCCGCCGTAGCCTCTGACGATTCCCGCCGGCTGCTTGTTGGTTGCGACGAGGTTCGTATCCAGATCCCAGTTCGGACATTTTGCCATGACCAGCTGTGCTTCGCCGATACCGACGCCGACCTGCCCCTGGGTCGTATTGCTCAGACATCCGGCGTCGACGGTCCATTCGCCTTTAACAGCCTGAATCACACCGTCCTTGTCCATACCGATCTTCGCGTGAACCTGGCTGCCGAGCCGTGTTTCGAAGCAGCACATCTGTTCGACCTTGCTCTGGAAGACCTTGACCGGACGGTTTGTCTTCATCGAGAGGATAAGCGCGCTCATGACCTGCATGACCTGGGACTGTTTATTACCGTAGGATCCGCCTACATTGAAGGTACGGACATCGAAGTTCGCGTCCGGCATGACGATATTGTTGAGCGTCTTGCAGATGTGCCCCGACTGCGTATCGCACCATACCGTAAAGTTCTTTCCGCCTTCCCAGCGCACGATCGCTCCGGGAGCTTCCGGCGCATTCGGTGCGGCCATCTTCGCAAATTCCACGGTATCTTCCGCAATGAACGCGCAGTCTTCGAAGCCCTTGTCGATATCGCCCTTGATCAGATGCCAGAACGGACCGTCCTTCTGGAACGGAGCGTATCCGGGAGTGATGATATTGTTCTTAAACAGATCAGGATAAAGCTGCGGCGCATCATCCTTGACAGCGTCGAGTGCGTTCGTAACTGCGGGGAGCTCTTCGTATTCAACCTTGATCAGCGGCAGTGCGTCTTCCGCGATCTGTTCGGTTTCGGCTGCGACGAACGCGACGGGATCGCCGACGTACATCAGCTCTTCGCCGAGAATCGGCTTAGTGGGAGGCCATCCCATTTTCATATTCTGATCGACATCCTTATAGGTTACGACAGCGACGACGCCGTTCAGCTTTTCTGCTTCCGAAGTATCGATGCTCTTGATTTTCGCATGGGCATACGGACTTCTCAGCGTCTTTGCAATAAGCATTCTCGGAAGCTTGTAATCATCAAGAAACATCGCTTTACCGGAGACGATGTCTTTCGCGTCTTTTCTCGGGACATTGACCTTGCCGACATATTTGTAGTTTTCGGGTGTATAATTTTCATTTCCGAAATTTTTCATCTTCTGCCCTCCCATTTTTCATCGAGATCTTCCGGCCGGCCGGCGATCGCGTTGACAGCTTCGAAAACATGATAATGGCTGATGCATCTGCAGTAATTCCCGCTGAGAGCGTCCCTGATTTCTTCTTCTGTCGGATGAGGATTCTTGTCCAGCAGCGCCTTCGTGGTCATAATGATTCCCGGCGTACAGAAGCCGCACTGAAACGCATAGTAGTCGATAAATTTCTGCTGGAGCTCGCTAAGCTCGCCGGTTACCGGATCGGAAAGTCCTTCGAGCGTCGTAATCTGGCATCCGTCACAGTCTGCAAGGAGTGTCATACAGGATGGAACTGCGTCCCCGTCCTTAATCACGGTGCAGCACCCGCATGCGCCTTCATCACACGCTTTCTTGGCAGCGGTCAGATTCAGTCTGTTCCGAAGTGTGTCGAGAAGAGTCTCGTTGCACGGAACCTGTCCGAAATTGTCGCCTATCGAGAAAGTGTAGTCGATTCCATTAACGCTTAAGTTAATCGTATCCTTTGCCATATTTTCGCCTCCAGTTATTAATTTCACGATCACATTCACAGATGATTTCTCTACTTACATTTTATTGGCAGAATAAGCAATATTGAATTATACTTTATTTATTCTTGATAGATATTATTTATTACCATCTGACGGAGGTCCACCATGGTCACCATAACGCAGCTGAACTGTTTTCTTGCGGTCGCGAGAAATCTGAGCTTTGTTCGCGCTTCGAAAGAGCTGTTTGTTTCGCAGCCGGCAGTATCCCACCATATCAATATGCTGGAAGAAGAGCTGGGAACTCCCCTGCTTATCCGTGACAAACACCATGTCGCGCTCACCGATGCCGGAGAACGCTTCTACCTGGAGGTCGCGGATGTCATGAATCAGCTGGACGGCGCGATCGAGTTCATCCAGGGAACACCGGAGCTGCCGGAGGTGCTTCATATCGGATTTGAAAATACGGTGGAGATCCACAAGCTGCCGGAGATTTTCACCGAATACACGAAAAAAAAGCCCAATGTCCGATTTTACTGCCACGGATTTGAGCTGGCCGAGGCGATCAAGCAGTTCAACGGAAACAAACTGGATATCCTGTTCACAACCTGCAGCACGATCAAAAGCTCCGATGAGAAATTTTATCCGCTCTTTAACGGCCGGTTCTGCTGCGTTATGAAAAAAGACGATCCTCTTGCCGCAAAGAGTCTTATCTCTCCTGAGGATCTCGAAGAACGTACGCTGATCTTTGCTGAAAAACGGAACTGCGCTCCTGAAATGGCGAATCTCCAGCGGACTCTTCACATGCGCTTCCCCAATATGAAAGTCCATTTCAGCTCCTCAATCCATTATTCGATCGCGATGATCGAAGCCGGAATCGGCATTGTTATCCTGCCGGATTTCCTGTTTTCTCCGCATCAGCTGCTCGGCGGGAAGCTCGTTTCAATTCCCTTCGACACGGATACGCCGGCACAGGTGGGAATCATGGGTCATAAAAATTTCGTCGCAGAGAAAACGAAGCTTTTCATATCGATGACGAGATCGTTTTATTCGGATCAGACGGACTGCGTGAATATGCGGAAGAGGAAAAGAGAACTGATCTATGATGAAGCAGCGGAATGATCAGCGGGCATAAAAAAGCCCCTGCATACCTTGATCAGGGTATGCAGGGGGCAGCTTCATCCGATATTGAGGACCGCTCAGTCCAGATTATTGTAGGCTTCTGTATCTACAGGTTCCAGCCATTCGTTGGACGTTTCTTCGCCGGGGACTTCGACAGAAATATGAGAAAACCAGCTGTCGGCTTTCGCACCGTGCCAGTGTTTTGTTTCCGGCGGGATCACAATAACCGTACCGGGAACCAGGCTCCGGGCTTCCCTGCCTTCTTCCTGATACCAGCCTTCTCCCGCCGTACAGATCAGCATCTGTCCGCCGCCGCTTTTCGCGTGATGGATATGCCAGTTATTCCGGCATCCGGGTTCGAAGGTCACGTTCGCCATTCCGATCGGTGATTCGCCGGGTTTTGTCAGAAAATTCAGGAAAGAGTCGCCGACAAAATACTGCGCGAAGGCGTCGTTGGGCTGACCTTTTCCAAATACGTTTACTTTTTCGAATTCCGCTTCATTCTTAAATTTCATTTTTTCCCTTTCGTTGTATATTCACTCTATGTAGATAATATGGGATCAAACTATGTCTTTAAAATAATTATATTCTCGATCCGGTCGTATAACTAATACTTATTTATCATGCTTTTAAATGCCTGACAGGAATGTGCGGGAACCGCGTACTGAATATTTGCAGCATCATATTTCTATCGTCTGTCCGGCCGACAGATAATGCAGTTTCCCGCCCATTATCAACTTCAGATAATCGTACTGAGGAAGTCCGGTGCAGTGACAGGTATAGTATTCGGTCGGATAACCGCCGAGGATCTGCGCGGCCAGGTCAAGATCCGCGTTCCTCCCTGAGGACAGTTCTTTATCCTTAAAGTGAAATCCGCCTATCAGAACGTCCGGCTGCAGCCATTCCACGATATTCAGGATTCCTTTATGAGAGCACCCGCTAAGTACGATTCTCCGGTCTCCGTCCCGGATAGTCAGATACTGCTCGTGCAGAAAGATATCCGGTATAAAGCCGTCACCGGTCTTTTCTTCCAGTCCCGCGCTGTCCGTCGGATACGGCCGCGTCTTCTCATTGCAGGTACACAGAGAAAGCTCGTCATCGATCTCGAATTTATCCGGAGTCAGGATCAGCCTGCCGCTTTTCTTAAGCTGCGGATCAAGTCCGATGTAACGGTCGGGTCCGTGGTAATACTCCCCAAAGGCATTACGGTTCAGATAGACAGGCGCATGATCGTTGATTTCTAAGAATCGCTTCAGTCCCCCGCCGTGATCGTAGTGACCGTGAGACAGGACGGCGCAGTCGACTGCCGCTAGATCGACGCCTAGCTTTTCCGCATTATCCGCAAAAGTGCCCGACTGTCCTATATCGAACAACAGCCTGTGACGATCTGTTTCGATGTAGAGGCTCAGACCGTGTTCCGCATCGAAGTCTGGACGGCAAGTCGTGTTTTCCATCAGTGTGTAAAGCTTCATATTTTCTCTTCTTTGTTTAATACAGGGAGCCGAATCAAATAAATTACACAACTCCGAAAAAGAGTCCCTTGTGAAAAAAGCTATCACAAGAGACCGTATAAAGCCATATGAATCTGTCATTCTCTATGGGGGACGGTTTCTAAAACAAAGACACCCGGGCGGAGGATCGTTATAACGGAAATCAAAACGACAAAGATCATCGTAAACACGCAGATCAGATACTGGAACTGGTCGATTTATAGTAAAAAATTGGCTGATTCTACATCTTCGCCGTGCTCCTGAACAACTGGATGCTGATCGCGCTGAGCTCTTCGGCGCTTTCTTTATAATCATGCTTGATCCATACTGACAAAATAGATAATACGGTCGAGACAATATAGGAATGAAAGAAATCGTCATATTTACTTGAATGAAGCAGCTTGGGCATTTCTATCCGTTCCATTACATATTTCATAAATTTCAGACAGCTGTCCTCGAGCATATACATCAGACCGTTTTTCTCAAGAATCGAAAGAAGATAAGGCGGGATCGGGAAATCAGCAAACAGAATCCGAAGATTCTTCTCAAAATCTTCCCCGAAGCTGTTTTTAGCGGTATTCTCCTTCAACCGCGTTTCGATACAGCTGCGGTTCCGGTGCGGGCACATCTTACGTTGAACATGCCTGCGGCTACAGCATGGCAAAAGCGGCTATCATCAGCCTGAGCCGTATGGCCTCCCACGATCTCGGACCTTACGGAATCACGACGAACTGCTTCCTGCCGGTGTCTCAGAGCGACGCTTTTTCCGATCCCGACAGTCCGGGCGGAAAGAAGTATCTGGCAATGATGGAGCAGGCCATTCCGATCCACCGCTTCGGTACCGCCTATGAAGATGTTAGCCCGACACTGGCTTACCTTGCAAGCGAGCTCAGCGGATATGTGAACGGACAATGCATCAGCATATGCGGAGGATGCTTCAATCCGGTCTAGGATCGATAGCGTACAATTAAGTTCGCAATTTCCAAGATGAAATACAAAAGCCATCAAAG
>CALMRA010000026.1 GCA_937872065.1 uncultured Eubacteriaceae bacterium | reverse complement strand
CTGATGAGCCGGAACGTATTCGCCCTCTTCGAGACAGACCACCGTCACCTTGTCTGCGCCCATCCGAAGCGCAGCTCTCGCCGCATCCATCGCCACCGAACCGCCGCCGATGACAACCCCTTCCTTCCCTTCGATGACGAAGTTCTGATGAGGCATCCGGTACGTATTCTGATCGTTGTTCATGAAATCCATGAACTGAATCGCCGTATACACGGCGTCGTAGTTCCATTTATCGACCCAGGTGATTTCCTTCCCGTGGGGAGTCCCCGCCGCGACCACCACCGCGTCGTATTCCTTCTGCAGCTCGCTTACGGCCTTCTTCCCGATCCGGGCGCCGCATTCGATTTTGAGTCCCGCTTCCTGAAGCTTCCGGATATCCTTCTTCACAGCTTCGCGGTCCAGTCTGAATTCCGGAATCCCGCGCACCAGCATGCCGCCCGGTTCCATATTTCCTTCGAAGACAGTCACGTCGTATCCCATGGACGACAGGAAGTGTCCCGCGGACAAACCCGCAGGTCCCGCCCCGATCACCGCGATCCGTTCGTCGTGCATCTTCGGGTACTTCGGAAGTTCGTAGTCCGTATGTTCGCCCAGATACCGCTTGATCCCGCGAATCGCCATCGGATCGTCAACCAGGACCCCGCGCTTGCAGACCTGTTCGCACGGATGATGACAGATGTGCGCGCAGACCGACGGCAGCGGATTCTTTTCCCAGACGAGCCTGTAGGCTTCCTCCAGCTTTCCGTTACGCGCCAGGCCGATATAACCCTGCGGGCTTATCCCCAGCGGACAGGCTGTCGTACACGACTGCTTCGTGCAGAAGTCGTCGATATCGTCGAGTCGCATGACCGGCTGATCGGTGCATTCCGGACATACGCGGCAGATCCGACGCTGTGCTTCTTCAATGGCTTCCACCGGACATATTTCCCGGCAGGTTCCGCAGTTTACACATTTGGACGTATCGATGTGAGCGACACATCCGCGCTCCAGAGTAAACTCGCCAGACCCGTCATGATTGATCCTGATTGTGCTCATTCCTGCTGCTCCTTGATTTCTACAATAGATTCCCCGGCGTCCCTTCGAATCGAGTATGCGCGCATACTATACGTGTATAGTATCTAAGTACAATCATATTCCCGTAAACAGACCTTGTCAACCGATTTCAATCCGCCATTTTTCGCCCTTTACAGATAGAATTTTGTCCGCACATCAGCGGGAAAACCGGAGCTTCAGGACATGAAAAAACCTGTCTCCGAAGAGACAGGCCTGGATACTTCTTCATGATTAAATGTTAATACGCTGCCGATAACATACCTCGACGGCTACCGCACGTAGTTTACGTCAATCGTGACGCCGAGCTTCTTTTCAGGCGGCTGCACAGCCGGAGTCCCCAGCACGATACTGATCACAGCCTTGTTCCCGTCCGGGATTCCCAGATCCTTCTTCAGCTCCGGATCCGCGTTGGCGGCGATGCCCGCAGCCCAGATAATGACGGAACCGAGCCCCAGCTCCATAGCCGCTAGCTGCATGTTTTCCGCGATACAGGAACCGTCCGCATAATCGAGCCCCGGCATCGGCATTTCCGCCGACGAGATCATAATGAGAGTAGGCGCGCCGTACAGCGGATCACCCGGCCTCTGCATCATCTGCTGCACCGTTGCGG
>CALMRA010000025.1 GCA_937872065.1 uncultured Eubacteriaceae bacterium | reverse complement strand
CTGTCGGGATCTTTACGTAGGTTTCGTCGCCGAGTCTTTCCCGGATCACGCGGGCTTCCTCGATCATCCCTTCCGCTTTTTCCGATACGACCTGAACGTGGAGCTCCGCGTCGGGTCCGATAAAGCGGCGGATTTCTTCCAGCACTTCGTAGGGCGGGCGGCCCGCCGCCGCGAGGATCGTCGGGTTGGTCGTGACGCCGTCAATCGGGAGATAATCATATACTGCCTTAATCTGTTCTAAATCTGCGTTGTCCACTAATAATTTCACTGTTTTCCTCCATGTTGTCTGAATGTCAATATTTGAAAAATGTCGTTCTTTAAATCCGCCGGATCAGATCCACTCGATATCGTAACGGTCCATCTGTTCCCGCTCTATTCCGTCCGGCTTCTCGTCCAGCACGGCTCCCGTAAAAGCGGAAACCGGCGCGTAGATATAATTTCCGTCGGCGGACAGCTTGCCGTGTTCGAGCATCATGTAGCTTCGTGCGCTCGCCTCCAGCGCCGTCCGTTTCGTCGACGCATCCTCCGGACTGTAGGTCAGGACCGCATCCCGTTCGAGGTCCGCTCCGACCGCGCCGAGAAACGCCTTGTCAAACCGGTAGCGCGACAGCTCCTGATTCGCGAGAGTTCCGACGAAACCGTCTTTTTCCGCATTCAGGCTGCCGCCGACGAATATGAGTTTGACCCGGCTTTCCCCGGTGAACAGCAGCATGATATCGATCATGTTCGTGACGACGGTGATGTCGAGGTCCGCGGACGCGATGAGTCTTGCCAGCTCCAGATTGACCGTCGAAATATCCAGAAAGATCACATCGCCGTCTTTGATGAGCCCGACCGCCTTCTTCGCGATGGCCGTCTTCTGGGCGAGATTCTTCCCTCTCCGCTGCGACGCATAACGTTCATGAGGATTCTCCCGGATCTTGACCGCCCCGCCGTAAGCCTTCTTGAGCAGCCCTTTCCGCTCCAGCATCGTCAGATCCTTGCGGATACTGTCCTCTGTCACGCCGAACTGCTCGCTCAGGTCCTTGACCAGGACAGAGCCCCTTTCATTGACCTGCTCGACAATCTGATCGTGTCTTTCTCCCGCCAGCATGACTGACCTCCGTTTCTCTGATTTGTTCTTGTTTATTATACCAATTGAATCTGATTCAATCCACATTCAATAATAATTAATAATCTTTTTTACTAAAAAAGACCCTGCAAGGGGGAAAGCAGGGTCTTTTTCGCGCTTTAGGGAGAGCGTTTAAGGGTTAGTATTTTGAGGAAAAGTGATTAAGGGTTTGTATTCAGTCTGCCAGAATTCTCTGTTCCATCGTGATGTGCCGTCCGATCTGTTCGACCGCATCGTTCAGGTAGAATGAGTGTCCTTCATATTCGATCATAATGGTGCCGTTAAAACCAGATTCCACAACCAGTCCCAGCAGCTCTTCATAAGGAATTGTCGTTTCGACACAGTCTTCTCCGATATGGTAAAACTTGCCGTGGAAGTATTTTGAGTATGGCAGGACAGTTTTAAAGCCTTCGATATCAGCCGGTGCGAAAGACAGAAAACCGAACCATTCGCTTACGGCCATCTGCTCAGCCAGTCCGCCGCCCATTTCTTCAATCTTCTGAGTCATCTGTTCTTCAGTGAATCCGTTCCATCTGTTGTCGATAATGTACTGCAGATTTTCACGTTTCGCACCGAGTCCCATATAACGCTGGATATGAAGTTCGTTCGGCTTTTCGATGTAGCAGCCGAAGTCCGGAACAAAGCCGACCCATGGTGACTGCAGCTTTTTAAAAATCGTGATCAGCTCCTGAATGTCAGGATCACTGGGCCGCTGGGGAGCATGAATTTCATATGCGACTACCACCTGATAGAATTCCGCCATCTGGGCAACTCTTTCATATAGATGGTTCGGGATTCCGAAGCCGCGGATATACTTGCATCCGAGCTTATGAGCCGTCATCAGATCGTACGTGACCTGATCCATGATTTCATCGTCATTCATCCGGTGATCCGGCAGCTTGCCGAAATCGACATATCCGCCGTAGCTGAACGGCTCGACATCATATTGTTCTGCGAGCTCCATAACTTCATTGATTTCCTCATCAGTGGGATTCGGATAATTCTGAAACATCTGCGCTCCGACCAGTTCAAATTTTCGGATACCCAGTTTATTTAGATCTTCAAACATTTCTCTGAAGTTGTATCCATCTTCTTCGATATATCTCTGAGTGAATCCGTAAAGAGAAACTCCTAGATCGATATTATTTTTCATCTAAAGCTCCCTCGCTGTTCCAAGCTGCAGGAGTTCTTCCGCCGATCCGTCGATAACTCCGTATTCACCCGGACCGAAATCCATATAGGGGCTCTTGAATTCCAGTGTTACATTAACATCATGTTCTCCCGGTTCAAGACCGTAATTATAAATCAGAAGTTGCGCCGGTGTCTTGCTTCCCCAGTATTCTCTGTACATGTTCGGGAGCTCGCTGATCGTAAAGACCTTTTCCCGCAGCTGAAACTGCATCAGATGTTCAGGTATCTTTTCACCGTCTACTTCGACTTCAAGCTTCTGCACACATGACAGCGGCAGTCCGCGATAATAATTGATTCGCAGATCCAGATTGAAGCCGACCTGTTTCCTGTTTAGCAGGATATTATAAAAACCGTCCGGTCTGATCACCCGTTTTTCGAAACCGAGCCGGCTGAATTTTGTAGGCATTTTATTCCTTCCTTATCCATATAAACTGATATGCGGTCCTTCCGGTTAGTCGTCGTATGTGAAATAGACTGTTTCACCTGTGCCGCAAAATTTATAAAGACCCTGCAAGGGGGAAAGCAGGGTCTTTTTGACATGTCAGGGGGAGAGTATGTCAATTTACGTATAATTTATTCAGCCGGATTTTCAAACGCTCTTTTTTCTTCGAGGCTTTCCAGGATTTCCGCACTCTTCTTTTCATTAAGCGGATAGAAATACAGGGGGATCAGGCACAGAAGGAACAGGATGCCGAATACCAGGTTTGTTGAAAGGTTGATACCTCCGAGAGCCGATACTGTCTGCTGTGCATTCGCGCCATAGCCTGTAGCACCCTTAACCAGCAGCGCTCCGGAAACGCCGCAAGCGGATCCTAATATACTCCATAGAGAAA
>CALMRA010000024.1 GCA_937872065.1 uncultured Eubacteriaceae bacterium | reverse complement strand
AGGAAGCAAATCAGGAAATTCAGAAAATAAAAGAACAGGGCCATCCCCTTCTGACCATTACGGGAGTCGGGGACAACACGCTGGCCAGGATGAGCGACTTTAATCTGTCGTTTTCGTATCAGATTATGATCAAGACGGCGGAGGGCCATCGGGATCATCACAGCTCGTCCACCGTTTTCCTCGTCGTCGAAACGATGCTTGCCCAGTACCTCCAGTTTCTCGATGCGAAAGAGCCGGTTTGATTTCGGACTGTGCGAGCGGTATACTGAAAGACAGACCTGACGGTCGCTCAGACAAATAAGATTCAGGAAATAATAATTGGATAATCAAATTTATCAGGAGATGAAACCCGGGATGCTGCGCTTTAAGGGCCTCTCGGAACAGGATCTTCCCGTCAAGGAACGGGTGATCCTTCAGCAGGCGCAGAGAATCGTCGTCAAGATGGGGACAAGCTCTCTGACACATCCGAACGGCCGGCTTAAGCTGAAGAAGATAGACCAGCTGCCCAGGATTCTGACGGATCTGGAAAATTCCGGGAAACGGGTAATCCTCGTTTCTTCTGGTGCCATCGGCTGCGGCATGACAAGACTCGGGATGCGGGAGCGTCCGACGGAGCTTAAAGACAAGCAGGCGGCCGCTTCTGTGGGACAGGGGCTTCTGATGGAAATCTACCAGAAGAGCTTCTCCGACTTCCATCAGAATATCGCCCAGATCCTGCTGACGAAGGACGTTTTTTCGAACAAGATCAAGTCCTCGAACGCACGGGAAACCTTTGAGACGCTGTTTGAGCTCGGGATTATCCCGATTGTCAACGAAAACGACAGTATCTCGACGGATGAAATTCAGGAAGAAAGCTTCGGCGACAACGACATCCTGTCGGCGATGACGGCCGAAATGGTCGGCGCGGACACGCTGCTTATTCTGTCGGATGTGAACGGGCTGTACGACAGCAATCCGGCGGAAAACGACGAGGCCAGGCTTATATCGTCGGTCGCCCGAATCACGCAGGATATTATCCAGGCTGCCGGCAGCGCCGGGACACCGCTGGGTACCGGCGGAATGGCCACGAAAATCGGAGCGGCAAAATATGCGACGAGACGCGGGATCAATACGGTTATCGCGTCCGGCGACGACGTCCGCAACGTATACAGAATATTAGACGGCTGCAATGTGGGTACTATTTTCTTCAGCAGACCGGTTAAAACGAAAACTCGAATTCAGAACGAGACAAAAAAGGAGAACAGCCATGACTAAAAAGATTCTGTTCAGTATTTTAGGAGTAATTCTGGGCGTCCTGACAGGCTTTGGGATTGCCGCTGCCGTTGAAAAGCACGAAGAAAAGAAGGTGGGCGGCAAGCTGATGAACGTTCATTACCGCTTTACGAAAGATTTTGAGGACTGAACCGACTCATGGGGAAGATCATAATCTTCACAGGTTCTACCGGTGCGGGTCATACCCTCGCTGCGCGTTCCTTTAAGGAAGCACTGACGGCAGCCGGGCATGACGTCGAGATTATCGATGCGTTCAAGGAATCCGGCAAGGTGCTTAACACCGTCGTCGAACAGGGCTACAAACAGCTTGTGGAACGGCTGCCGGATCTGTACAGGAAAATGTACAACGCCTTCGATGAGTATTCCAAGGTTTACGAAGTCGTTTTTTCATCGGCAAAGAAGATCATGCAGAAGGATCTTCTTCCCGATATCGAACGGATCCATCCGGATCTGATCGTTTCGACCCATCCGATCGTTACGAATGTACTGGGGCAGCTTAAACAGGAAGGGGATCTGGATTATCCGATCCTCGCGTTCGTCACCGACTACAAGATCCACGAGGTGTATCTGAATCCGACCATCGACGCGTATGTCGTCGCGAGCGAATACACGAAAAAGACGCTTATCGAAAAGGGAGTCGAGCCGGATAAGATCTATCCCTTCGGCATTCCGACGCGCCATGAGTTTTCTGTCCGCAGCAGCGTTCCCGTCGACAAGGAGATGACCACAATCATGCTGATGGGCGGTTCTCTCGGAGCGCGTCAGATGAAAAGCGCGTTTTACGCGCTGCTTAAGGCGAAATCGCCGATGCATATCATCGTCGTATGCGGTAAAAATGAAATGATGAAGCATACGATCGAGCTTATCAACTCGACGGAAGGCGCGAGGGCCGACAATAAGGCCGTCGAAATCTACGGTTTTGTCGACAATATTCCGGAGCTGATGGACGAGTCGGACGCGATTATCACGAAGCCCGGCGGACTCACGTCCTCCGAAGCGATCATGAAAAATATTCCGATCATCATTCCGTACGCGTACCCGGGTCAGGAAGAGGAAAACGCCCATTATCTCGTGACGAGCGGAATGGCGCTTCAGATCGACAGCGTCAGGGATCTGTCCAGCGTCATGGACTTTCTGATCGAAAACAAATATATCATCAATCATATGAAGGAACTTATGTCGGAGGAATCCTCGAAGCATTCGATTCAGAAATCTGTCGAGCTGTCAGAAGAACTGATTGCCGAACACAAGGCGGACTGAAAAAAATTCGAGTTTACTCCCGGCGGACGCCGTGATAGAATAAATAAGCTGATTCTTGGTTCTGCGCATCTCCGGCGCATTACTATGATTCTGCATACACTATCATAAGGAGAGTTTCATGATTTCAAAAGAACAGAAAGAACAGATTGTAGAAAAATTCGGTACGCACGAAGGCGACACAGGTTCGCCGGAAGTACAGGTTGCGCTGCTCACCGCGCGCATCAACGACCTGAACGGACATTTCGCCGTACATAAGAAAGACCATCATTCAAAAAGAGGTCTGTTAAAAATGGTAGGGCAGAGAAGAAACCTGCTCGACTACCTCAAGAAAAAGGATATCCACAGATATCGTGAACTTATCGCAGAGCTCGGACTCAGAAAATAGTACTGTACAGGCGGAGAACTCTCCGCCTTTTTTGTTATTCAGGAGGATAGATGAAATCTTTTAAAACAGAGCTGGCCGGAAGACCGCTCATCGTCGAAGTCGGAGAAGTCGCTCAGCAGGCTAAGGGCTCCGCAGTTATCCGTTACGGAGACACGACTGTTCTTGCGATCGCGGGCGCGTCCAAAGAACCCAGAGAAGGTATGGACTTTTTTCCGCTCAGCGTTGACTACGAAGAAAAGCAGTATGCGGTCGGCAAAATCCCCGGCGGCTTTCTAAAACGGGAAGGACGTCCTTCTGAAAAGGCAATTCTGAACTCACGCCTGATCGACCGTCCGATTCGTCCGCTGTTCCCGAAGGGAATGAGAAACGACGTTCAGGTCGTTACGACCGTTATGTCGACGGACCAGGACAACGCGCCTGAAATTACGGCGATGATCGGATCCTCCGTGGCTCTGTCCATCTCCGATATTCCGTTCAACGGTCCCACAGCCTCAGTTGCGGTCGGACTCGTCGACGGCGAACTCGTAATCAATCCGACTGCCGAACAGCGCGCGAAGAGCGATCTGGCTCTTACCGTATCCGGTACGAAGGACGCGATTATGATGGTCGAAGCGGGAGCGAACGAAGTATCTGAAGAAAAGATGCTCGAAGCGATCCTTTTCGCCCACGAAGAAATCAAAAAAATCGTCGCCTTTATCGAAGGTATCGTCGCGGAAGTCGGCAAGGAAAAGACAGAATACAAGCTGTACCTGCCCAGCGACGAAATGACGGCGGACGTCGAAGCCTTCGTCGGCGACGGCATGCACGAAGCCGTTCATACGCCGGACAAGGTGGAACGTCTTGAAAATATCGCAAAGGTCAAGGACTCCGTTCAGGCTCAGTTTGCGGAAAAATATCCGGACGGCAGGAACGATCTCGACGCGGTTCTGACAAAGCTTCAGAAGAAGGAAGTCAGAAGCCTGATCCTCGACGACAGAATTCGTCCGGACAACCGTCAGATGACTGAAATCCGTCCGATCTCGTCAAAAGTCGGATTCATTCCCCGTGTTCACGGTTCCGGCCTGTTCACGAGAGGTGAAACACAGGTTCTGTCCATCGCGACTCTGGGCGTACTTCGTGACGCGCAGATGCTGGACGGACTGGATCTGTCCGAAACCGAAAAGCGCTATATGCATCAGTACAATTTCCCGAGCTACTCTGTCGGGGAAACACGCCCGATGCGCGGACCGGGACGCCGTGAAATCGGCCACGGCGCGCTTGCAGAACGCGCGCTGCTTCCGATGATCCCGCCGGTCGAAGAATTCCCGTATGCGATTCGCGTCGTATCCGAAGTTTTAAGCTCGAACGGTTCGACCTCGCAGGCTTCCGTCTGCGGTTCGACGCTTGCGCTGATGGATGCCGGCGTACCGCTTAAAAAGCCGGTTGCAGGCTGCGCGATGGGTCTTATCAAAGAAGACGACAAGCTCGCGATCCTGACGGATATCCAGGGTATGGAAGACTTCCTCGGAGACATGGACTTCAAGGTAGCGGGAACCCGCGACGGCATCACCGCGATCCAGATGGATATCAAGATAAACGGGATCGACGAACCGATTCTTCGTCAGGCGCTGGCTCAGGCTTACGACGGACGTATCTTCATCCTCGACAAGATGGCTGAAACACTCTCGTCTCCGAGACCGGAGCTGTCGGAGTACGCGCCGAGAATCATGAGCTTCCAGATCAATCCTGATAAGATCAGAGACGTTATCGGATCGGGCGGAAAGGTGATCAACAAGATCATCGACGAAACCGGCGTCAAGATCGACATCGAAGACGACGGCACCGTCTTTATCGCTTCCGACAATGCGGAAGCGGCGAATAAGGCCAAGGCGATCATCGACGACATCACATACGAAGTTCAGGTCGGAGAAATCCACGACGGAGAAGTTGTCCGGATCATGAACTTCGGCGCATTCGTCAAGCTGCCGGGCGGCAAGGACGGACTCGTCCATATCTCGAAGCTTGCCAACGAACGTGTCGAAAAGGTCGAAGATGTCGTTAATATCGGCGACAAGATCACCGTAAAGGTAACCGACATCGACAATCAGGGCCGTATCAACCTGTCGCGCAAGGCCTGCCTGCCGAAGGAACACGGTCATCACGGCAAGAAAAAAGCTGAATAAAAGCTGCTTTTAAGTCCGAAGACTATAATACTTAAGTTAAGAACATGGAAGAATGCAGCGTTAAAATTTATAACGGTTCCGGTTATCCGGATCCGAAGTTTGAGAGCGCAGGAGCCAGCGGGGTAGACCTGCGGGCGGCAATCGACAAATCTGTCACACTGTGGCCGGGTGTCGTATGTACGATCCCTACGGGGATCCGCTGCGAGATCCAGGAGGGTTTCGAAGGACAGGTCCGGGCGCGTTCCGGGCTTGCGCTCAAGCACGGCATATCTCTGGTGAACGGGGTCGGTACCATCGACGCCGATTATCGCGGAGAGATTTCCGTGATTCTGATCAATTTAAAGAAAAGCTGTTATACGGTCAAGCCGGGCGAAAGGATCGCCCAGCTTGTTTTCGCCCCGATCGCCAGACCGGTGTTTACGAAGGTCTCTTCACCGGAAGAGCTGGAGGAAACAGACCGCGGAGCAGGCGGTTTCGGGCATTCCGGAAAAAACTAAAGAGCACATTCGTGCTCTTTTCTTTTTAACAGGCTTAAACTGGAAAGGTACGCAATGGCAGCAAAAAAGAAAAAAACCGCTGCGCGAAGGCGGACATCTGCAGCCAGGTCTCAGGATAAGAACCGCTGGGTCCAGGGCATCGTTATGATCCTTCTCGGGATCTATTTCTATTATGCGTTTACGACGGCAGTTCCGACATTTCTGGACAAATTTATCGGGAAAATAATCCTGATGTATCTGTTCGGAAACACGGTACCGTTTCTGTGCATCGTTCTGATGGCATCCGGAGTCCTCGTGCTGCTGGATAAATTCACCTATTATAAGGAGACTGTGATCTACTCGGTCCTGATTATCCTGAATCTGATGGTGGTCCTCAGCGCCTATATTCCGAATCTGACAGGCTATAAAATTCTCGATCTCTTCTCGCTGGCAGGCTACGGCGATTACGGCGGAATCGTAGGGATTATTTTCGCTTATCTGCTCGACATCATTATCACGCCTACGGGAACGACCATCGCGATGGCCGCTCTGACCATCGTCGAAGTCGTTCTGCTTATCAAGGCGAATTTTACCGATACCTACGAAAAGATGGACAAGAGCAACTTCGGCATGCTCACGGTGAAAAACAAGATCCAGGATATGTCAGACGACATCCGCCAGAAGCAGCGCGCGAAGGAGCGCGAAAAGCTTCTGCGGGAATCGATGGAAAACGGAGACGATCTGGATCTGGAGGACGCGGAATCGAAGGATTACGCGCCGGACGATTCGGTCCTGAATCAGAACGAACCCGAACAGCGTCCGGCAGGGGGACTGCTCGAACGCAGTGAAGACGGAATGATTTCTGTCGAAACCCAGCTCATCGATCAGGATGAGATAAACCGGGCTCTGGCCGAGCAGAACAAGCCGGCGCGCAGACGCCACGCCTCCGCTCAGAACGAATTCGATTCGGAGATCCCGCCTCAGGTGAACGAACCCGATTCGCGGATCGCCCAGATCAATCAGTCAAATCATCCGAAAACCGGCTACGATCCGATGCTCGAACGGGCAAAGAAGACAGCGGGGACTTCGGACGAAAAAAAAAAGCCGTCCGTAAGCGGGTCGGCGGACGATAGGGCGCCTGAAACCGCGAAGGAAGAGCCGCAGCTTTATGAGTTTCCGTCCATCGAGCTTCTGACGCAGGGCAAGAGCGGCGGAGGGACCACAAAGGATGAGATCCGCGACAATGCGTCGAGGATCCGCGAGACGTTCAGCAACTTCGGCGTCGACGCGAAGATCCGCGGCTATGAGTCCGGACCGTCCATCACGCGCTATGAAATCAAGCCGGCGCCGGGCGTCAAGGTCAGCAAGATCACAAACCTCGAGAACGACCTCGCGCTCAATCTCGCGACCTCCGATATCCGGATCGAAGCGCCGATTCCGGGGAAGGACGCCGTCGGCATCGAGGTACCGAATCAAAAGGGCAGCATCGTTCATATCCGCGATATCATCGATACACCGGAATTTAAAGAGACGGAAGCGTCGATTCCCTTCGCGCTGGGCAAAACGCTGTCGGGCAAGAATATCGTCGGCGATATCTCGACGATGCCCCATCTGCTTATCGCAGGGGCGACAGGTTCAGGTAAATCCGTCTGCATTAACGCGCTGATTATTTCGATGCTGTACAAGAAGAGCCCGGAAGAGCTCAAAATGATCATGATCGACCCGAAGATGGTCGAACTCAACCAGTACAACGCGATCCCGCATCTGCTCATTCCGGTCGTCACCGATCCGAAGAAAGCCGCGTCCGCGCTTAACTGGGGTATCCGTGAGATGACCCAGCGCTACGAGCTGTTCAAGGAGAACAGCGTGCGCGACATCGACACGTACAACACGCTCATGAAGAAGACCGGGGGCGAGAAGCTCCCGCGCATCGTCATTATCATCGACGAACTCGCAGACCTGATGATGACCTCGCCGAAGGAAGTCGAAGCCGCGATCTGCCGGATCGCCCAGCTCGCGCGCGCCTGCGGGATCCACCTGATCATCGCGACGCAGCGTCCGTCGGTGGACGTCATTACGGGTCTGATCAAGTCGAATATTCCGAGCCGAATCGCATTTTCCGTCGCGTCGAACACCGACTCCCGGACGATCCTCGATCATGCGGGCGCTGAAAAGCTCCTCGGGAAAGGGGATATGCTCTACAGTCCTGTCGGGCTCTCGAAACCGCTCCGGGTTCAGTGCTGCTACGTTTCAGACGCGGAGATCAACCGCGTGATCAAGGCCGTCAAAACGGACGAAGAGCCCGTATACGACGAGTCGATCACCGAAACGATCGCGGAAGAAGCGGCGGCACCGGAAAAGAAGAAGATGAAAAAGGACGCGCTCTACGACGACGCGGTCCAGGTCGCCTTCGTCAACGGTCAGATCTCGACCTCGATGCTTCAGAGAAGACTCGGGATCGGGTACGCCCGCGCAGGCAAGATTATCGATACGATGGAACGGGAAGGCATAATTTCCGGTCCGAACGGCAGCAAGCCGAGAAAGATTCTCGTTGCGCCGGAAGAATACAGGAGTAACGTATGAACAGACTCGATGAACTGAAGGACAGTCCGAAACGGGTCTATCTCGCCGCTCTCGGATGTGACAAAAACACCGTAGACGGCGAGTACATGCTCGGCGATCTCATCTCGATGGGGTTCGAGCTGACTGACGATCCGGATCTGGCGGATCTGATTATCGTCAATACCTGCTGCTTTATCGACGAAGCGAAGGCGGAATCGGTCAATACGATTCTGGCATGCCTTCCGTATGTCGAAGAAAACGGCGCAAAGCTTATCGTCTCCGGATGCATGGCGGAGCGATATAAGGAAGAGCTTGCTCAGGAGATTCCGGAAATCGACGGCTTTATCGGCGTCAAGGATACGGACAGGATCCTGAATCTGTTTGAAGATATCCGGGAAGCGCAGAAGGCGCCGGCCGTACGCTACGTGCCGGAGCATGAAGCGACGGCGTATCTGAAAATTTCAGAAGGCTGCGACCGGAACTGCACCTACTGTGCGATTCCGGGCATCCGCGGGAAGCACCGCAGCCGTTCTCCCGAGGAGATTCTTGCGGAAGCAGAGCTGCTCAGAGAAAAGGGTGTCAAGGAGCTTATCCTGATCGCCCAGGATCTGACCCAGTACGGGAACGACCATCCGGAATATCCGGCCTTTAACGAGCTGCTGGGCAGAATCGCGGAGGAAACAGACTTTCCGTGGATCCGTCTGCTGTATCTGTATCCCGAAGGGATCGACAGCGAGCTTATCGAAACGGTCAGAACCCACCCGAATATTCTGCCGTATTTCGATATTCCGGTTCAGCACACGCGTCCGGATATCCTGCGCCGGATGGGACGGGCGATCACGCCGGCAGAAATCGAACGCCGGATCAATATGATCCGCGAAGCCCTGCCCGATGCAGTGATCCGCACGTCGATCATCACAGGCTTCCCGGGCGAAACCGAAGAGGATCATCAGGCGATGCTCGAGGATCTCAGGCGCATCCAGTTTGACAGACTGGGCGCTTTCCGTTATTCTCAGGAAGAAAACACGCCTGCAGCATCGTTCCCGGATCAGATAGACGCCGATACGAAAGAACGGCGCTATGAAGAAATAACGGAGATTCAGGAACAAATCAGTGCGCAGCGCAACGCGAGACTTAAGAACAAGGTCCTTCCGGTGCTTATTGAAACGGAAGAAGGCGACGAAACCTATTCGGGACGTCTCTATTGCGATGCTCCCGAAATTGACTGTATAATATATGTAAACAGTCCGGCATCTTTAACTACCGGAGATTTCTGCGAGGTCCGGGTGATCCGGGCGCTCGGATATGAATTCACAGGAGATAAAAATGAATCTGCCTAACAAGATCACGATGCTGCGCATCTGTCTGATCCCGGTTTTCATTATCGCATTCTGCTGCAGTTTCCCGTATCATGAGCTGACGGCGCTTATCGTATTCTGTATCGCCTCCGCCTCCGATGCGGTGGACGGACATCTTGCGAGAAGCCGTAATCTGATCACCGATTTCGGGAAATTTATGGATCCCCTTGCGGACAAGCTGCTCGTGACTTCGGCTTTCGTCTGTCTCGTAGGCGTACAGTTCGTTCCCGCATGGATCGTTATCCTGATCCTCGCCCGCGAATTCGCCGTCACCGGACTTAGAACACTGGCCGCTGCCGACGGCGTCGTCATCGCAGCCAGTAAATGGGGCAAGCTCAAGACCGTCACGCAGATGATCGCGATTATCGCGCTGCTGCTGTTCATGATCCCGTCGATGAATTTCGCGTGGCTCTGGACATTCGGGCAGATCATGATCTATGTCTGTGCGGTAATGACTCTGATTTCGGGAATCGATTATTTCGTTCTGAACAAGGGTGTATTCAAATCGATGTGATCCGGCTCCGAACAGGCCGGCTGCAGGGGCGCGGAGTCTATCCGCGCCTGTTTTTATGTCAGGACCGGCGAAAGCCGGTTCAGAAAGAAGATCGAAGCGCAAATGAACTGTGAACTGATAAGCGTCGGGACCGAGATACTGACCGGCGCGATACTGAATACGAACGCCCGGTGGCTGTCTGAAGAGCTTTCGGGAATGGGAATCAACGTCAGACGGCAGACATCCGTAGGGGACAACCCGGAACGTCTGGAGGAGTCGCTCAGAGCAGCGCTTTCAAGCGCGGACCTCGTGATTCTGACGGGCGGGCTCGGACCCACACAGGATGATCTGACCAAGGAAACGACGGCGAAGGTGTTTAACCGGGCGCTCCAGCTCCATCCGGAGATCGAAAAGGAACTGCGGGCCTGGTTCAGCGCCCGCGGCTACGAAATGACGGAGAACAATCTGTCACAGGCGATGTTCCCGGAGGGCTGCACGATCCTGCCCAATCCCAACGGAACGGCGCCGGGCATGCTTATTGAAAGCATGGACCGCTGGGGCTGTGACAAGGCCGTTTTTCTGCTGCCCGGACCTCCCGGAGAAATGAAGGCGATGTTCGACGCTCAGGTTCGTCCGCTGCTCGCAAGCCGCAGCGGCCAGTCTGTGGTCTCCCATTATTACCAGCTTACAGGCATCGGCGAATCGGCTGCCGAAGACGCGCTGATGGATCTTGTGGACGGGCAGACCAACCCGACCATCGCGACGTACGCGAAGCCGGATCAGGTGCTCGTCCGGGTGACGGCATCCGCCGATACGGACGCCGACGCAGAGCGTATGCTTACGGAATATGATAAAATAATACATGAAAGACTCTCTGATTTTATTTTCACCGAATCACGGGAGACGCTCCTGGAAACAGTCGGGAAGGACCTGATCGCAGGCGGTCTGAATTTTTCCGCGGCGGAATCCTGCACCGGAGGGCTGGTATGCGCAGAGCTGGCTCAGATTCCGGGAATCTCGGCTTCGCTTAAGGCGGGCCTTGTAACTTATTCGAACGAAATGAAGGAAAAACTGCTGGGCGTTTCTCACGAAACCCTTGAACGATTCGGAGCCGTCAGCCCTGAAACCGCCCGTGAAATGTGCGAGAATGTACGCAGGATCACCGGGACGGATATCGGTGTTTCCGTAACGGGGATCGCCGGACCGGACGGCGCGACGGCCGACAAGCCGGTGGGACTCGTCTATACGGGGATCTGTTCCGGAAACGGCACAAAAATCGTCAAAAATCAGTTTTTCGGCTCCAGAACGGCCGTTCAGCAGAGAACTGTCAACAAGATCCTGCAGATGGTGCGTGAAGAGCTTAAATACAGCAAGAGGTAAGAATGGCGAAAAAAACTGCTCCTGCAAAAACGGTCGCAATCGACCAGGACAAGCAGACTGCGCTGGACACAGCGCTTAAGAATATTGAAAAATCCTTCGGAAAAGGCGCAGTCATGCGTCTCGGAGACGAATCGGCAAAGCTCGACGCGGACGTGATCTCGACATCGTCCATCGGACTGGACAGAGCCCTCGGCATAGGCGGAATCCCGCGCGGAAGGATCACGGAAATCTACGGACCTGAATCCTCCGGTAAGACGACCGTCGCGCTCCACGTCGTCGCGGAAGCCCAGAAGAACGGCGGCATCGCGGCGTTCATCGATGCGGAACATGCGCTGGACCCGATCTACGCGAAGAATCTGGGCGTCGATATCGACAACCTGCTCGTCGCGCAGCCTGATACGGGCGAACAGGCGCTTGAAATTCTCGAAGCGCTCGTCAGAAGCGCGGCTCTCGACGTCGTTGTCGTCGACTCGGTCGCGGCTCTCGTTCCGAAAGCGGAAATCGACGGGGAAATGGGAGACTCCCATGTCGGCCTTCACGCCAGACTTATGTCCCAGGCTCTCAGAAAGCTCACCGGCGTAATCAAAAAGTCCAACACCGCGGCGATCTTCATCAATCAGCTGCGTGAAAAGGTGGGCGTTATTTACGGGAATCCGGAAGTCACCACAGGCGGACGCGCGCTTAAATTCTATTCATCCGTCCGTATCGATATCAGACGTATCGAAACGCTCAAGAAGGGGACCGAAATGATCGGGAACCGTACGCGCGCGAAGGTGGTCAAGAACAAGATGGCGCCGCCGTTCAAAATGGCGGAATTTGATATTATGTACGGCGAAGGGATCTCGAGAGAGGGCGATCTGTGCGATACTGCGGCAGAACTCGGGATTATCCAGAAATCCGGGTCCTGGTTCTCCTACGGAGACGAACGTCTCGGACAGGGCCGTGACAAGGTCAAGGAGCTCATGAAGGAAAAGCCGGAATTCGCGGACGAGATCGAAGCGAAGATTCGTGAAACTTTTGCGAAGAAGGACGCGCCGGAAGAAGAAACACCGGATAAGGAACCGGAGAAGAAGTCTGAATCAGACGGCTTCGATCTGGGTAAGATTGAACTATAGCATCAGGCCGAAGTATTTCGGCCTTTTTTAAAACCGGGAGATGCATGCGGAGGTTTGATTATGACGACAGATAACAAAACGATACAGAGCACTTTTAACAGAATAATAAAAACCCAGCTCATGACGCCCGAGGAACAGGGCCTGCTGATGCGCTGGATCAGCCAGCCTGAAAACAAAGAAAAATATCACTTGACAACTGAGATTCACGAGGATAAAATAGGAAGGTATCGGATTTTAACGACTAATCCGCAGAGTGAAGACAGGACGAAGGTCAAGATCTACCTGATGCCGAAGGGCCGCAGGGATCTGACGGAGTTCAGACTTCAGTACTACGATATTCTCAGGGACGAAAAAAGCAACTCGTACAAGGCGATGCGCCTTGCGCTGCTGGCCAAGAATCTCGAATACGCGTTTTCACAGACGATCAAGGTGAACGAACACACCGGAAAATTCGAGGATCTGAACGATCTTTTAATGAAGATCAAAAAGGCCAGAGCTTATTATTCCTACAAGACGTTTCTCGACGGCAAGATTCTCAGCAGTGAAGCCGGCGGAAAAAAACCGAATATCCGAACGTTAAACGCGAATAAAAGCGCTGATAAAGATTACGATGCAAGTAAACCAGATGATCGCGGGCATACGCCTGAGGAAAGTCCGAGCACCACAGAGCAGGATGCCGGGTAACGCCCGGTGAAGGTGACTTCAAGGAAAGTGCAACAGAAAGCAGACCGCCTGTACGCAGGTAAGGATGAAACGGCGAGGTAAGAGCTCACCAGCGGCCCGGGTAACCGGCCGGCTATGTAAACCCCATTCGGTGCAAGACCAAAAGCGGCGACAAAAGGCAGCTGCTCGCTGCCTGCCAGATGGTAGGTCGCTAAAGTCTGCCGGTGACGGCAGAATCAGATAGATGATCATTTAGACAGAACTCGGCTTACAGGTTTAGTTGCATTGATATATTCCCGACAGGGAAGACAGGAAAACCAGAAGAAATGACGGTTTTCTTTTTTTATTTTTTGCGTTTTTTCGTCCGTGACGAATCCGGCCTTTAACCGGAAGCCGTCCGCAGCGGTCTGATGGGATTCCCGCGCAATAAAAAAGACTGACCTCGGTCAGTCGAAATACTTTTCAGATTCATGCCGCTTATAGATCACGGATCCGATGATCTGAATATCGTCTTTTTTCAGATTGTACAGCTCCGCATTGTACGCGGAATTATGAGGCTGCAGGATTACCTGGTTTTTGTTGAACAGCACGCGGCGGATTATCAGATCCGAATGATTGACGTGCATCGCAGTCAGGTCTCCCGATTTAAGGAAGGTATGCAGCTTGATAATGACCTGATCGCCTTCTTCGATTGTCGGAGACATCGAATCGTCCGGCATCACCATCGCCAGCGTCGGTCCCCATGCGGTGAGCTGTTCCATGGGCATCTGCAGCGTGATCCCCGATTTTTCATTCGAATAGACGGGAAGATCATATTTGATCGACTTGAATACGGTCACCGGCGCGAGCGCGTCGAAGCTCGCGTGCGGATCGAGCGGTTCCTTTTCGTACATCGAAACATCCTGACCCATTAACCACAGCGGGCTTACGTCGAAATAATCCGCCATCGTCCGTATGGTCGTCGCCTTCGGGACCATTTCTCCGCGGGTGTAACGTGAAATGGTCGGGGGTGAGAGATTAAATTTCGCGGAGAGGGAATAGGTTGTTTCGTTGTAATTCGTCATCAGATGCTTGAGACGCTGCCCGAATATGACTTTATTGATTGAACCCTTAGTGTCTTCCATTATCTGCTCTCCCTTAACCCCGAACTGAAACGGCAGGTTATGAATAAGTCTGTAGTTTCAAATATAAGAATACCCCGAAAGGGTGCTTTTACGCAATAAAATGGTGTCGAAAGACGCTGCAATATTTACTCACGCCCCGAAAAAGGCTGCCCGGTCTTTCCTGCACCCGTTTGCGGTCAATCTGCTATAATATGATGTACGGCAAGCCGGACTCACGGCTTCGGATAGAGGTGAACAGAATGAAAGAAATACTCGAACGGACGAGCTGCAGAAACTTCAAGGATTTTCCCGTTTCGGACGAAGATACTGAAAAGCTTCTCAGAGCGGCAATGCAGGCCCCGTCAATGGGGAATCAGCAGCCGTGGGATTTTCTGGTCATAACGGACAAGGCGAAGCTCGAGGAGCTTGCGGGAATCGATACGTACGCGAAATTCATCGCGAAGACGCCGGAGATTATCATGATCCTCGGAGACCGGAATGAGATGCGTTTTCCGGAAACCTGGATGATGGACTGCTCCGCCGCCGCGCAGAACATGCTTATCGAAGCGAATTCTCTCGGACTCGGCGCCTACTGGTTCGGGATCGTTCAGAGTCAGGAGCGTGTCGATTTTGTCAGGAAGATGTTCGATCTGCCGGAATCGGTTATCCCGTTCTCTCTGATGGGATTCGGGAAAATGAACCGATGGACCAAACCGGAAGACCGCTTCGATGCGGCCAGGATCCACAGCGAAAAATGGTAAAGCCAGCGCAGCCGCAGAGGCTCGTGCACGAAATACCGCCCTTTGTGCCCGAAGGCGCGAAGGTGCTTATCCTGGGCTCGTTTCCGTCACCGAAGTCGAGAGAGGCGAAGTTCTTCTACGGACACCCTCAGAATCGCTTCTGGAGCGTGCTGGCGGAGGTTTTCGGCGATGAGCCGCCCGGAACTACCGATGAGAAGAAAGCGTTCCTTGAGGCGCATCATATCGCGCTGTGGGATACCATCGCTTCGTGCGAGATCACCGGCGCCAGCGATGCGAGCATAAAAAACGCGGAGGTCAATCCCGTGGACGAGCTGCTTGACAGAACCGGCATCCGTCACGTCTTCACGACGGGGAAGGCCTCGGGCAGGCTGTACGCGAAGTATCTCGAGGATCGGACGGGAATCCCGGCTGTCGTGCTGCCGTCCACGAGTCCGGCAAACCGGGCTGTGAGCCGGGAGCAGATTGTAGAAGCTTACAGGCAGGTCGCCGAGGCGGCCGGTCAGGCCTGAGAAGTTTAGTAGTATCAGTTATTTACGGAGGAAGAATGAGCAACGAAAAAGAGAACTGCACGCCGCAGAACTGCGAAAGCTGCACTGCGGACTGTTCTTCGAGACAGGGTCTCGAAAATGATAAGGCCGGACATCCCTGGAGCGATGTCAAAAAGGTAATCGGAGTCGTCAGCGGCAAGGGCGGCGTCGGCAAATCGATGGTTACGGCGGCGCTGGCTGTCGCGATGCGCGAACGCGGCAATCAGGTGGGCATCATGGATGCGGACATCACAGGGCCTTCTATCCCGAAAATGTTCGGTATCGAAGAACGGGCCCAGGGCAACGATCAGGGGATCCTTCCGGGAGAATCGAAGGACGGGATCAGGATGATCTCGATGAACATGCTCCTTGATGAAGACACCGATCCTGTCGTATGGCGCGGACCGATCATCGGCGGCGCGGTCAAGCAGTTCTGGACGGACGTCCAGTGGATGTACGAAGACTACCTGTTTGTCGATATGCCGCCGGGAACCGGAGATGTGGCGCTGACTGTATTCCAGTCGATGCCGGTCGACGGAATTATCGTCGTGACGACGCCTCAGGATCTGGTTTCGATGATCGTCGAGAAGGCGGTTAAGATGGCCGAAGCGATGAATATCCCGGTACTCGGAATCGTCGAAAACATGAGCTGGCTCGAATGTCCGGACTGCGGCAAAAAGATCCAGGTATTCGGAGAAAGCCACGTCGGCGAAGTCTGCCAGAAGTACGGAATCCCGCTGCTTGGACAGATTCCTCTCGATCCGGCTGTCGCGCAGCTCGCGGACTCCGGACGCATCGAAGAGATCAAGGCCGACTGGCTCGCGCCTGCTGCCGATGTCCTCGGAAATCTTTAAGCGGGAAAGGGAAGAGGCCCCGTATATCCGCTTCAGCGATGTCACGAAGACGTACAGGATCGGTGAAGTAACGATCCCTGCAGCCGACGGAATCTCCTTCGATGTCGGCAAGGGTGAATTCACTGTCGTCGTCGGTCCGTCCGGCGCCGGGAAGACTACGGTTCTGAATATGCTGGGCGGGATGGATTCCTGCGACTCCGGAGAGATTATCGTCGACGGACAGCATATCGAGGATTTCGACCGGGGACAGCTAACCGAATACAGACGCTTCGATACGGGCTTTGTCTTTCAGTTTTATAATCTGATCCAGAACCTGACGGCGCTTGAAAATGTCGAAATGGCCGCTCAGGTCTGCGATGCTCCGGCGGACTCGTCGGAGCTGCTGGACAAGGTGGGACTGAGCGGACGCAAGGATAATTTCCCGTCCCAGCTCTCAGGCGGAGAACAGCAGCGTGTCGCCATCGCAAGAGCCCTCGTCAAGAGACCGAAGCTGCTGCTGTGCGACGAGCCGACAGGCGCGCTGGACTCTTCGACCGGCCGCAACATTCTCGAGCTGCTGCAGAAGACCTGCCGCGAAGAGGGGATGACGGTTGTGCTCATCACACACAATGCGGCGATCACGCCGATAGGCGACCGCGTGATCCGGATGAAAAACGGTAAAGCGGTCGAGGTGACGAAGAACCCGCATCCTGCGAACGTTGCCGATATCGAGTGGTAGCTCGACGAGGCTTTTACAATTCAATATAGAAACAAAACGAACCCGAGACGGGCCGGAAATATTCCGGTCGGTCCCGGGTTTTTTATTGCTTTCCCGATGAATTTAAGGTGATCTGAGCAGCCTGTAACAGCTGTTTAGAGCGTTTTTACAGAATATTTTGAATAACTGCACGACCTGGCTTTAAATCTCCTTACAGAGGCAATACGGACGTCACGACAGGAGAGAACCGCTTTTCTTAAAACGGCTTAATTAAAACTGGCTTTATTACTATAATACGTATTAAATAAAGCCTTAAAAATCGCCGAAAGATAGTTAAGAATCATTTAAGATAAAGGAATATTAAAGCTTGTCTGGAAGTGAATAATTATTCAGGTGGAATAAGACGATATTACATTGCGTTCATATAATTTAAGGAAGATTAAAGTATATTTCCCGGGTCATAGTTCAGCCTGATATTTCCCGATTT
>CALMRA010000023.1 GCA_937872065.1 uncultured Eubacteriaceae bacterium | reverse complement strand
ACAATCTGTACTTCTCGAAGGTGTTCCGGAGAGTCTCCGGGATCTCGCCGACGGAGTACAGGAAAGCAGACATGTCGAATATCGTGTTATAAAACAAAAAAGCCCCGCATGTGCGAGGCTTTTTTTACTATCTATATTGCTATACACCTTTTAGAAGCTTACAGCTTTTACAACCTTTATTCTCCGATGGGTTTCCGGCGCGGCGAATGCAGATCAGACTTCTTCCGCCGCGGTTTCAGCCGCTGTATCTCCCGCCGCTTCTTTTTCGAAACGGTCGAGGATCTTCCCGTATTTTCTCAGCGCGACAATCGCGTTCACGGCCTGTTCAGCAGTCGGATACGCCGGGATTCCGGCGTCGCGCAGTCTCATGATGGCCCGTTCGCATTCCTGTCCGCCCTGGGCTTCCATGATAAGCGGCTTGCCGAGATGCTTGTACTGATTGTAGATATCGATGTAGATATCCGTAACGGCATCGACATCGGTGACGGCTGTCGGGCAGATCGATCCGTAGACGGCAGATACATTCGGGTCGCAGATCGCCTGGGTGATGGCGCCTTTGTACTGCTTCGGCGTAGCCGTACCGGAGATATCGACCGGATTAAGCGGAGAGCCGAACATCGGCATAAACGCGCGGATTCGTTCCGAAAGCAGCGGCGAGATTTCCTTAAGCTCTCTCATCGGCATCCCGCAGCGTTCGAAATGGTCGCATGACAGAAGTCCGGAACCGCCGCCGTTGGTGATCATCACGACGTTGTCGTCTCTGAGAGGCGGCTGGAGTCCCAGCGCCAGCGAGGTATCCAGATATTCCTGCCAGGTGGTGGCGCGAATTACGCCGGCCTTGTCGAATATTTCATCGTAGGTCGCGTCGTTCGTACCTTCGTTTTCGGATGCCGTATGAGCGAAGGCGGCCTTGACGCCGATCTTCGAACCGCCTACCTTGATTGCAACGACAGGCTTTTTCGGAACGACCTCTCTGCAGGCTTCGATATAGGCTTCAGGAGAGTCGAGACCTTCGATATACGTCGCGATGCAGCCCGTGTTCGGATCGTCCTTCGCGTAGACAATAAATTCCGAGAAGTCCACATCGGCCTTGTTGCCGAGTCCTACGAAGAAGCTCATGCCGTAATGATCCTTCTGGGATGCGCCCAGAGCCGCCAGCAGATTGGCGCCGGACTGGGAGATCATCGCGACCGGTCCTTCCACCGGCAGATACGGAATGAAGCCGCAGTTGAAATTCAGATACGGGCTTCCCATGCCCACCAGATTCGGGCCGACCATCGGCAGCTCGTTGTCGCGGCAAAACTGAGTCAGGTTATTCTGCATGTCTCCGCGTCCGATTTCCTTGAACGCGCTGGTGGCGATGACGACCATCTTCGCCTTTTTCTTCACCGTTTCTTCGAGCACCATCTTGACCAGATGAGCGGGAAGGGCGATAAAGACGAGATCCACATCGTCCGGTATATCCATAACTGTCGGATAGGCCTTGAGTCCCGCAACCTTGTCCGCACGGGGATTGACCGGGTAGATCTTCCCGTCATAGCCCCACTTCTGGAGCCCTTCAATAACCTTGGAGCCTACCTTATTCGGATAACGGGACGCGCCGACGACGGCGATTGAACCCGGATCCAGGGCATATTTCAGATTGTCTGTAACGTATTTTCTCGGAGCATCGATTTTCATTGTTCTGTGCCCCCTTTACTCATGCTGCACAGCGCAGGATTTTTCTGCGCCGTCCTGTCTTCAAGGAAATCGTCCGTGAACACACATTCTTCCCAGAAGTCGTGTTCGTCGTCGAGTCTGCAGACCCAGCGGCGGAACTGACGGCCGCTGTCAGCTTCGAGGATCGTTTCGATTTCGCTGTATTCCTGCAGTTTGTCCCGAAGGGCGTCGATATCGGTCAGTTCCGGGAAGGCCCAGACGCCGATATCGTAAAACGAATCGGTATATTCGAATACCGTGTTGAATTCCGGCATGCGCGACAGCTCGTCAGCAATCTGCGCCTTGCGATAGCACGGGATATTCTGGAAGGTACGGATCACGAACATATGATTCGTGAGGCCCAGCTTCGGGAAATCCAGGTGGAACAGCGGCACGACCGTCCGTTTGTTTTCGACGAGATTCGTGATGTCTGTCTTCATCTGTTCCGGATCAAGTCCGGATATGTCGGCAAGGACGTCAAAGTCAAAGTAGTCTTCCATCGGACGCTTCTTATTCAGA
>CALMRA010000022.1 GCA_937872065.1 uncultured Eubacteriaceae bacterium | reverse complement strand
TGTGTCCTGCTGGATCGCGCCTGCCATGTTCTGAGAAGGCGTCATATTAAGCGGCGTTAACCGGACGTCGCCGTCTGTGACTCGTGGCATATCGAAAATATCAAGTACCTGATTCGTCGTAAGAATCCCATAAGGCAGCATCTGACCGACGATCTCCGCCTTCGTCCTGTAGTTGGAAAACTGAAGTCTACTCGACTGGAATTCTATTTCATTCCCGAAGGATCGCTCCCGTTCTGTGAGCATCTTCCGTGTGAACTCGAGCGACATTTGCAGGGCAAGCGGTTCAAGTATGGACTCATAAAATGCCGCCCATTCGTCTTCAGTGTACTTGCTTGTTACGATGTTCTCTGAGACGCCCAAGTAACTGTAAATCATGTCCTTGACGGCTGAGAGCTGCTTATCGTCCACAGTGACCGCCTGAGACGTGATCGGGACATAATCCTGTGAGCTGTCAATTACGATAACGCCCCCGTTATTGCTCATGCTCAGATAGTCAGAAACGAAGTCGTCGCGCATCTGCTTCCGGTTCTTTTCGCCTACGACGTCCATTCCCTTCAGGACGCCGCGTACAGTTGCGCCGGTCTTGATCCCTTGAACGATCCCGTCCTGCTGCGCGTGTGAGAGCTCCAGCGCCGAGAAGATCGCGCTGTTATCTGATCCGAAAAGTTCGTTCTGATTGTAGTTCCTGCGAAGGTGGATTAATTCCGTCTCGCAGAAAACAGGCTGCTTCCCGTTCTTCAGGTTAAACCGGTAATATACGGTTCCTGCATCGTCTGATAGAGCTTCGACCGACTCCGAAACGATCGGATATAACCCTGTTACCGCTCCGTTGATCTCAGACCGCACAATTAACACAAAAGCGTTATTTCGTTCGAAGTACTGGCTTGTCACTTTATACAGAAAATCGTATGCGCTCATATGCGGATTAGGCTGCACTTGCAGCAGCCTGTTAAGCTGACAGCTTCCCGGAACCTTTTCGCAGTCTACGCGATTGATCACGTGCATCGGCTTCAGTTTCGCCGCGTTCCGTGCGATAGCGTCCACTGCGGCGCGATATACGTTTGACTGATAGGCGTCCCCTGTGAAGGAAGAGACGTAACCGTCATTGATCCGGACAAGCCGATTATCATCTCTGAAACCCTAAAGCGAAACCTT
>CALMRA010000021.1 GCA_937872065.1 uncultured Eubacteriaceae bacterium | reverse complement strand
AAAAACGCTCCCCGGGATTGTCTCGGAGAGCAAAATTTATTCTTATTTCTTAAGAATATTTTATCATTTTTTCAACTTCCCTCTTCGAAACGGCTCCGGTTTCCCCGAACCGTTTTTCCTGCGCTGTTGATTCCTGATACAGCTATCGTACTCGGCGCATAAAAAAAAGGGCCAGCGCCCTTTTTGTGCTCGAATTCTTGTCAAACAGCTGCCTTCCTGTGCGGCTTTTCTTCCCGCATAACGGTTTCAATGCGGACGCTGTGCCTGAGACCTTCAGCGGCCTCGGCGGCTCTGAAAAGCTCTGACTCTGTCTGTGCGTTCTGAATAATCCAACGGATAAAATCACGTTCCTCTTTATTCATTCAAACCCCCTGGGCTGGCACGGATATTGGATACACTCTTATTATACAGTGTATGCGGTTCGTTTTCAACTGTCGCAGGCCCGACGCCGTAAAAATCCGGCGTTTTTTAGTCAGGCTTTAATCAGCCTTCGGTTCTTCGCTTTTTTCATCTTCTTCGGCCAGCTTCGACATGATTTCTTCCATCGGAATCACATTCAGATAATCCCATCCCGTCCGGTCGAAAAAGCTCTGGTAGCTTTCAGCGCAGTCGATAATCAGATCCTGTCCGTTAAAATCGAGGATCACAGAAAAGTCCTGATCCGGCGGATAAATGCCGTATTTAAGCGCATTCTCATAAACCTTCATCGGAAGGATCGCGGCTCCCCCGTCTTCATCGTTAATCAGGATCCGATCCTCCGGAAGAATATAATCCCATAAAAGGACCTTCGGAATTTCATTGATGCTTCCTTCCTGGATCATCGTTTCTTTGTCGGCTTTAAGCTCGTTCATCAGATCGATGATCTGTTCCTTCGAGTATTCTTCGATTTCAGGTTCTGCTTCCATCAGCTGGTCGAGGGTATCGACTGCAGAATCGACAAAATTGCTGCAGGCGTCCGCCACGGTCTTCACACCGTTAAAAACGGTCTGGGTGAGTCCGACAGCCGCATCGGTAAAAAATCCGACCGCTGCGTTTTCAAGAAATCCCAGCGGATTGATCGTGTACTCTATCGGTCTGGTCATTGTGTTCTCCTTATTGAAAAATGCGGGCTTTTCAGTCTGCTCCGGCGATTCCGAAGAACCTCCCCGCTGTGTCAACAGCTTCTCACAATACCCTTCAGATAAGCTGAAAAGGGTTCTCAGTCAGAGTTTTCCGGTCGTCTTCAGATACTCTTCGATCTCCTTCTGATCCTCGTATTCGAGATCGCGGATTCCCGAGCGTCCTTCCATATGATGTCTGAATTCGTGACGCAGCACCTCGCGGATCTTTTTCTGCCAGAACGCTTCGTCTGTCCGGCCACAGTATTCCATGAAGGAACCGTAATACAGGATGATCTGATTGCCCTCGGGTCCTCTGCGGTATTCGCCCAGTGTGAGCAGCCCCGGCGCCGCGCTGTGTCTTTTAGAACTCTCTTCGATGAGGATACCCAGATTGAGCTCCTCGTAAAAAGCTTCCGGAATCTGATCTGCCTCCAGATCCGCCAGCTCTCCGAACCGTTCAGGATTCATCGTCTTTTTTCGGGAAGAACAGACGCAGTGAATCCGGCGAGAGCAGGCACAGATTCAGGACTGCCGCCAGATTTCGCAGAATCTGTTCCGGGCTGATCCGCCCTTCGATAATTCGGCCGTTTGACAGCAGCTTCGGATCCTGCATCGCACCGCCGCCGGATGAAAACTCGGTGAGCGCTCCGATCTTTTCTCTGTTGAGCGGAATCAGCTCGTCGAGAACCCGTACATACATTTCCGTCCAGCTGTCTACCGGAATCGTTTCGCGATGTCCGAGCTTAAACCCGGCCGGCTCAGGCAGATTCGTGACGATAACTTCTCTGAGAAGCATTTCCGCCTGTTCCGCTTCCTGCGGATCTTCAGACGCGGTTTCTCCAGCCAGTTCGATTATCCCGTTCATTTCGATAACGCCGCCCAGCGGTATCGCCGTTTCGTTGACCAGGAGTCCGGAGATTTCGGGCGCGTGAAGGCTTTTCTGTCCGTCCCTGCTGTCTTCAAGAACCATTGAACTGACCGTGCCGTCAAGCTCGATCGTTCCGCCCATTTCGATTGCTCCGGGCAGCTCGATGGTGCTGCTTCCTTCGAGCTGCTTCTGTTCCCCGGGCGCGTCGAGGGCTTCCTTCGTTTCAAAGGGAATCAGGGGCCAGCCGTGCGGTTCCTTTTTCGGCTCTTCCGGCGCATTCGTTTCGTCCGTGTCTGCCGCCGCTTCAGACTGCGGCTCTTCCGTCTGTGCCGGTGCTTCCGGCTCTTTTTCAGATTCGTACTCCGCGGTTTCCGTCGTCTTAAACTCGACCAGCGGCCAGCCGTGCGGTTCCGGATCTGTTTTCTTCGTCGTTTTAAAGGGTACGAGCGGCCAGCCGTGAGGCTCCGGTATCTCGTGAGCAAAGCTGTCGAACAGCGCTTCCACAGCGAGGTCGTCGTCATCCTCCGAGGCGAGGTCGTCCTGTTCGTCTTCATCAATTTCAGTCGCAAATTCCGAGAACAGATCGAGCATCGCCTGCTTTTCCTGTTCCTTCCTGGCTTCCTCGGCGGCTTCACGCTCGAGCTTCTTCTTTTCAAGCGCTTTAAGGAGACTGCGCATCTCCTGAGCGTCTTCGACTGAAATGTCCTTCAGGTTCAGATTCAGAAAATCGCCGTATTTACTCAGCGATTCATTGATACGCAGATAATTTTCGTCGGTAATCTGCGTGTCTGACAGCAGATTCATGATATCCACCGACAGCGGCGTGTAGAATTCGGGCAGCGGGATCTCAAAAATCGAGATTTCCGACAGATGATTAGCCATCGATACGGAATCTGCCGCATCCAGAAGACGCATATATGCGGAAGAGATCGTGTCCATATACTGATCGCCCAGCCAGTTTTCGTATTTTTCTTTCAAATGTAGATCGTCCATCTGTCCACCTTTTTTTCGATTTGAAGTTTGAAAAATATATTTCTATTTAATTTATAGTATCATAAACTGCTTGTACGGAATACCGTTTACAGCCTTCCGTTTTAGCCGAAAACACCGGTCAGACGCAAAAATTTAAACAGGAATTAAAAAACCGCCGGTTTTCAGGCCGGCGGCATAGTCTGCTGCTCTGTTTCAATATATCATTCGGGTTTGTCGATAATCGAATCGGGACGCGCGAGGGTTCTATCGGTCTCGGCTTCGGCTTCGGCCGTCGCGGCCGCTTCCGCCTTCTCGGCTGCGGCCGCCGCTTCCCGACGGATTCAGTCCCGTTCTGCGGCTGCTCTCGCCTGATTGTGCGCCTTGACCTTCTTGATACGGAAGTGTTCTTCGCGGTCTTTTTCTTCGATGCTGTCTTCGATATACGAGATCGTTTCCTTGAGCTTCGGAATCTGAATCTTGTTCAGCGCGTTGGCGCTTTTGCTCGCCTTCTTGATTTCCTGTGAGAGCTTGAAGGCGGTGCTTTCGACGACAGACAGCTTGTAGGACAGGAACTTGACCTCGTTGAACTTCTCGATCGCGCGGTCAAGCGCCGGATTGTTATCCTTGAAGCCAAGCGGCTGCGAGTAGTAGGGATCCGGATTGTCCGGAAGCACGACTTCGGGGATATCGACGCCCATGACCGAACGGGTTCTGACCTGATACGGGTCTTCGTTCGGAATGGACAGGGCGTATTCTTCGACATTGTTCAGGCCCATCGAGATACAGCACTGCTGCAGCGCCGCATAGGCCTGAGCGAACGTATCGGTGATCTTCTCTTCGATCTCGTTGGCTTCTTCGACGAGCTTCATGATTTCCTGGATCAGGACCGTTCTTTTTTTATCCAGAAGATTGTAGCCTTTAGTCGAAAACGTGAGCTGTGATTTGGATTTGATCAGATTGGCTCTGGTCGGCGTAACTTTAACGGCCATGACTAGCTCACTTCATACTCGATATTCGGAGCGTCCTTCTCTGCTTTCTCGAGCTTCTTGTCGCCTTTTTTGACGTCCTTCACCTCTTCGTCCATCGTTTCCTGCGCCTTTTTCAGGTCCGCGCGCAGGTCGCCGGTCCCGTAAACGGTCTTCGGCAGATACTTGTCGATAAGCTTCGGACTCAGACGGTCGAGTTCCGTGACAGGCAGGATAGACAGCAGCTCCCAGCCGAGGTCCAGAGATTCTTCGATCGTTCTGTTTTCGTCGAATTCCTGGTTCAGAAAACGCTTTTCGAATTCACGGCCGAATTTCATATAGGACTTGTCGGTCTCCGACAGGTCGTCTTCACCCATGATCTGGGAAAGGTCTCTGACCTCCTGTACGCGGGAATAGGCCGCGAACAGCTGGTTCGCGAGATCCTGATGGTCTTCCCGGGTATAGCCTTCCCCGATGCCGTCCTTCATCAGACGGGACAGCGACGGCAGGATATCGATAGGCGGATAGATGCTGCGCTGTTCGAGGTCGCGGCCGAGAACTACCTGTCCTTCGGTGATAAAGCCTGTAAGGTCAGGAATCGGGTGCGTGATATCGTCGTTGGGCATGGTCAGAATAGGCAGGAACGTGATCGAACCCTTCTTATCCTTGAGCATGCCTGCGCGTTCGTACAGCGACGCGAGGTCCGAGTACATATAGCCTGGATAGCCTTTACGCGACGGAACTTCTTCACGTGCGGAGGAGATTTCACGCAGCGCTTCCGCGTAGGCGGTGATATCACTCATAACGACGAGGACGTTCATGCCCTTGTCGAAGGCGAGGTATTCTGCCGTGGTCAGGGCGGCTCTCGGCGCCGTCGTACGTTCCGCGACCGGGTCGTCGGCGTAGTTGACATACATGACGACATGATCCATAACGCCGGCGTCTTCAAAGGTCTTTCTGAAGAACTTTTCATCGTCGTGCTTGACGCCGATCGCACAGAAGACGATCGCGAAGTCTTCGCCTTCTCCGGTGATCTTCGCCTGACGTACGATCTGCGCGGCCAGCTCGTTGTGGGAGAGGCCGTTGCCCGAGAAAATCGGCAGCTTCTGTCCGCGGATCAGCGTGGTCAGAACGTCGATGGACGAGATGCCCGTCTGAATGAAGTTTCTCGGATACTGGCGGGACATCGGGTTAATCGGCATCCCGTTGATATTGCGGGTATCCTCGGAGTAGATTTCTCCGCCGTTGTCGATGGGCTCCCCGATCCCGTTGAAGACTCGTCCGAGCATTTCTTCGGAAACCGGAATTTCCATCGCTTCGCCTGTGAACGTCGTCTTCGCGTTGTTCGAGGACAGCCCCGAGGTGGACTGGAATACCTGGATCGTGACGGTTTCTCCGTCGATCTTGATAACCTTCCCCTTGCGCATCTGTCCCGAAGCTTTTTCCTTGATATCGACGACTTCTCCGTAGAAGACGTCGTCGACGCCGTCGATCTGGATCAGCGGCCCGTTTATATCGTCAATCTTTAAGTATTCTTTTTTCATCAGCTGGAATACTTCCTGTTCAAATCGTCGAAGAACCTGTCGATTCTGTCTTGAATCTTATCGATGCCGGACAGATCCTTATTCGGAATCGTGTACTTCATCTTGATGATGTCATTTTCGATTTCCGGGTTCTTCATAACCGAAGTCGGGATTCCCTTCTTCAGTCCTTCGAGGCCCTTTTCATACAGATGATCGATAAGCTTGAGCATCTTATACTGTTTTTCCATCGGTACGTAGGTATCCTCTTTGTCAAAAGCATTCTGCTGCAGGAAGCCCACGCGCAGGAGCTTCGAGATATCGATGACCCAGCGCTGATCGTCCGGAAGAGCTTCTTCACCGATCAGCATGACCATTTCCTGAAGCTTCGATTCCTGGAAGAGCAGATCCAGCATCTTGTTTCTCAGATCCACCGCGTCTTCCGCGACATTGTCTTCGTACCATTCGCCCAGCGTCTTCATGTATCCCGAGTATGAGGACAGCCAGTTGATCGCCGGATAATGACGGGCGTAGGCGAGGTTTTTGTCCAGTCCGAGGAACGTGTTGACGAAGCGCTTCGTGTTTTCTGTGACAGGTTCCGAAAAGTCGCCGCCGGCCGGTGAGACCGCGCCGATAATCGAAATCGAGCCGTCTTCGCCGCTGAGGGATTTGACCGCGCCGCCGCGTTCGTAGAATTCCGCGATACGCGAGGACAGATAGGCCGGGTAGCCTTCTTCTGCAGGCATTTCTTCAAGACGGCCGGAGATTTCACGCAGTGCTTCCGCCCAGCGCGAGGTCGAGTCCGCCATGATCGCGACGTCATAGCCCATATCGCGGAAGTATTCGGCCATCGTGATGCCCGTATAGATGCTCGCTTCACGCGCCGCAACAGGCATGTTGGACGTGTTCGCGATCATAACCGTACGTTCCATGATGGACTTGCCGCTTCTCGGGTCGATGAGCTTCGGAAAATCTTCGATAACTTCTGTCATTTCGTTTCCGCGTTCGCCGCAGCCGATATAGATAATGATATCCGCATCCGACCACTTCGCGAGCTGATGCTGTGTCATCGTCTTCCCGGTACCGAAGCCTCCGGGTATCGCAGCTGTCCCGCCCTTTGCGATCGGGAAGAACGTATCGATAATACGCTGGCCTGTGATCAGCGGCTTTGTCGGTTCAAGGCGCATCGCCGACGGGCGGGGCGTACGGATCGGCCATTCCTGATACAGCTTGAGTTCTTTGATATTGCCGTCCTGATCCTTGATCTTGACGACGGTATGCTCGATATTATATTTTCCGTCGGCTTCGGCTTCGATGACTTCGCCGGATACGTCCGGCGGAACCATCAGCTTGTGCTCGACCATCAGCGTTTCGGGTACGGTCGCATAGATCTGTCCCGGCGTAAGCTTGTCGCCGACCTTGACCTTGATATGGGTTTCCCATTCAGTTTCTTCGTCGAGCGACATCAGGCCGATGCCTTCCGGGATGAAGATCGGTGATTTTTCCTTGATCTTTGCCAGCGGACGCTGAATCCCGTCAAACATGTTCTTGAGCATCCCGGGTCCGAGCTTGACGGACAGCGGATTTCCTGTGGACAGGATCGGTTCGCCCGTCCTAAGACCTTCCGTTTCTTCGTAGACCTGAATGGTCCCGATATCTCCGTCGAGGATGATGACTTCGCCGATGAGCTTCTTGTCGCCGACCATGACCATTTCTCGCATTTTGAAATTGGCCATGCCGGTTCCCGTTACGACAGGTCCGTTGATGCCGGTGATGACGCCGTTGACCCGTTTCGCTTTTTCCGCCTTTTCCCGTTTGAGATCCTTCTTTGTCAGGACCTCGTCGGGTGTCAGCGTTTCTTCTTCGTCCTTCGCTTCGGTCTTTCCAGCCGGAACCATTTCTCCGTCGGGCGCCGTTTCAAGCTTATCGCTCACATACGGCTTTTCTTCAGCGGAGGTCTCCGCTTTCGCCGCATTCTCAGTTTCAGGAATGACGACCGCTTCAGGAATATCCTGTTTTCTATGTGCCCCGTTCATTCCTGTGCACCTTTCATGGCCTTTCTGAGCTCGACACCGATATATTTTCTGTGATCGGCTATGAGATTACGGATCGAGTAGTCATAATTGACTCGTCCGTCGGTATCCTGAACGATAAAGCCGCCGACAAATGCGCTTTCAGGCGTCTGAAAATCGAACGTGAAGCCCGGAAGAGCGGTCTTCGCGTCCTGAAGGAACACTTCCTGATCCTCCGGACGGATAAATACGGTAAGCCTCTGGACGGGCAGACCGGACTGCGCGAGATCGTCGACGCAGTTTTTCAGGTAGCCGTTGTACAGCGGCGTACCGAGATAGCGCTGGGCCAGTTCGATAATGTCCTGAACGAACTGGTCCTCTTCTTCGCGCTTGAGGGAAAGCAGCGCGTTTTTCGCGTAGGTCTTTCCTTCGGCAACAATCTTCGTACCGTCGCGGAACGCTACACGCTCGCTGCGGTCCTCGATCGCTTTCTTCTGTTCTGCAAGCTTGACGTCCGCCGTGTGAATCGAATCGGCGGCCTTTTCCTTTGCGTCGGTTATCACCTGTTCGTGCTTAACGGTGAGCTTGCGAAGAAGATATTGTCTGTATACATTCAGTTTTTCTTGAACTGAGATCATCGTATCACTTCCTTCGCATCCGGATTACAGACCGACAGCCTCACTGATATAGCTGGTGATCTTGCTTCGGCCGGCCTTGTAGCCATGGCGGTCCGGAATAATTGTAATGAGCGGAAACAGCTTCTTTTTTTTCGTATCGAATATCAGATCTGGAATCATGCCCGCGCACCGTTCGGTGATCAGGACAATCCCGACATCGGGGTCTTTCGCGGCCTCATTGAGCGCATCCGCAACGAGCCCGGGTTCTTCAACATAGTAGCCCCCGATTCCCGCCAGACGCATTCCGAGGAAAGTATCCCGGTTGTCGCTGATAATAACTGTTTTCATCAGGAGTTCCTGCTCAGCCGAGGTTGCCGAGGATCATGATCGAGATGATCAGACCGTAAATCGCGAGCCCTTCTGCCAGACCGACGTAAATGAGGGTACGTCCGAACATCTTTTCATTTTCAGAAATAGCGCCGAGTGAAGCGGAGCCTACGACGCCTACGCCGTATCCCGCGCCGATGCAGGCAAGACCTGTCGCCAGCGCCGCGCCGAGATAGCCCAGACCGGCGTTGCTGTTGGTCGCGGTCGAATCGACAGCCGCAGATACGGCCGTAGGCGCGAACATGATCAGAGCCGCCGCCATTGTCGGAATAAATCCGGTCAGGTTTACTTTCAGTACCTTTTTCAACTTCTTGTCGGAGCCCTTGCAGCCCTTGTACATCAGATAGATTCCCGAAGAGATCGTGCACAGTACGACCAGTGCCGCTGCGATCAGAATGTAAGTTAATGCGTTCATCAAACTTCTCCTTATAATGCGTATTCCGCTTCTTTTACTTTCTGGCTTACCGGAATGAACTCCGTTCCGTTGCCTTCATAGTATTTACCGAATAATTCGTAGAATTCAAGCCTCAGGCACTGGATAAAGTCGATCAGTCCTTCGAGACAGATAATAAAGATGTTGCCTATAATCAGTATGATCACGCCGGCGACTCCGCCGCCGCACATTTCGGCGATCGTGTCGAATGCCATGAACATGCCGGCATGGGTCAGTGCGAAAGCGCCGACTCGGATAAACGAGAGCGTGTTCGAGAGCATCGACAGAAACATTTCGAATACTTCGAAGAAGCTCGAAACGTAATACTCTCCGTTGATTCCATGGGTGAACTTATAATGTTCGACCAGATTGGTCATCGGTTCCTGCAGATAGATAATTAACGTGATCCCGACGCAGATATAGATACCGGCAGTTACGAGAGATGCCGGTTCCGAAATGTAATTCATCGCGCCGAGCGCTGTCACGAGGATAAGCAGATAAAGTACGAAACCTGATATCCCGTTTTTGCCGAACCATCCCTGGTCGATGTTATGCTGTCTGAGCTTGTTGATAATTCCGAAAACATAGGCCACGATAAGCATTCCGACGCCGAGAACGACCGCCGTAATAAGCAGCGTGTTCGTATCCTCCATCGGGCGCAGCCACAGGGCCGGGATTATATCCTCCATGCCGAAAATACTGCCGTATATAAATCCGAATACAATCGACGCGCAAGCCATGCGGGCGACCACCCCGCCGAGTGCCATACCTTTTTTCTCGACCAAGAGTCCTCCGAGCAGCAGTACGATACCTTGTCCAACGTCTCCGAACATGTAACCGAAGCAGAACATATACGTGAGGCTCAGAAACGGGGTCGGGTCGAGTTCGTTATAATTCGGTACCCCGTACATCTTGACGAGTTGTTCAAAAGGGCGGAAAAGCCAGTTGTTCTGAAGCTTTGTCGGCGGCTTCCCTGCTGTCTCCGGAGATTCGAACATCATGATCATATCCGGATATTTTGCATCAAGCTTCTTCAGTTCCGGAATGCTTTTTTTCGGAACCCAGCCGGAGAAATAAAAATTCTTGTCTGAAAAAGCCATGTAAGTCTTGATCACATTAAGGGTGATCAGCATCGAAAGCTCGTTATACAGACGCTGCGCCTGTTCCTTCGTGTTCTTCAGGTGAACGTTCTGCGCGGCTTCGAGGACCTCGATCTGCCCTTCATAGGACTTTTTCTTTGCGGAAAGCGCGTCGATAATCGACTGAGGCGTTCCCGTAAACGCGGAATCGTAGCCTTCGATAGGCTTGAAATTCAGCGCCTTGAGCACACGTTCCGTTTCCACCTGGAAATCTTTTTCGGTTACGACGAGAAAGACTTCTTCTCCCGTATCCGTATCTCCGATATGGAATACGACCGAGGTGATGCTCGGATAGATATTTTTGAAGCGCTGCGAGTTGTCGGGTGTGAGCGAACCGATCTCGTACGAGAAGTATTTCATGTTCTCGACCTCCTGGATCGGGACCTGAATGTCTTTCAGATACGAGTACGCGGTAATGCTCTGTTCCGCCTGTGCCAGTTCTTTTTTATAGAACGTGAGCTGGTTGCTTTCTTTTTCGAGTTTGTCGATAAAGTCGTCTGTTTCCGCCAGAATCTTGTCCGTATCAAATTCGTCTGCCTGGAGGCTCTGCGGATCGAACTTCAGCTTTTCCTTGTAAAAGGATTGAACCTTCACAAGCTTCTGTTCGAATATTTTCTGTCTCGCAGCCGTTGAGGCCGGAACCAGATTGGCAAAGCCCAGCAGTTGATCGAGATTCTTTTCGGTAACAGGAAGGGTGAACCGACCGGAATCAATTTCCCCCATCGCGTCGACCAGCTGAATGTCGTTGAATAAAAAAATGTCTCTGGCAAAACTGTTGACGGTCGTGAGCTTGCCGACAACGTTCATCATTACAACATTTTCTACTGCCATAATCTTCCCTTCTGTCTCCTGATCACTTATCCTCGTTGAGGTCCCGGATCAGGTAATTTTTCATCTCGTCAGGAGAGAGCGCATAGCGCTTTCCTTCTATAATAGAGATGATATCTTCCGTTTCATAATGAATCAGCCGCAGATAAGCGTAAGCCCGCGTGACTCCTGTGCTCTTCAGCAGCTTAGCGAACTTGTAATACATGAAACGTTCGTAGCGCCGTTCCATGTGCAGGTCACGGTCGTCTGTCGGATGATCGAACAGAAATCGGTAAGAGTCGAATTTTTTAAGCTGCTCAAGCAGCTCGTCCGGATCGGACTCGGATGCCATACGGTTCATATCGTCGAGAGAAACCTTCTCTCCGCCGAGAAGACCGTAGGTAAGCAGCGTGTCCGGACGCAGATGATAGAATTTTTTGCCCCGGTAGATCCACATCAGATTGATCAGATCGATCCCTTCGCGCATCGTTTTGACGAGGTCCTTGTTGCTCTTGCCTTCAAGCTTCCCGACTATCTTCTTGAGCGTATCGTAGTAATAGCGCTCGATCGATTTTTCGATCGGGAACAGGTCTTTTTTGATGTCCAGCGTATCGTAAACTTCGAGGCGCCGGTAATACGGCGTATCCTTCAGGGCGTTTTTAAAGGTTTCCCAGTCCTGAGCCTCCAGCAGCTTTCCGAAGGGAAGCGTGGAATAGGTTCTCGAATAAATCAGGGAGTCCTTGAGCTTGTGAAGATCCTCTCCTTTTGCCAGTCCGCGGATCAGAAGCTTCATCGATTCGATGTCCGATCGCATGACGACCAGCTTTACCAGGTCTTTGTCGACTGACTGAAGATAATGAAGCAGCTTTTCCGTCTCGTCGACCTGAAAACGCGCCAGCGCCGCCTCGACATCGGAGCGGTGAGCCGTATCCGGATTGATATCCTTCAGATATTTACCGTAAATGGTGTTATCTTTCAGATACCGGACCATGCCGTGAAGATCCTCCGCCTGCAGAAGCTTGCGGTAGTCTTCGTTTGACAGCGTCCTGGCGCGCATCGCGAGGACCTTCGTATCTAATGCCGCGTTTCTTGCCATACGTTACCTCTTTTCCGAAAGCAGCGTATCCAGCACCTGCCGGGCCGCTTTGTTTCGGATCGCGTCAAAACGGGCGCGTTCCTCAGCACAGGCTTTATCCGCATCGTCGATGATCTGTTTCTTTTCTTCTTCAGCTTTCGCTACAGCCTCGTCGTATTCTGACTTCGACTGATCTTTCGTTTCTGTAAGAACTTTATTTTCCGCGGTTCTGATCTGTTCGAGCGTCTGATTTCTGATCTGCTCCGCCTCTTCGGCAGTTTTGTTTTCAGTTTCTTCCGCCTTATTGTCCATGGAGATTATCTGTTCAACAAAATCATTAATCATCATAATCCTCCTTTCTCGCAGAATTGTGTATTACTAAATTAAATTATAGCACTCAAAGCGCACTGTTCAAGACAGGATTTATAAATATAAACTATAATATAATCATCTCGTTTTATCTCAAGATTGAAAGCGCATTCATTTTAATTATCAGTCGCTATTTCATTCTGTATTTTTTCAACATAACGTTAACTTATATTCGGTACATTTACGACCGGCTGTTTCGACTCCCGCAGCGGTGCGGACGGCACGTGCGGAACGCCTGAGGCGTTCATCTTTTTAGTCTATGCCACAGTTGCTTTAAAGTGTTACTTGTTTTTTTTACCCCGACTGGAGTATATATTAAATGCGGATTCGAAAAAGAAAGGAGAGCTATGTCTGAAAATCAGAAAAAAATAATCAGAGAAAATTTTGAAATAGAAGGCATGACGTGCACGGCCTGCGCCGCCGCCATCGAACGGAAGGTTAAAAGCCTGAACGGCATTGACAGCGCGGTTGTCAATTTTGCGACAGAAAAGCTTGTCGTTAACTATGAACCTTCAGAAATATCGCTGAATCAGATAGAGGAAAGCGTTAAAAGTATCGGCTATAAGGTGATACCCGAACTTCCGGCTGCTCAGGCGCCGTCTTCCCGCCGCAGCGACAGGGACCGGGCGGAAGAGCAGCTGCACGAAAAAAAGAAGCAGATGGTCGTCGCGCTGATCTTTGCGGTCCCCCTCTTCTATTTGTCGATGGGTCCGATGATGGGCCTTCCGATCCCGTCCTTTCTGAGCGGCGATCAGAATATCCTCGTGAACGTGCTGACCCAGCTGCTGCTGTGCCTGCCTGTCCTGTATATCGGTTCTCACTTTTATACGGACGGCTTCAAGGCGCTGTGGCACCGCGTCCCGAATATGGACTCGCTTATCGCAGTCGGCACCAGCGCGGCCTTCATCTATTCGGTGTACATGTTTTACCAGATGCTCTGGGCCATGTCCTACGGGAACACGATGGCGGTCGCTCACCATATGCACGACATCTACTTCGAAAGCACAGTCGTCATTATCGCGCTGATTTCTGTCGGCAAGTTTCTTGAAGCAAGAGCCAAGGGAAAGACCTCTCAGGCCATCGAAAAGCTCATCGAGCTCGCGCCTGACGAAGCGACGGTACTCGTGAACGGCGAACCGGTTGTCACCCCCATCGCGGACGTCCGCGTCGGCGATACGATACTGATCAAGCCGGGCGAACGGATCCCTGTGGACGGCGTGATCACGGAAGGCCATTCGGCTGTAGACGAATCGCTGCTTACCGGCGAATCGATCCCGGTCGAAAAGGAAGCGGGAAGCACGGTCATCGCGGGCTCGATCAACAAGACCGGAAGCTTCCAGTTCGAAGCCTCGAAGGTCGGCAGCGACACGACGCTGTCGAAGATCATCAACCTCGTCGAGGAAGCCCAGAGCTCGAAGGCCCCGATCTCCCAGCTTGCGGATGAAATCTCACGCTGGTTCGTTCCTGCGGTCATGATCATCGCGCTGTGCGCGTTCCTGATCTGGCTGCTGATGGGCTACGGCTTCAGCTTCGCGCTGTCTGTGGGCATCGCGGTGCTGGTCATCTCATGTCCGTGTGCGCTGGGACTTGCGACACCTACTGCGATTATGGTGGGCACCGGCGTCGGTGCGAGCCAGGGCATCCTGTTCAGAAACGGCGAAGCGCTGGAAACGCTGGGCAGGGCGGATACCATCGTCTTCGATAAGACCGGAACGCTGACTGTGGGCGAACCGAGGGTGACGGACTTCGTCGAATACGCGAAGCTTCCGCAGGATGAGCTCCTCGCTGATATCGCGGGCCTCGAAGCCAAATCCGAGCATCCCCTCTCCATTGCCATCGTCGAAGACGCACAGAAACGGGGCCTGGTCCCGTCGGACGTGAAATTCTTTACGGCGGTTTCCGGCATGGGGATTGAAGGGATCGTCGGAGATACGGAATACGCGGTGGGCAACATCAGGCTCATGGAAAAGAACGATGTGAGCCTCGAAGGCAGTATGGCAGATTTCGAACGGCTGTCCGACGAAGGAAAGACGCCGCTGTTCATCGCACGCAGCGGAAAGCTCGCAGCGGTGATCGCGGTGGCGGACGTTCTGAAGGAAACCTCTCCCGAAGCGGTCGCCCAGCTTAAGGCCATGGGACTGACCGTCTATATGCTAACCGGAGACAACCGCAGAACCGCGGAAGCGATCGCACGTCAGGCGGGGATCACCCACGTGATCGCGGACGTTCTGCCTGACCAGAAGGCGGGACTCGTCAAGAGCCTGCAGAACAAGGGCGCGAAGGTGATTATGGTCGGCGACGGCATCAACGACGCGCCCGCCCTGGCACAGGCGGACACGGGAGTCGCAATCGGCGCGGGAACGGATGTCGCGATCGAATCGGCGGCTGTGCTCC
>CALMRA010000020.1 GCA_937872065.1 uncultured Eubacteriaceae bacterium | reverse complement strand
GGACCATCGTATTGAGTTCATACGGAATGTCCAGTTCTTTGGCCATATCGATATAGCGTTCCGCGTATTCGGGGCCCGTAAGCTGTTCTTTAAAGGTATGAAGGCCGAAACCGTTATGGATACACTGGTTCAGGATCCCGCCGAGTTCACGGTCACGTTCGAGAATAAGAACGTCGTTCGCGCCGTCTTTTTTCGCTTCGACAGCGGCAGCAAGTCCTGCAGGGCCGCCGCCTAAAATTACAGTATCATATACTTTTTCCATTAGTTTCAGTCCTCAATATCTTTCGTTTTATCATTAAGGATATAAGAGTCCGTCTTCTTGTCATAGTAGACTTCGTTCATCGGAACGCCCTGTTCTCTCGCAAGGATTTCGGTGACACGCGGCTGACAGAATCCACCCTGGCAGCGTCCCATACCGGCACGGCAGCGCTTCTTGACGCCTTTAACAGTGGTAGCGCCGGCGCTTCTGTGAATAACGTCGAGGATTTCGCCTTCAGTGATGGTTTCACAGCGGCAGATCACCTTCCCGTATTTAGGTTCTTCTTTGATCAGTTCGATCTTTTCTTCTTCAGTCAGGTCGTTGAAGTAGACGTGCTTTCTGTTTTTCGGATTGAAGTTCGGATTCGGCTTGACTTCATAGCCTTCACGTTCGAGCATCGGAACGATAATTTCATCGACGACATACAGTCCCGCAGCCGGGATAGATGTCAGACCGGGTGATTCGTAGCCTGCGAAATTGACGAAGTTTTTGACAGGAGATTCTTCGATAATGAAGTCGCCGTCCGTCGTCGTGAAATCCGCCTTGACAGGTGTGTTTCTCGTACCGGCATAGCTGCGGATAATTTTATTGTAGACGTTCGCGACGTCCGGTACGTTCTTGTGGGCGTTCGCCTTGATCCAGTCCAGCTTGTCCTGAGTCGTGGAAATATCGCCTTTCCAGGTAGGCGCAGCGTCAGGTCCGATAAGCAGATTGCCGTGGACTGTCGGCGCGACGAGGATGCCTTTCCCGTTCTTTGTAGGGCAGGGGAAGATGACGTTCTTTACCAGATCTCCGACTTCCTTATCGAAGATGAAGTAGTTGCCTTTACGCGCGAGAATTTCAAAATAGGGTTCTCCGACCATTTCGTAAACGTCGTCCGCATAGACACCTGCGGCGTTGACGACGAATTTCGCTTCGATATCACCCTGTGTGGTGGTCAGCTTGAAGTGATCTCCGAGATTGTCGATGCCGGTAACCAGCGTGTCGAGACGCAGTTCGACTCCGTTGTCCACCGCATTTTCCGCGACCTTGGCGACCAGTTCGAACGGGGATACGATCCCCGCGTCACCTGCAACCAGAGCACCGCAGATATCAGGAGCCAGGTTCGGTTCCAGTTCGTGAACTTCTTTTTCAAAGACGATCCGTAAATCGGGGACACCGTTCTTCAGGCCGTTCAGATAAAGTTCATGGAGCTTCATCATTTCTTCTTCGGTATGTGCAACGACGAGAGAAGGCACGCGCTTGAACGGAACGTCGAGGTCTTCGCAGACCTTTCCGTACATAATGCAGCCGGGCGCGTTGAATTTTCCTTTGAGCTTGTAGCTGGGCGCATCGAATCCGGCATGAATAATGGCGGAATTAGCCATTGATATTTCGTCTCCGACGTCGCTTTCACCGTCGAGCAGTACGATTTTCAGGTTGTCGTAGCGTTCGAGCTCACGGGAAATATAGGTACCGGCGATACCGGCCCCTACGATAGCAATATCATACATAGTCGTTTCTCCTATTTCGAATAATGGGTGAGAATTCTTCGGCTTAACGGCAGAATAAAAAGAGCCTGCAGAAAATCAAAGTGATTCTCTTACAGGCTCTCCGATGCCGTTATTTATTTTTGATGCTGTAATTGAGTGACCAGAGTTCAGGATCACTGGTGCTGCATGATAGCGCGCCAGCCTCCAAACCCGCCCGTACTTCTTCCGCTGTCTGAATAAAGCCGCCTGTAATAATCGGAATGTTTAATGCTTCATCGACCCGCGTGATCAGTTTGGGCACGACACCCGGTAAAACCTCAACAGCATCAGGTCTGACTTTTCTGACGGCGTTCAAAGAGACTTCGAGAGCTGCAGAATCCAGCATAAACACTCGCTGAATAGTCATCAGACCGTCTTGTTTAGCCCGCTGCAGCAGCGAGTTTTTTGTGGAAATAACACCGGCCGGATGGATGTCATCCGCCAGATACTTGACGAAATAACTGTCCTGCCCGTAGCCTTTGATCAGATCCAGGTGAACGAACGCACTTTTGCCCGCCTGTTTGATATGATTAACCATCATCTCGAGGTTGTAGATACTTCCGCAGAGGAGGAAGATGACTTCGGTCGGGGAGTCGATTGCTTCCTTGAGCTGTTTCGGTGAACGAACCCCTGCGATCACAGGGTTATTCTCAAACAGATGCTGACATTTTAATGTGGACATAGATACCTGTACTCTGACCGGGGGAAGCCGGTGCCGTTTCTAATTAATTACTTAAATATCGATTCTATTCTATGAATAGATTTCCTTCGGGTTTACCCAGCCTTTTGCACGTTCGACAGCCTTCTGCCATCCGGCGTACAGTTTTGCACGAACCTGCGGGCTCATCATCGGTTCGAACGAGCGTTCGCACTTCCATGCCTTTGCGACTTCTTCAACACCACTCCAGAATCCTACTGCAAGACCTGCGAGATAGGAAGCGCCGAGAGCTGTTGTTTCAACGACGACAGGTCTGTCGACCGGAACGCCGAGGATGTCTGCCTGGAACTGCATCAGGAAGTTGTTCTGGGAAGCGCCGCCGTCGACCTTCAGAGCCGCCAGCTTGATGCCGGAGTCTTTTTCCATCGCGTCGAGAACGTCTTTTGTCTGATAGGCAAGAGATTCGAGAGTCGCGCGGATGATGTGATTCTTATTGACGCCGCGTGTCAGACCTACGATTGCTCCACGAGCATAGGGATCCCAGTACGGTGCGCCGAGTCCTGTGAAGGCCGGAACAACGTAGCAGTCATTCGTATCCGGAACTTTCTTCGCGAAATGTTCTGAATCAGGAGAAGTATCGACGAGACGGAGTTCGTCACGCAGCCACTGGATCGCAGCGCCTGCTACAAAGATAGAACCTTCGAGTGCGTAGTCTACGACGCCTTCTTTGAGGCCCCATGCAATTGTCGTTACCAGGCCGTTCTTTGACAGCGGCTTGTCTTTGCCTGTGTTCATCAGCAGGAAAGCGCCTGTGCCGTACGTGTTCTTCGCGTCGCCAGGATTGAAGCATGCCTGTCCGAACAGAGCGGCCTGCTGGTCGCCTGCCATACCGGCAATCGGAATCTTTCCGCCGAACAGTTCGGTATAGCCGTAAATGCAGGATGAAGGCTTGACTTCCGGAAGAAGCGATCTCGGGATATCAAGTTCCTTGAGCATTCTTTCGTCCCATTCCAGTGTCTTGATGTTGAAGAGCATTGTACGGGAGGCGTTCGAATAGTCTGTTACATGAACTTTACCGTTGGTCAGTTTCCAGACCAGCCAGCAGTCTACAGTACCGAAAGCGAGTTCGCCTTTTTCGGCTCTTTCACGTACGCCCGGTACATTGTCGAGGATCCATGCCATCTTCGTAGCGGAGAAGTACGGGTCGAGAACGAGGCCGGTGTTTTCCTGGGTGTAATCCGCAAGACCTTCACGGGCATTCAGGATATCCGCATAGTTCGCAGTACGGCGGCACTGCCAGACAATCGCGTTATAAACAGGTTCGCCTGTTTCGCGGTCCCAGATAATGGTGGTTTCACGCTGGTTGGTGATCCCGATCCCGGCGATATCATCCGGTGTAGCACCAGCCTTGGTCATAACTTCAAGAGCAACGCCGCTCTGAGTAGCCCAGATTTCCATCGGATCATGTTCGACCCAGCCCGGATTCGGATAATGCTGTTCGAATTCTTTCTGAGCGACTGCTACGATTTCAGAATCGTGATTGAAGAGAATTGCGCGGTTGCTGGTTGTCCCAGAGTCTAGAGCCAGAATGTATTTAGCCATAAAACTAAACCCCCCCTAATTTTTAAGCAAAGCATCCTGATACTGCCCGTCATACACAGGGGATCACTCAGGCCCCCCTCAGTTCTGCGGAATCTTGAATCTTATGATGAAAACTTTGCAGGACTGTCCTGAGTGAAGCGTTTTCACAGAGAGTATCAAAAAAACCGCAGTAATATAACTCTGCTCGTATTGATTTGTAATCCCCTACAATGTCAATGTACGAACGTGTTCATATCTGCGGATCTCCCTGTTTCCTGTATATGTAAGGCCTGTATCAGTCGGCCTTATTTTGTTAACTTCAGATTAGCACAGTCCGGGGGTTGTGTAAACACTCTCAGGCCGAAAAAAACAAGTTATTTGTTTAACAATCGACTAATCAACACAAATAATCAAAAAGTCAAATAAAAGATAGGTTTAGTTAATCTATATAATAAAATCTGGAAAAGACAGATTTAATCACGAAAACGGCCCTTTAAACAAGTTAAGAAATAAGAATAAGCAATAAAAATAATAGTTTACAACGAAGGATTTTTGCAAGGTAATAATTTACGCCGCGCTGACTTCTATAGTAAGAAAGAGAACGAAAAAAACGACAGAATAAGAGCTAAATTCTACACTTCTAGTATCAAAAAGTTTCATAATTCATCGCAGTAGCGTTTAACCCCACTGGTTATAATAGAATTAACAATGCAATGGGGGAATCCTGATGAAAAAGTTTATCAACGATGTTGCGAATGTAGAAACTGAAATGCTCGATGGGATGGCGGCAACCTACCCGCAGTACGTAAAGCGTATGGACGGGCTCGATGTTATCGTCAGAGCAGACAAGAAAGCGGACAAGGTCGCTCTTGTCAGCGGCGGCGGCTCCGGCCACGAACCGACTCATGCCGGTTATGTCGGAAAAGGCATGCTTGATGCCGCATGTGCGGGCGCAGTTTATACGTCTCCGACACCTGACCAGATCTTCGAAGCGATTAAGGAAGTCGATGCCGGCAAAGGCGTTCTGCTCGTTATCAAGAACTATACGGGCGATGTCATGAACTTTGAAATGGCTGCGGACATGGCCAGAGACGAAGGCATCGATGTCGAACAGGTCATCTCGGCGGATGATGTTGCGGTAGAAGATTCTCTGTATACAATCGGACGCAGAGGTGTTGCGGGAACAATCTTTATCCATAAGATCGCGGGAGCCAAGGCTGAAGAAGGCGCGGATCTGAAGGAAGTCCAGAGAGTCGCTCAGAAGGTCATCGACAACGTCCGCTCGATGGGCGTCGCAATCAAGCCGTCGACAGTTCCGGCAGCCGGTACACCCGGTTTCGAACTTGCCGAAGACGAAATGGAAATGGGCGTCGGCATCCACGGGGCCCCTGGTGTAGCGACGGAAAAGATCAAGCCGGCAGACGGTATCGTAGACGAACTTCTCGAACATATCTTCAAGGATAAAGACTATGCCGGCAAGGAAGTCGCGCTGATGGTCAACGGTTCCGGTGCTACTCCGGAAATGGAACTTCTGATCCTGTCCAACCATGCCCATAAGGTTCTGGCAGACAAGGGAATCAAAATCTACAAGACGCTGCTGGGCAACTTTATGACATCTATCGACCAGGCGGGCGCGTCTCTGTCGCTGCTCGAACTCGACGACGAACTCAAGGCTCTTCTCGACGCTCCGGCCGATACTCCGGCAATGACAGTCGTCTGATCAGAGCACCGCGATACGGCAGATACGGTAAAAGAAGCATAACGGGACGGCGAAACGATGCCGTATAACACCGGGCTATGTTAAAATGATGGCAGGCAGATTTTCTGCCTGCCATTTTTAAGGAGCAGAGCTTATGAGTATGACAAAAGATCAGATTCTCGTTTTTGTGGACAATTTCGCAGATAAAATGCATGAACATAAGCAGGAACTGACGGAATTTGACCAGCACATCGGGGACGGTGACCACGGAATCAATATGGACCGCGGAATGTCGGCCGTTGAAGAAAAAAAGCCGGGCTTTGAAGACAAAAGCATTGCCGATATTCTCAAGGCAGTCGGCATGACGCTCGTTTCGACTGTAGGCGGCGCGTCGGGTCCGCTGTACGGGACGGCGTTTATGAAGGCCGGCGGAGCAGTTAAGGGAGCGGAAGAACTGACCGAACAGCAGATCGCCGATATTTTCGACGCGATGATCGGCGGAATCCAGCTCAGAGGCAAGGCGGTCGAAGGCGAAAAGACGATGCTCGATGCCATCATGCCTGCCAGAGACGCTTATAAAGCCGCGATCGAAGCGGGCGACGATATCGCAGCCGCGCTGAAAAAAGCGGATGAAGCCGCATGGAACGGCGTGGATTATACAAAGACCATCAAGGCGACTAAAGGCCGCGCAAGCTATCTCGGCGAACGAAGCATCGGTTTTCAGGATCCGGGCGCAACATCCGTTTCCTATATGATCGACGCGATGACGGAAGCTGCCGGCGGTGCGCCGGGGGAGTCTGAAGCCGCTGATACGGTCGGCCTGGTCATCGTATCCCATAGTCCCAAAATCGCGCAGGGTGTCGTAGATCTGGCGCTTGAAATGGCGCCTGATGCCCGAATTGCAGCGACCGGAGGACTGCCCGACGGCAGTATCGGGACTGATCTCGGGTCGATCCGGGAAGCGATCGACGCGGTGATGGGACCGGCGGGCGTCATTATGCTGGTGGATCTCGGGTCCGCGGTGATGTCGTCGGAGATGGCGATCGAACTTTCCGACTATCCCGAGCTTATCAAAATCGTAGACGCACCGCTTGTCGAAGGCGCGCTGTTTGCAGCAGTCGAAGCTTCAGTCGGAAGCGATATTAAGCGTATCAGCGAGGTTCTGGCCAGATCGAAGACAGAACCCAAGTTCTGATTCTTCATTCCTGTAACGACATTATTTTCGATATAAAGAATAGAGCTCATCGAAAGCTGATCAAAGGATTCCCGATGTCAATCAGGCCCGCCGTAACAGGCGGGTTTTTTTTTCGCCGTTCTGACAATATCCTGAGGCGTTTAGAAATTTTACCTGTGATCATCCGGGTACCGGTTATGGAAAAAGGAATGCAGCGTAAAATGCGGGAGATGGTATAATAATACATCGTATCCGGTACTGCAGTGTGCGGTACCGGATACGGAATATGAACAGGCAGTATATTTCAGGCCGCCTGCGCGGCCTGTGGAAAGAACGATTATGAGCAAATTCACCCATCTTCACGTCCATAGTGAATATTCACTCCTTGACGGCTTCAGCAGGATCCCGGATCTTGTCTCGGCAGCCAGGGAACAGGGAGCGGACGCTCTCGCTCTGACCGATCACGGCGTTATGTTCGGTGCGGTGGATTTTTACCGCGAATGCGAGAAGCAGGGAATCACGCCGATTATCGGATCGGAAGTTTATGTATCGCCGGGCGATATGACAGACAGGAACCCGGCTCAGAAAAGAGCCGCACATCTGATCCTCCTCGCTGAAAACAACGAGGGTTACAAAAATCTGATGAAAATCGTATCCGCCGGTTACGTTGACGGATTTTATTATAAACCCAGGGTCGATCACGCGCTGCTGAGAAAGTACAGCGACGGCCTTATCGCGCTGTCAGCTTGTCTTGCGGGCGAGATCCCCCAGGCGGTGATTTCAGGAGATCAGGCGGGCGCTGAAAAACTGGCCCTCGAGTATCAGGATATCTTCGGAGAGGGAAATTTTTTCCTCGAAATTCAGGATCACCGGATACAGGAGGAAGCTGCGGTCCGGGAAGGACTGAGGAAGATTTCCGAACGGACGGGAATCGGACTGGTCGCGACGAACGACTCCCATTATGTCAGACGCGAAGACGCGGCCGCCCACGATGTGCTTGTCTGTATTCAGACAGGCGCGCGTGTCGACGACGAGGACAGACTTCGTTATACGGGGGATTTCAGTCTGCGTTCTCCGGAGGAAATGATCCGTGAATTCGGCGATTATCCGGGTGCCGTCGAAAATACGATGCTTATCGCGGACAGGTGTCACGTAACGCTTGAAGAAGGCGTCAATCATATGCCTGAATACGAAATTCCGGTCGGCTACAGCGATTCCGGAGAGTATCTGGAATCGCTGTGCAGGGAAGGACTTGCAAGGCGGTACGACGAGATCACGCCCGAAATCGAAGCCCGTCTTGACCACGAGCTCAAGACGATCGGGGATATGGGCTTTAACAATTATTTCCTCGTTGTCTGGGATTTCATCCATTTTGCGAAGACAAACGGAATTAAGGTAGGACCTGGCAGAGGATCTGCGGCGGGCTCGCTTGTGGCGTATTCCCTCGATATCACGACCCTCGATCCGCTCAAATATAATCTGCTCTTCGAGCGTTTCCTGAACCCGGAGCGTTATACGATGCCCGATATCGACTGCGATTTCTGCTACGAACGCCGTCAGGAAGTCATCGACTACGTTACGCATAAATATGGCGACGACCATGTCGCCCAGATCATCACCTTCGGGACGATGGCTGCGAGGGGCTCGATCCGCGACGTATCGCGGGCGCTGGATATTGACTATAATACGGCGGACCGGCTTGCAAAAGAGATTCCGATGCATCCGGGACAGAACGTGACCATCGACCAGGCGCTCGAGGAAAACAAGGAGCTCAAGGCGATCGCGGAAGGGGATCCCCAGGTTGCGAAGATCCTCAGCTATGCGAGAGCCGTCGAAGGGATGGCGCGTCACGCGAGCACCCACGCCGCGGGCGTCGTAATCAGCGACAAGCCGCTTACCGAATACGTTCCGCTGTACCGGACCGGCGACTCGATTACGACCCAGTATACGATGGGACTGCTGGAATCCCAGGGGCTCATCAAAATGGACTTCCTCGGACTGCGCACGCTTACGGTCATCCGCGACGCCGTGGATAATATCAGAAAGAGCACGGGCAGAGAAGTCGATATCGACGCGATCGATATGACAGATCCTCATATTTATGAAATTATCGCAGAGGGCGACTGCGGCGGGATATTCCAGCTCGAATCCTCCGGGATCACCTCGTTTATGAAGGAGCTTCAGCCGGAAAACTTCGAAGATATCATCGCGGGGATCTCGCTGTACCGTCCGGGGCCGATGGATCAGATCCCGAAATATATCCGGAATAAAAAGAATCCGGAACAGATCCGGTATCTCCATGAATCCTTAAAACCGATTCTCGGGGTTACATACGGATGTATGGTCTATCAGGAACAGGTCATGCAGATATTCCGTGATCTGGCGGGCTTTTCGATGGGACGCTCCGACCTCGTGCGCAGGGCGATGTCGAAGAAAAAATCGGACGTCATGGAGCACGAGGGCGAGGTCTTCATTTATGGAGAGAAAAACGCGGACGGCGCAGCGGTAATCGACGGCTGCATTGCCCGCGGTATTCCCGAAGCAACTGCCAGGAAAATCTGGGACGAAATGAAGGATTTCGCGAAGTACGCCTTCAATAAATCGCATGCGGCCGCCTACGCGGTCGTCGCGGTCCAGACGGCCTGGCTTAAGTATTATTATCCGAAAGAGTTCATGGCGGCGCTGATGAGCTCTGTCATGGATCAGGAAAAGAAGATCGCCCGCTATATCGACGAATGTACGAGAAAGGGCATCAAGGTTCTGCCGCCGGATGTGAACCGGTCGGAAGCCCGGTTCACGGTTTCCGACGGCGCGGTTCTGTTCGGTCTCGGCGCAGTAAAAGGCGTGGGTCAGGGGATGATCGACGAGATCGTTAAAGCCCGTGAGGAACACGGTCCCTTTGTCCGATTCACCGATTTCTGCGAAAATGTAGAGGGACAGGGGCTGAACAAACGGTGCATCCTGAATCTGATCAAATGCGGAGGCTTCGATTATACCGGCGTTCCCCGCGAACGGCTGCTGGCCGGGGCGGAGAGCATCCTGAACGAAGCTCAGCGAAAGAAGAAGGATAATCTGTCCGGACAGATGAATCTGCTCGATCTGGCAGGCGCCGGGCAGAGCGAACAGCTTCGAGAAGAAAGCTTTCCGAACGTTCCGCCTGCTTCCGAAGACACGATTCTCGCAATGGAAAAGGAAGTGACCGGCATTTATATTTCCGGTCATCCGCTTAATAAATACAGAGATATTTTGAAAAGAGCCGCAGATTTCGATTTTTCGCTGTGCGATTCGTATGAGGAGCTCAGCGCGAAGGTCAGAGATCAGAGTCAGGTGACGGTCGGAGGCCTTGTCAAGTCGACGCGTTCCCAGCTGACGAGAAACAAGGATCTGATGGCTTTCGCAAGGCTCGAGGATATTTATGGCGGGATCGATCTTGTCATCTTCCCGAAATATTATGAAAAGTTCAGACGGATGCTTAAAGAGGACACGCCGGTTATCGTAAAGGGCAAGATCTGCTACGATGAAGAAATGAGCGTGTCGGTATGCGTCGAACGGATGAAGACCCTCGACGATCTGAAGCTGCAGGCGGAAGGTCGCAGGAAACGACGTGAAGGGGAAAATATGGTGCATGAAGACGAAAAGTCGGACTACACCCACGCGGGAAGTGGAACGATGGTGCTTCATTTTGCAGATTTAACGCAAAAAACTCTCCTTGAACCAATAAAAAAAATTCTGGCTAGTTTTCCGGGGGAAAGCCCTGTGATATTATATTTTGAGAAAGAGAATAAACGCTTCCGGGCTTCCGAGAAGCTGAGCGTCTCTATTGACAATGAATTAATACACAGCCTGGAAGCATATCTGGGAAAAAAAAGTGTGGAGGTAATATAAATGGGAGACAGAAAACGTATCGGGATTCTTACCAGCGGCGGTGATGCCCCGGGAATGAACGCTGCCATCAGAGCTTCGGTAAGGGCCGCGCTCGATATTGGTTATGAAGTCTACGGAATTAACCGCGGGTATGCCGGTCTCCTCGACAAGGACTTCCAGCCCATGAATTCAAACATGCTTGCCGAGATCCTCGGAAGCGGCGGCACGAATCTCCGCACCTCCAGAAGCGAAATCTACAAGACATCCGCCCGCCTGAAGCGTGCGACGGAAATTCTCGAAGAGTATCATATCGACACGCTCATCGTCATCGGCGGGGACGGGTCTCTGACAGGTGCTCTGATGCTTTCCAGACTCGGCGTTAAAGTCGTCGGGATGCCGGGAACCATCGACAACGACTTCGGTGCGTCCGATTATACCATCGGCTTCGATACGGCGGTTTCAACCGCAATCGATGCGATCAGCAAGATCCGCGATACCACATTCTCGCACAATCGGATCAACATCGTTCAGGTTATGGGACGTTCGTGCGGCGATATCGCGCTCTACGCAGGTATCTC
>CALMRA010000019.1 GCA_937872065.1 uncultured Eubacteriaceae bacterium | reverse complement strand
ACGGCGTATCGTTCTGGGTGTAGGAGGTCGCAGGCGCTGCGCTTGACGAATTCGTATAGGCGTAGACAGGTACCGTATCCGCGGTTACCTGCGTATCCGTCACCGTGACGTCCGCGTCGGTTCCGTCCTTCTTCATGGACTGGGTGTAGCCGTCCACTGCCGCTTCAGAGATCGCGTAGGCGGAGCCTGCGGGCATGCCGGTGATCTCGAACCGCTGTCCGCTCTTCAGCGTGATCGTGTTGTCAGTCCCCTCTGCTGTAGACGTCACTGACACCGGCTGTCCGTCTGCGAGATCGGTGATCTCGTTGTTGTCGGCGTCGTAATACTTGACGGCGCAGGTTCCGTCAAAGCCCTTGAGGGTCACCGTATAGCTGAAGTATCTGGAGGTCTCCGCGGTGTTGCCGGTGACGGTCTTGCTCACGGTAAATCCGCCGGTCTTCAGGGTGTTCGTGAACGCGGCTGTGGAGCCTGATGTGGTGCTCAGCGTCCCCTCCGCGACGCTGCCTGCCGCCGATACGGTCCCGTCGACGGTGTTTGACGCGGTATAGGCGCTGTTTTCCGTTTCCATTACGGTGTAGCTCGTGCCGGCCGGTACGGTGAATACGACGTTCTGGCCGTCCGTCAGATTGAATGACGCTTCCCCGTTTTCATCGAGGGTGACCGTCCCGACGGTTCCGTCAGCCGACTGATAAGTATACGTGCCCGTCAGCGGGTTGTTTTCGGAATCGGTGAATTTCGCCGTATACGCGAACGACGTCGAATCGCTGTCCGTCGTCGGGTTGTCCACCGTCTTGCTTACGGTAAGGGTCGCGGCGTCCGCCCACTGGGCATAATAGGTCGTGTTCCGGCTTACCGTCGCGTCGGGCGTTACGACCGCTCCGGCAGGATCGTCCTTGCTCCAGCCCAGGAAGATCTTGCCGGTTTTCGTCGGAGTCGTTCCGCCGGGATTTGTCTCCGTGCTGGCGTAGTTCGGAGTGCTCGAGCCCTGCCCTACTGTGTAGGTGTAGTCCTGTATCGGATTGACGTCGCTGCTGTCCTTGTAGGTGACGGTCACGTCTATGCCGAGATTGACGTTCGTGACGATATTCCCGTAGGTGGAGTAGTCGCCGGAGGTCGTTGTCGAAACGAAGGCCATGGTCAGGTATTCTGCGTCGGCCGGCGCGGTATAGCTGCCGCTGTCCGCCTTGAAATAGCCTGCGGATACGGTCGAGGTCTGGACGTACCAGCCTGAGAAATCTCCGTTTCCGTCAGGGATCGTATAGCCGGCTTCGAGATCCGCGCTGCTTATATTCAGCACGTCTGCTGCGAAGGAATAGACCGTATTGAAGAAATCCTTGCTGTTGTTCCCGAGTTCGTAAGAATTTCCGCTTCCGTCGGTCACGGTCCCGCTGGTGTAATTCGCGACTGTGTTGTAGCCGCCGTCCGAGGTTCTGGCCGGGCCGATGACGACTGCGAGGGTCTGCTTGTCTTCACCGTTGGCGCGGCCGCCGTGGTAGAAGCTGTAGGTGTAGCTGGCTCCGGGAGTCGCCTTGATATCCTGATAGACCGCGGAAACGTCCCAGGAGTTGGTTTCCACCATATAGCTGTCCTGAGTCAGACCGGTGTTGTCAAAGATCGTTGCGGTCGAGCCTTCGATCTTCCCGTCGTAAAGACCGTAGGAGGAACCGCCGTTTTGATCCTGCTGCTTATCATAGGCAAAGGAACGTCCTTCCATAAGCCTGTAGGTCGTGGTGGTCGGATTCCAGCCGCCTGACTTTATCTCAGTCTGCTCGGTGGTTTTCCATCCGAAGTTCTGGTCATCCAGATAATTTGTCGGATAGGATCTCGTATCACTGGACTGGAGGACCTGGTACCAGGTATTGATTGTGGACAGGCTCGCGAGCTGTGAAAAGTCCTGGTTGACGAAGTAGGTACTGCTGATCGTGTTGTCTGCCGCTAAGGAAGAGGACATCGAACTGAACAGCATCACTGCCGCCAGCAGGAGCACAAGAACCGGTTTTTTCTTTTTTAAATTTTTCATCGTTCTTCTCTTATCTGACATCTTTCCCGGCAGCTTTCGTTTTCCCTGCGATCACGATGATCGCCCCGGCAGCTATGAGAGCCGCGGCAAGAAGCAGAACGCCTGTATTTTGCGTCACGCCCGTGAAGGGAGAGGAGGTCGTCAGATCCGTGACGGCCGGCGCGGTGTACTGATTCGTAAAGACGCAGCTTGCGCACTTCGTATCGGCTCCGGTAATGACCGTCTCCGGAGACAGGACTCCGCTGTCGTTCCTGACGATGTAGATACGGACGGTGTATTCGGAGGTATCCTGTGTATAATTGTTCGCGCCTGCGCTCTGCTGCCGAAGGGTATATTCATAAATATCCCCGGGCCGGGCGCTGCTCAGATCGAATGTGTAGTCCGCGCTGCCTGAACCGGTGATCGAAAGCTCCGTTCCGTTTGTCGGAAGCGGCGCGCCGGTGGAGACGGCGGTTAGCGTGAATACGAAGGTATTCTGTGAATCGGGGGTATCTCCCGTCACATTTTCTTCTACAGTAACGGGATAAGCTGTAAGCGTATCTGATGTTCCCGCGGCCTGCGCGGATGCCGGCGACGCAAGCAGAACGAGAAGCGCCGAGAACAGCAGTCCTGTCTGTAGAATTCCTCTTTTTGTTATTTTTGTCATGTATTGCTTTCTCCTGCAGGTGTTTCCGAGGTGACCCGGCATACCGCCAGATAGCGTCCTGTTTCTTCTGTTACCGTACAGGTGGACAGTGTGATAAGCTTGTCCGACGTCGATATCGAACTTCTCTGACAGACCGCCAGACGGTCTATCTCGTCTATGAGCTTCTGCATGCTTTCCTCCGTATTATGGGGAACTCCGTAGATCGCCGTATCGTTCGAGTCGGCGCGTACAAAGGCGACGATCTCAAACTCCAGCGTCCTGTCAGGCAGGTATATCCTCCCTGTACTGTGGCTGTTAAAGTAAGACTCGTCGCTCATACTCGCGACGTCCGCGAACATCCTCTCTCCGGACATGTTGTGACCGTAAATCATCGTATGGGAATCTGAAAAATCCGAGGCGTTCCCGCAGTCCATAAAGATGCTGCCTGCGGCGGAGTATTCCTTTTTCGCGTTCAGGTTCAGATAGCTCATATTGTCGGTGCTCTGGAGAACCGGATAGCTGATATTCGTATCGTCCACCCTGATCCAGGCGACGACGTCGGAGTTCTCCGAGCGCAGCTGCATAAAGGTGGAATAGATGTCTTCGTCCGGCACGTTAAAGCGGTCCACGTTGTTTGTGACCCGGTATGAATCGTACAGGGCGTAGGCGCAGACTGCCAGAATAATCAGAAGCAGGATGTTAACGAGGGTGTTCAGGGTTTGATTGGCTGCTCTGGCCGCTCGATATTTTCTCGAATGCTCCAATGCAGCCTCCTTTTGAAATTACGATAAGCAGGGGCTGTCGTACAGACCCTGCTTATGCTGCAGGTTAATCTTATTCTGCCGATCCGCCGGATCAGAAGCCTGTCTTCGGGCTCTTTCTCTTTCTGATCACAACATAGGCTATGCCAGCGACTGCGAAGAGGCCGATAAGCATGTAGGGCCAGTTGTTGATGACGAAGGCTGTGGGTACATCTGATGTGGAATCATTCGTGAAAGCCAGCGTGGGCATATCGATGACATTGCCTTCTACAGACAGCGCTTCTCCTTTTCCGGCTGAATCTGTATAGGTGCCGGCCGTTACTGACGGGGTATATCCGGATGCGGCGTTTTCTGTCACGACGTAATCCGCGCCTGTCGGGAGTCCTTTAATCGTAAAGCTCTGTCCGTGCTTCAGGGTGAGGTCTGTGGAGCCGTCGGCATCTGTCAGGGTCGATGTCCGGCCGTCGGAATATTCGACTGTGTACTGTCCGGTAACACCTGTCAGCTCGACTGTATATGTGAAGTTGTCAGTGGTATTGCCGGTGTTGCCTGTTACGGTCTTCGCTACGGTCAGATCTCTGGTATCTGTGTTAAGGGTGGAGAATATTTATCAACATCGTTGATATCAGAAGTTTCTCCGCCTCAAAAGCTGGATGATCCTGCCTTCGATGCGGCTTGAGTCGACAGCTCCGATCGTACGGCTGTCATTCGTATTGCTGAGGTTGTCGTTGAGGAGAAAATAGCTGTCTTCCGGCACTGTATAGGGGTATGCGCGGTTTCCGGTGTTGTCCGCGACGATTTTCTCGCCGGCCATCGCCTTGACGCTGTCGTTTA
>CALMRA010000018.1 GCA_937872065.1 uncultured Eubacteriaceae bacterium | reverse complement strand
GCGCTGGCCAGGTACAGCTCTTCTGCGCCGTTATTGAAGAAATAATAGATGCGGCTGTGTTCAAGGAACTCTCCGACGATGGAATGGACTTCGATGTTTTCTGAAACACCCGGGATCCCCGGGATCAGCGAGCACATACCACGGACGATCAGCTCGATCTTGACGCCGGCCTGCGAAGCCTCGTACAGCTTCTGTACGATCCGGTCGTCGATGAGCGCGTTGAACTTTGCCCGGATCAGACCTTCGGAACCGTTTTTGACATTCTCGATCTCACGGTCGATCATCCGGTTAAAGGCCTCCCGCAGCGTGTTCGGCGCGACCTCGATCTTCCGCCACAGCTCGTATTTCGAATAGCCCGAGAGAACGTTAAACAGCGTCGAAACATCGGAAGCGTAGCTTTCCTTCGCCGTCATCATCCCGATGTCGGTGTACAGTCCGGCGGTAACGTCGTTGTAGTTGCCGGTTCCGAGATGAACATACCTGACAATCTGATCGTCCTCCCGGCGAACCACGAGGATCATCTTGCAGTGGATCTTGAGCCCCGGCAGTCCGTATATGACGTGACAGCCCGCATGCTCGAGCTTCTTCGCCCAGACGATGTTGTTGGCTTCGTCGAAACGGGCCTTCAGCTCGACGAGAACCGTAACCTGCTTTCCGTTTTCCGCCGCTTCGATAAGCGCTTCGATGATCGGAGAATCACCGGATACCCGGTACAGCGTCTGCTTGATCGCTAGGACATCCGGATCCTTCGCGGCAGTGCGGACAAAATCGACCACCGTTTTAAAGCTTTCAAAGGGATGCGACAGCAGTCTGTCCTTTTCGCGGATCACTTCGAAGATATCGTCCCGGCCGTAAAAGTCCGGCGCGGGAACCGGAACCCAGGTCGTTTCCCTGTATTCGTCAAGCTCCGGTCTTCTCGAGAACTTCATAAAGGCGGACAGGTCCAGCGGTCCCGCAAGCTCGTAGATCTCGTTCTCCTCGATCTCCAGCATCTCGATAAGCATGCGCCTGGCTTTCTTGTTCATGTCCGGCGTGATTTCCATTTTCAGAGACGCGCCCCATTTGCGCTTCTGGATCGATTTCTCAATTTCGATAAGCAGATCTTCCGCTTCATCTTCATCAATCGCAAGGTCCGCGTTTCGCGTGATCCGGAATTCTGAAACGTGTTTGACGTTAAATCCCGGAAACAGCTCGGAAACGTGAGCCTTGATCACATCCTCGAGGAAGATATACCGCTTCTGATTCTGCTTCCCTGAAGACGGAAGTGAAATGATGCGGGTCAGGACGCTGGGGACTTCGATAATCGCGTAGAGAAACCCGTCATCCTTCTTTTTCTTCTTCTTCGTATCCTGCTTCTCGTCGTTTTCAAGCTGAACGATCAGATTGACGGCATTGCTTGAGATAAGCGGAAACGGTCTGGAGTTGTCAATCGCCTGGGGCGTCAGTACCGGATAGCAGACTTCGTCGAAATACTCCTCGACATAGTTCTTCTCGGATGAGTCGAGATCGCTGTATCCGACAAAGGCGATCCCGTCCTGCTCCAGCTCCGGCAGGATCGATTTGGTCAGACAGTTATACTGCCGCTTCATCATCTCGTGGGTGCCGGCCCGCATATTTGCGAGCTGTTCGGCAGGCGAAAGTCCGTCGAGACCCTTTTTCGTATAGCCGACGCTCACCTGGTCGTTAAGCCCGGCGATACGGACCATGAAGAATTCATCCAGGTTGCTGGCCGTGATCGCCAGAAACTTGAGCCGGTCAACGATCATATTCGTTTTGTCATATGCTTCTTCGAGAACCCGGTAATTGAAATCCAGCCAGCTGGTTTCTCTGCCGACGTACGGGCCGGGCGTGTAATTAGTTGTCATCAGATTTTCACCCTCTTGATGGTCAGTACCGGATTCAGTCCGTAAACCTGCCGGAAGCAGGTCCTTGCCGAGTTGAAATCATACATTTCGAGATGGGTATTTTTAGACGTCGATGCTCTGACGGTAAACGAATCCTCCGTCAGCGAACACGTCAGCTTGTTTATCTTCTGTTTTCGTCCTGCGTCGACAGCTTCAGCGAGCTTGAGAACCGCCGTAAGCTGAGCGCAGGTGAGCTGTTCGTTCTCTGCCAGATCTCTGTCTGTCGGAATCCCGATATAGGCCGGATCGGCGGTATGGGCGCAGATCCTTGCGCACAGAAACCGCTCTCTGGCCGTGAGGCCGAGAATCTCCATCCTGTTGATCAGAAATTCGCTGGCCGCAGCCCTGTCTTCCTCGCCGATAAACTGTCCCGCCTCCGCCAGCATCGCGCAGATCCTGAGCATATAGCGTTCCCGCTTGACGAGGGTATAGCGTTTCTTAAGCGTGTCGAAGAAACGCAGCGCATAATACTCGGTCTCTTCCGCATGACGCAGATCGACACCGTATCGGGCCGCCGCTTCCTTCGCGCTGGCATACCCGGATTCCGCGATCCAGTCCGTAAGCCTGTCAAATTTCGTCTGTTTAAACTGGTACATCGCCAGGGCGTTTCCGATATCCGACGGAATCATGCACAGACTGTCCGTGCTGATCGATTCGAGCAGCGCTCTGCAGAAGACGAGGGTATACAGCACTGTCGCCGATTCGGACTCTTCCAGGAACGGGTACTTGCGCTGCAGCTGATTCGGCATCAGGTCCTTCATCCCCTGATACATCCCGTTCACTTCATCCTTGCTGAGCCAGAGATGTTCGTCTGCGCCGCGCCGTTTGAATTCCGGATTCTTAAGCTTGGCAATTCCGTCAAAATCCGTCGAACTGAAATAGATATGACGGATCTTTCCCTTGCGCAGGTGCATTCTGACCGGACGGATATAATTCGTTACGATTTCGGTTAGGAGTCTTCCGAAGCTTTCCGATCGTTCCGTAATATTCTCCGTCATTGCAGTCAGTTTCCGGTAGCCCAGCGGTATTCTCGTGATATAGCAGACGGTCCCGTCCTTCAGATAAGCCAGCAGGAAGCTGTCTCCTTTGAGAGAGACCATCAGAGAATCGCTTTTAAATTCCTGAGTATCGACGATCTCCGGAACCGTAAGCATCATCCCTTCGATAAAGCCGACGAGCTCGTCTTCGTCGCTCATCAGATGTACGGTATAGGGCTTGACCGCGTCCCGTATCCGTTCGTAAATATAAATGCTGTTGATCGCCCGTCTCAGCGCCGCGCTGATAAAGATATCCACCTTCTCAGGCGCACTCTGAGCGGCGATGCTCAGATATTCTTCAATTATGCGGCACAGTTCGGAGACCGACTGTGCGCTTACTGCCTCGTCTGCAAAGATCCGGCTTCCGAAATTGACGGGAAATTCCGCCTGATCCAGAATATTGACCTTGCCTCCGGCTCCTCTCTGAGCTACTTTGAGCGAGCAGCGATTGCAGCCCACAAATATACACGCGTATCGCTTCACATCGTTTCCTTTCGCTCTGCGTCCGGCCGCTTACTTTTTAACTATGTAATCTCCGACATAAGCCGCCCCGACGATACCGGCATCGTTGCCGAGACTCGCCAGACGGATGTCAGGATCGACAAGCTCCGGATAGGTGATCTTGCCTTCCATGCCGTCCTTAAGCGCGTCGAGAAGAAAATCTCCCGCGTTCGCGACTCCGCCGCCGATCGTAAAGACTGCGGGATCGATAAGGTCGATAACATTGGCGAAGGAATTGGTCAGCTTGTCCACCATAATTTCGAAGCATTCCGTCCCGACCTCGTCTCCCGCCTTGGCTGCGTCGAGAACCATCTTCGCGGTGATCTTGTCCGGATCTCCGCCTGCCAGATCCAGAATCGAAGACTGCATGCCTTCGGAGATCAGACGCTGCGCCCGCTTGATGAGGCCTGTGGCCGATGCGTAGGTTTCAAGACAGCCGTTCTTTCCGCAGTTGCAGGTATAGAAATTCTTTCCGTCCAGGGTATGGCCGATTTCGCTGGCGACGCCGTGGGCGCCGTTCACGATCTTTCCGTTAATGATGACGCATCCGCCGACACCGGTTCCGAGTGTGTACATCACCGCATCGTCGAAGCCCTTTGTGCTTCCGAATCGGTTTTCGGCAATCCCTGCAACCGTCGCGTCGTTGGCCAGATATACCGGAAGTCCGGTCTTATCCGACAGATCTTTCTGAAGCGGCTCGTTCTTCCAGAAAATATTCGGAGCATTTACGACCGTCGCTCCGTCTCTTGAGATGATCCCCGGAATGCCGCATCCGATTTCAGTGACAGGATCCTCCGGCGCATTTTCCTTAACCCATGCGGCAAGCTCGTCCGCCAGAGCCGCCATGCTGTCTACCATCGAAGCGTATCCGTTTTCCGGAAGCGCCGGCGTACTGGCCGAATGAACGATCTGACCGTTGTTGTCTACAGCTCCTGCCGCAAGGTTGGTCCCGCCTACGTCAATTCCGATCTTCATATTAGTCTCCTCTTGATCTTGTTCATTTTAACGCGATTTTCAGTTATCGTTTCGTATTACAGCTTTACAAAATATTATAGCATGCGTATGTAAATGTTTATTTACACGAAAATAAAAAGCACCGCAGTGCGGTGCCTGAATTGTTCTCCGGTTCATGATTTTGCTGCATGATTAAATCGGCCTGTATTATTCGTGAACAGTAAGATCGATCTTTTGAATATTTTCTCCGTATAAAGCCCGCTCTTCGGACTCACTTTGGAAGATCAGTCAATCCCGGCTTCTTTCCGAATGAGACGGACTCTTCTGATCTCCGCGGCGTAGCCGTCGTTGTCGTTCGGCGTTTCAAGAAACAGCGGAACCGCGGCGAGTCTCGGCTCTGTCACGAACCGTGCGATGGTCTCCGGTCCGATGAGACCTTCTCCGAGCTTTTCATGGCGGTCCTTGTGATCTCCGAAGGGCATTTTGCTGTCGTTCAGATGGATCGCCTTGAGACGGTCCAGCCCAATGAGGCGGTCAAAATCGTCGAGAACTTCTTCAAGATGATTTTCGATATCGTAGCCTGCGGAAAAGATATGGCAGGTGTCCATGCAGACACCGAGCTTTTCCGACAGCTCCGTCTTTTCGATGATCTCGGCGAGCTCCTCGAAGCTGCGTCCGATCTCCGTTCCCTTTCCCGCCATCGTCTCAAGCAGAACAGTCGTCGTCATTTCCGGAACGAGGGTTCTGTTCAGGATCTCTGTGATCCACCCGATCCCGGTCTCCGCTCCGCTTCCGGTATGTGAGCCGGGATGAAAGTTATACAGGCTGCAGGGAATCTGTTCCATTCGTTCAAGATCCTCCGAAAACGCGCGGAACGCAAAGTCCCGGGTCTCCGGCTTTGAGGAAGCCATGTTAAGCGTATAGGGAGCGTGGGCGAGGATCGGCCCGAATTCATGATCCTCCATAAACGAGCGGCAGGCTTCAAGATCCTTATGATCGAGTTTTTTTACTGCTCCGCCCCTCGGATTTCTCGTAAAATATTGAAATGTGTTCGCCCCCATCGATGCGGCATCCTCTGCCGCGTGAAGAAATCCCTTCGCGATGGAAACGTGCGGTCCGATTATTGTCATATAATAAGCCTTTCTGTATCTGCGCTGTTTTCCTGATATCTGCTGCTGTGCGGCTGTGTGCCTATTCGTCCGGATCAGCCCAGCGCCACATCCATCAGCATCATAATCGCGAAACCGCCCATAAAGCCCAGTGTTGAGAATTCGATCTCCACATCGTGGCCGATCTGCGATTCCGGGATCAGTTCGTCGGCTACGACGTACAGCATCGCGCCGGCTGCAAACGCAAGGGCATACGGAAGAATCGGATTGATATACATGACGGCTGCAGCTCCGATTATCGCCGCTATCGGTTCGACAAGCCCGGAAAGCTGCCCGTAATTAAAGGCTTTTGTCCGGCTCATCGCTTCGCGGCGCAGCGGGATCGATACGGCGGCGCCTTCCGGAAAATTCTGAATCCCGATCCCCAGAGCCAGCGAGATCGCTGCAGTCAGCGAAAATACGCCGTTTCCGGATGCGAGTCCGCCGAAAGCGACGCCTACGGCGAAGCCTTCCGGTATATTATGTATCGTGATCGCCAGAACGAGCAGCAGGCTTCTCTGCCATGTGGACTTGACGCCTTCCTGATGTCCCGTTTCCGGATGAATATGCGGCAGGAATTTGTCCAGCAGGTGGAGGGCAAGACCGCCCAGCAGAAAACCGGTCAGCGCCGGAAACCAGTTCGGAACCGACAGTCCTTCCGATATTTCGATGGACGGAGCCAGCAGACTCCAGAAGCTCGATGCGACCATGACGCCTGCTGCGAATCCGAGCATCATGTTCAGTACTTTTTTATTGATTTCCTTAAAGAAGAAAACCATCGACGCGCCCGCTGCGGTCATCCCCCAGGTAAATAAGCCGGCAAGCCCTGCAAGCAGAACCGGCGATAAATTATATTCCATTATTCTCTCCTTTTCGATAAATCTGTATTAATGAAGTCATTATCTCATACCCCTCGGCTGTGAAAGATATGCCCACGGCTTCCTTTGATTAACGTGTTGTAAGTCTCGTTAATTGTTAGTCTAAACTTACTTTTATTTTAACCTGAAATTCATAATTAATCAATACTGTTATTATTCTAATCAACTGGATACTATTATTTACATCAAACGGGGAGATCAGCCATGAAAAACAAAATATTAGTGCGAGGTATAGGAAACGAATTTGAGGATTATATCTTTCTGAAGGACATCGCCGAATTCGAAGAATTCTATCTGGCCAACGAAGAAAATTTCAGCATTTACGAAGTGGCGACCATCGGCGATATCGAAACGACCAGTCTTTCGGATGAATATACGGTCTACGATATCACGCTTAAAGGAACCGGAGAACACTTCTGGCTGATGGAAAACAATCAGACCGGTATCTATACGCCTGTGGAAAGCATACAGGAAGCGGAACGGATCACCGGACTGATGGAAGATGCGGACAAAGACACGGATCAGGAATAAAGAAGCACTTTACAGGCTGAGGTATTTTATCTCAGCCTTTTCTGCGCCCGTTTTACATCTAAGTTCGTTTTTCATCCTGATTCATCTTCCCCGCCTTTCCGGTTTTCCCGATTAGTCAGGCCGGTAAAAGAGCATAAAAAAACCGCCGTATAATCGGCGGATAAGTTTCAAAAATGGTGATTCTGATTGGGCTTGAACCAACGACCTCTACGATGTCAACGTAGCGCTCTTCCAGCTGAGCTACAGAATCACAGATCAGCTTGTTCAGCTGACTTTTACTATTCTACAAGGCACGGAACATTTTGTAAAGTCTTTTTTGCTACTTTTTTACACTTTTCTCGAACTTTATTGTCAATTGTCTCTCATTTCTGGTCTTAATTCAATACAGGGCATATAATAAAAACACGAGGCAATTTTGTCCCTTCGGACAGCTGCAGTGTGCCCGTACTAACTAAGGAGTATTTATGGAAAAGTTTAGCCAGAAAGAAATCATCAGCAATAAAAAGTATCTGGAACTTCTCTCAAAGGACTTTCCCAGCATCACAAGCGCCGTCGGAGAAGTCGTCAATCTGAGTGCGATCATGAACCTTCCGAAAGGAACCGAACATTTTCTGACCGATATTCACGGTGAAAACGAGGCCTTTTATCACGTCCTGCAGAACGGCTCCGGCGCGGTCAGAAAAAAGGTTCTCGAAGCGCTTAAACAGACGCTGACTACCGAAGATCTGGACGAATTGACATCACTGATCTATTATCCGGCTGAAAAACTCGAGCTGATCAAAAAAACGAAACCGGAAAAGTACCTGAACAACTGGTATGAGCTGACGATCTACAGGCTCGTGAAGGTCTGCCGCGAAACCGCAACCAAGTATACGCGAAGCAAGGTAAATAAAGCGCTTCCTGAAGACTTCAGATACGTCATGGAAGAACTGCTGCAGGAAGACGAATCGAGAACGGACAAAAAAGATTATTACAATATGATAATCCGGACGCTGGTCGACTGCGGCAGAGCCGATTATTTTATCGAGGAGCTGTGCGGCGTGATCAAACGTCTGTGTACCGATCATCTGCATATCATCGGCGATATCTTCGACAGAGGTCCCGGTCCGCAGCTGGTTATGGATCAGCTCATGGAGCACCACTCGATGGATATCCAGTGGGGAAACCACGACATCCTGTGGATGGGCGCGGCATCCGGGAATACGGCCTGCATCGCCAACGTAATCCGAATCGCACTGCGGTACGGCAATATGGATGTGCTTGAAACAGGCTACGGGATTAACCTTCTTCCCCTCGCCACCTTCGCGAACAGAATCTACGGAGACGACGATATCGATCTGTTCAGACCGAAGGCCGCGAAGGATGAGAACTGGAAACAGGATCCTGATATGCTGCTGATGGCGAAAATGCATAAGGCGGTCGCGATCATGCAGTTCAAGCTCGAGGAACAGATTATTACGCGGCATCCTGAATATAAAATGAACGACAGGATCCTGCTGCCGAAAATCAATTACGAAACCGGCGATATCGACATAGACGGAACGTCCTATCCGCTCCTGGACAAATCCTTCCCGACTGTAAATCCTGCGGATCCGTCTGCACTGAACGAAGAAGAACAGAGCGTGATCGACAAGCTCGTTTCCGCATTTAATAAATCGGAACGGCTGCAGAAGCATGTCCGTTTTCTGTTCGCCAAGGGCAGCATGTATCTGACCTACAACGGAAATCTGCTTTTCCATGCCTGTATGATCATGAATCACGACGGAACGTTCACACCTGTCAAGATTGACGGACACTGGTACAGCGGGAAGGCACTGATGGACATCTACGATCAGAAG
>CALMRA010000017.1 GCA_937872065.1 uncultured Eubacteriaceae bacterium | reverse complement strand
GGCGTTATCGGCGTACAGCTTCCGATGGACAAGATCTCCGGCGGCGTCAGGCTGCTGGCGGGCTCTCTGTCGGATACGGCGGAAGCAGGAGATGCTGCGGCTCACGCGATTCTGACCACAGACCTGAAAACCAAGACGGTCTCCGCAGTCTTTATGATAGGCGGGACGGAAGTCAGGATCGGTTCAATGGCCAAGGGCTCCGGCATGATCCGCCCGAATATGGCGACAATGCTCTCATACACCGTAACGGATGCGGATATTTCCGCGGAGCTTCTCCAGGAAGCGCTGGATCAAATCACGGAAGACACCTATAATATGATTTCCGTCGACGGCGATATGTCGACGAATGATACCTGCATCCTGATGGCAAACGGCATGAGCGGCGCGCCCGCGATCACGTCGCTGGATTCGGAAGACGGTAAAGTCTTCTTCGAAGCGATGAAGGCCGTTCAGACGGAGCTCGCCCAGTCCATCGTCCGCGACGGCGAAGGCGCGACGAGGATGATGGAAGTGAACGTGTACGGCGCGGAAAGCAAGAAGGACGCACGTACGCTGGCACGTTCGGTTGTCGAATCCTCGCTGGTCAAAACGGCGATTTTCGGCGCAGACGCGAACTGGGGCCGAATCCTGTGCGCGCTGGGCTACGCGGATGCGGCTTTCGATCAGTACAAGGCGGAGCTTAAGATCTCAAGCCCGGGCGGAGAGCTGCTGATGTTTGAAAACGGCGTGCCCCAGGACTTCTCTGAAGAAAAGGCCCTGCAGATACTCAGCGAACCTGAAATTCAGATCGACGTGCAGGTCAGGCTCGGACCGGCGGATGCGACGGCCTGGGGATGCGACCTGAGCTACGAATACGTTAAAATAAACGGAGAATACCGTTCATAATAAACAGGCTGTCCGGCAGGACGGACCGAAAGGATTAAAATGACAGAACTGCACTCCAAGCAGGACCTCGACCAGTATATTGAGAAAGCCGACATACTCGTCGAAGCGCTGCCTTACATACAGGAATTCAGAAAGAAGACCGTCGTCATCAAGTACGGCGGAAGCTTCATGTACGACGAAGACATCAAGCAGAGCATCATGGACGACGTGACGCTGATGAAATTTGTCGGACTGCGGCCGATTATCGTACACGGCGGCGGCAAGGATATTTCGGCGATGCTCGACAATCTTGAGATCCAGACAGAATTTATCGACGGCTACCGCGTGACCAACGAGGAATCTGTCGGAGTTGCGGAAATGGTCCTTTCGGGGAAAATCAACAAGGATATCGTCCAGCTGCTCGAAGACCGCAACACCCCGGCAGTCGGAATCTCCGGCAAGGACGGCGGGATGCTCAAGGTCACGAAGAAATTCGTCAATCAGATGGATATCGGCTTCGTCGGCGAAATAAGCGAGGTCCATGACAATCTGATCGAAACGCTGCTCAAGAATGACTATGTTCCGGTTATCGCGCCTATCGGCAGCGACGAAAACGGTCAGTCATACAATATCAACGCGGACCATGCGGCCTACGCGATCGCGAAGGCGCTCAAGGCGGAAAAGCTGATTTATCTGACAGACACAGACGGCGTCTATTTCGATCCGGACGATCCGGATTCAGCGATCCGCAGGCTTAACGTCGACGACGTATCGGGTCTTATCGAACAGGGCGTTATCTCCGGCGGGATGATCCCGAAAGTGACGAACGCGGTGGATGCCATCGCCGGCGGCGTCAATTCCGTCCATATCCTCGACGGGAAGATCCCGCACTCCATCCTGCTCGAACTGTTCACGGCGGCAGGCTGCGGCACGATGATCCATAAGCCGTATCCGGCGAATAGACACCGCTTCGTCAGAAGCAGAGAACTGAAGCAGGCCAAGGAAGCGGCTCTTCAGAGCGAACAGCAGACGGAACAGCAGGCTCAGAATCAGTAAGCGCAGCAGAAACGGAAGGATTCAATGACAACAGAACAGTTCAACACGGCGGAATTTATCGAAGACGCCGAACAGCACATCATGCACGTCTACAACCGGTACCCGATCGTTCTCGATCACGGGAAGGGAAGCAGACTTTACGATAAAGAAGGAAACGAATATCTCGATTTTGTCGCGGGCATCTCGGTTA
>CALMRA010000016.1 GCA_937872065.1 uncultured Eubacteriaceae bacterium | reverse complement strand
CGACGCGATCGCGAAGGATCAGGGCTTCACTTATGACCTGCAGGCACTCGGTTTCGACGCTGCTGTTTCGGCTCTTGAATCCGGACAGGTAGACGGTGTCATCGCAGGCATGTCCATCACCGACGAACGTAAAGAAAAATTCGATTTCTCTGAACCGTATTTCGATTCAGGTATCATGTGTGCGGTTCGCAGCGACTCCGACATCACGAGCTACGATCAGCTCGCAGGTCAGAACGTAGCTGTCAAGACCGGTACCGAAGGTGCCCGCTATGCGGAATCCATCAAGGATCAGTACGGCTTCACGATCACGCAGTTCCAGGATTCTGCGAATATGTACGAAGAAGTCAAGGGCGGAAATTCCGTAGCCTGCTTCGAAGACTATCCGGTACTCGGCTATGCGATCTCTCAGGGACAGCCGCTCAAGATGATCGGCGATCTCCAGGCCGGTAATTCCTACGGCTTTGCAGTCAAGAAGGACGACGCGAAGGGTGCGGTTCTGCTCGAAGCCTTCAACAAGGGCCTCGAAGACGTCAAGGCAGACGGAACCTACCAGAAGATTCTGGACGAATACATCAAGAAGTAAACAAGATCGCTTCGCATTATCGCGAAGCATCACTTACGAGACCGCATTCACGGCAGCCGTGGATGCGGTCTCCGTCAGTATAACGGAGGATAATTTTTGAATATTTTTGAACTTTTTGCCCAGTCGTTCCCCCGCCTGATGAGCGGGCTCGGGGTTACGCTGAGCACAACGCTGATTTCGCTGGCTATTGCAGCGGTACTCGGACTTCTGTTCGGGCTTATGCTTGTTTCGCCCAATAAGGTCTTCCGGGGTATCGCCCATGTCTACGTAGACCTGATCCGCGGAACGCCTATTATCGTACAGGCATTCTTTATCTATTTCGGTATTCCGAACGCGACAGGCATGCGTCTGACGGCTATCACGGCAGGTGTTATCACGCTGTGTCTGAACGCCGGCGCCTATTCCGCGGAAATCGTCCGCGGCGGGATCCAGTCGGTCCCGAAGGGCCAGATGGAAGCGGCCAGAAGCCTCGGACTTTCCTACGGCGCAGCGATGCGCAAGGTCATTCTGCCTCAGGCGGTGCGCATTATGGTTCCCTCCCTTGTCAACCAGTGCATCATTACCCTGAAGGACAGCTCCATCCTGTCGGTTATCGGTCTGACCGAGCTGACACAGACAGGCCGTCTGATCATCGCAAACAATTTCGAATCATTTAAAATGTGGATTATCGTCGCGATTATGTATTTTATCCCGATCATGATCCTGACCAAGCTTTCCCAGTGGGTCGAAAGGAAACTGAAAATTGCCAAAAATTGAAGTTAAAAACCTGAGCAAGAGCTTCGGAGACAATCAGGTTCTCAAAGATATCGATCTGTCCATCGAAGAAGGCGAAGTGATCTGTGTGATCGGACCCTCGGGTTCCGGCAAGAGCACGATGCTTCGCTGTCTGAATCAGCTTGAAGATGCTACCGGAGGCACGATTATCATCGACGGAAACGAGATTACGGATCCAGACGGTGATATCGACCTTTACCGCCGCAATATCGGCATGGTGTTCCAGCAGTTCAACCTGTTTCCGCATATGACGGTCAGAGAGAACATCACCCTTGCGCCTGTCACACTGAAGATTATGAATCAGGACGAGGCGAACAAGGTGGCGGACGAGCTGCTCGAACGAGTCGGACTGTCGGAAAAGGCTGATGCCGTCCCTGCGGAGCTCTCAGGCGGACAGCAGCAGCGAGTTGCGATCGCACGAGCACTGGCGATGCATCCGGATGTTATGCTTTTTGATGAACCGACGTCGGCGCTGGACCCTGAAATGGTCGGCGAAGTCCTCAACGTTATGAAGCAGCTGGCGGAGGAAGGTATGACGATGGTAGTCGTCACCCACGAAATGGGCTTCGCGCGCGAAGTGGCAGACCGTGTGATCTTTATCGACGGCGGCTATATCGTCGAGGAAGGTACGCCTGAAGAAGTATTCAAAAATCCGCAGAACGAACGTACTCAGAACTTCCTGAACATGGTTCTGTAAATAACAAAACGGTTCGTCCGTTTAGAAGCCCCCGCGGGGGCTTTTTTATTTGTCCCGAATTTGTCCCACTGGGACGGAGCTGCTCTGCTATAATAAAGTTATACTATAAATGCATCTGACGGATGCGGAACAGAGGAAGCTATGGCAGGGATACCGGCGAAAAAAATGATGATTCTGAATATACTCGAAGTTTTAAAGCATCATTCTGACGACGATCACCGACTGACGCAGAAGGATATTATCAGTTATCTTCAAAACGATTACAACATGAGCGCGGACCGTAAAGCGATCAAGCGCAACCTGCTCAATCTGCTCGACTGTGATGAATATCAGGTGGAGTGCGACAGTGAGGAGCGCCAGATGGCAAACGGGGAGACCGAGATCGTCTGCTCCGACTGGTATCTGCTGCACGACTTTACAGTTCCGGAGCTGCGGCTTATCATCGATTCTCTGCTCTTTTCACGTCAGATCCCGAGTCAGCAGAAGCACCAGCTCATCGAGAAGCTCGAGAAGCTTCAGAGCGAATACTTTAAATCTCATATGCGCCATATTGAACCGATGCCGCACAAAGAACCGGAGAATAAAGACCTGTTCTACACGATTGAAATCCTCGATGAAGCGATTATCGAAAGCAGACAGGTATCCTTCGAGTACGGCGCCTACGGAGCGGATCTGGTGCTGCATTCGAAGCTTGACGAGGACGGAAAGCCCCGGCGTTATCTGATAAACCCGGTTCAGATTGTCGCATCAAACGGGCGCTATTACCTGATCTGCAACAATGACCGCTATGACAACCTGGCAAATTACCGGCTGGACAAAATCCTCAATATTGAGAAGCTCGAAACGCCGAGAAAGAAGAACGAAGCGATTCCGGAGCTGAAAAACGGGCTGTCGCTTCCTCAGCATATGGCAGAGCATATCTATATGTTCTCAGGCGAAAGCACCAAGGTCGGTTTTGAGACGACAACCGCGCATATGGGTGACGTCGTCGACTGGTTCGGGAGTGATATTAGAATCGAAGACCTCGGAGAGGACAGACTGCGTATCTTTGTCATGGTGAATAAGGATGCGATGCGCCACTGGGTGCTCCAGTATGGAAAGGCCGTGAAAGTCGTCAGTCCCGCGAGCTTTGTGCAGGAAATTGAGGAGGATATCAGGGAACTGGCAAAAAAGTACAGAATTTGAAAAGTTCTGACTTAATGTAAAATAAATGTAAAATTATTACGTATACCTACTAAATTACTGAATACTCCTTGTACCCTGCTTAAAGATAAATTATAATTAAACATATTTAAACTTTCAAAGGAGTAACAGGATGAGGAAGAGAATTTCCACCCGTATTCTTGGGCTGGTAGCGATTCTCGTTTTTTTTGTCTGCACAGGACTTGTACTTGCTGAAGATAATTCCGCTTCGAACGCGGATAATATTCAGTACTCAGTCATTCAGGACACATTAAGTCCCGAACAGCAGGGGAAAGAACTTGAAGTAACCGGCATCCAGGATCAGTCGTCCGCAGACGGACTGGCTGAAGGAACAGTCGTTATTCCGAAAAAGGTGACTATCGATCAGAACGAATATACAGTCACCAGAATCGGAGACAACGCAGTCGCTCAGGACAGCCAGATTAAGAACATTGTCATTCCAGACAGTGTTACATCAATTGCTGACAATGCGTTCGGGACTCAGAATCCTGATTCCGAAAATCAGAACGAGAGCGATCAGTCTTCCGCCGATTCCGGCCTGAAGATTTATGCCCCGGCCGATTCTGAAGCGGCGCTTTTTGCGCAGAACAACAGCATTGAGCTGGATACGAACGTGTTCAGCACCGAGCTTTCGACAGATCAGATTACCGAAGGTGATCAGACGAAGGTCGAAGTCACGGAAAAAGCGGACGTCCTCAACGATGTCCCCGTTACTTTTTCCTCTTCGGATGAAAATGTAGCGACAGTCAGCGAAGACGGTACGGTTACCGCAGTAGGCAACGGTTCTGCTTCTATTACGGCGGACACCGGAGACGTTACGACGACAATGGCGCTGTACGTCGCCGCTGAAGATGACAGTGCGCTCGATTCGACTGAGCTCCAGGCGGCTACCACAGCGCTTTCAACAACGACATCGTCGTCGCTGTTCTATGTCAACTCCAACGGAAAGGTTCTGAAGAGCTACCATGAAGCGTCAGGTCAGCCGTACTATCTGTTCCTGATGGACGACACAGATCTGACCAGCCTGACGATCAATTCCAGCCAGACTATCACGAATACGACGGCCGGCACGATCAATTCCGGCAGCAAGAGCATTACCGGCGATTTCACCGGTGTCGACACGTTCAATATCACGGTATCCGGATCTACGAAAACCGTAAAGATCATGAAGTCGGATCAGCCCAGCATGTACATTTCGCTTAACGGCGTCACTCTGGACACGGTAAACGGCGGTTCGAAGGATACGAAGTATCTGAACAACTCTGTCTATCTGTCAGATACGTCCAATACGAAATACAACATCAGCGCGGTCAACAACGTCGAAGTAAAAGGGCGCGGGAACACGACCTGGGGTATGGCCAAGAAACCGTATCAGATCAAGTTTGACAGCAAAACCAGCGTTCTCGGAATGCCGAAAGCTAAAAAGCTCGTTCTCCTGGCCAATCATACCGACGGCTCGCTGATGCGCAACAAGCTTGCCTACGACCTCGCGGACGATATGGGTCTTGAAGCGTCGCCTCAGTCCAACGCGATCGATCTGTGGATCGACGGCGAATACTGCGGAAGCTATCTGGCATGTCAGAAGCTCGATATCAACAGCTCGAGTCTGGATCTGCAGGACGACAACGGCGTTCTTGTGGAAATCGACGACCTGCGCTATTCGGAAGAAGATCCGTTCTACGTAAAGTCCTCGGCCACCAGCAACAGCTACTTCGTTCTGAAGGAACATCAGTTTGCAGATGACCAGACAAGCGAACAGGCCGCGGCATTCAGCGCCTTTAAATCAAAGGTAGACAAGTTTGAAAAAGCGCTGTATGCGGACAATAAGGACTGGAGCAAGATATCCTCGTATATCAACGCCGAGGAATTCGCCAAATATTACCTGGTCGAAGAATACACGGGGAACGTCGATGCGATGGTCAGCAGCGCCTACTGTTATACGGACGGCGCGGATGATGTCCTTCATATCGGCCCGGTATGGGACTTCGACCTGTCCCAGGGGAACTCGCCCTACGTTTCGTCAAGCTCCTTCTGGATCAACAACAACACCTACAATCCGAAGATTCAGAATACCTGGTATCAGGAACTCCTGAAGATTCCGGAATTCAGACAGCTGCTGATCGAAACCTACAAGAGTACAGGTCAGGAACAGATCGCGAAAGCGCAGAGCAGCATCGAGCCGATGGCTGCAGATCTGAACAATACCCAGTCGATGAACTTTGCGAGATGGAATATTCTCGGCGGATCCAATCCGTATGCGGGAGCCAAATCGCTCAAAGCGACGTATCAGGAAAATGTCGACACAGTCGCAGACTGGATGACAAAGCGTACAGCGCTGTTTGAAAGCACATTCAATATTACGGGTGTTTCCTACAGTGTCAACGAGTCCTCGACAGGCTGGACGACCGGCGTCTCAAACGGCACGACAGCGGGAACGAAGGATTCAGACAGCATTATGGGAATCAACGCATTCCTGACAGGCTATGACGAAGAAGGCGGTATCCAGTACCGTGTCCGTTCTTCGAACAATCTGTGGCCGGGATGGTCTGCGGACGGCACAAATGCGGCGACTCAGAACGGCAAAGCTGTTGAAGCGGTCAAGATGGAACTGACCGGAGCAATCAAGGATACCTACGATATCTATTATCGTACGTATAACTCGGGCCTCGGCTGGAGCGGCTGGGCCAAGAACGGCGCGGAAGCAGGATCCACCGGATTCTATTCGAGCGTACAGGCAGTTCAGATCGTCGTTCAGGCGAATACTGAAGAAGCTCCCAGCTCTTCGAACGATGCGCTCATGGCGGCGACATCGGTAAGTCTTGAAGACGGCGCGACCTATACGGTCACAACGGCTCTGAGCGGAAGCAAGGTTCTTGACGTAGACGGAGCGAGCACCGCTAACGGCGCGAACGTTCAGATCTATGCGAAGAACGGCAGCAAGGCTCAGCAGTTCAAGGCGAAGAAGAATTCGGACGGCACATGGACACTGCTCAATGTAAATTCAGGCAAAGCGCTTGATATCGCAGCGAACAGCAGCGCGAACGGCACGAATGTGCAGCAGTATTCGTCCAACGGAACGCTTGCACAGAAATGGAAAATCATCGATGCCGGAAACGGCAGTGTCTACATCACGAATCCGAACGGAAAGGTAATTGATATTGCCGGAGGTTCGACTGCCAACGGCGCGAATGTTCAGATGTACGACCGCAACGGTTCCGATGCTCAGAAATTTACCTTTACGAAGGTAAGCTCAAGCGGTTCGAGCAGCGGTTCGAGCAGCGGATCGGGAAGCTCGTCAACTCTTCCGAGCCAGAGCAACACCTTCCCGTACACCTATACGATCAAGTCCAAGCTTGACCAGAGCAAGGTTCTCGATATCGCGGGCGGCTCCACTAGCTCCGGCGCGAACCTGCAGCTGTACTCGAGCAACGGATCTACGGCGCAGCAGTTCAAGATTCTTTCTGCCGGCGGCGGGAAATATTACATCCAGAATGTCAAGAGCGGCAAAGTGCTCGATGTTGCGGGAGCAGGCACTGCAAACGGCACGAACGTCAATCAGTACACCTACAACGGTTCTGCAGCGCAGAGATGGACCATCTCGATGAACGTCGACGGTTCGGTTACAATCATCAGCGAATGCAACGGGCTTGCTCTCGACGTATCCGGTGCTTCAACATCTAACGGTACGAATATCCAGTGCTACAAGTCCAACAGTACTGCAGCACAGAAATGGGTTATGTCGAAGAACTAACTGACATACTTAGCTGAATTACCGGAAAACAGAAACGGCATGCTTCATTAAATGAAGTATGCCGTTTTTTATAGCTTCTGGAATGCGATTTAAGAGCGCTGATTATCTTTACAGCCTTTTGTATCCCGCCTGAGCGGGAACCTGACTGTGACGAAGCTCAGGCGATACGCAGGGATGAGGAGCAGCGAATGATCATCAGCCAAATTGATCGCAATAAAAAAGGAGATATCGGATTGATATCTCCCGCATATAGACAGGAATCTTAAAGCTTCTATTCGGCAGAGACCGTACGAAGATCGCCGGCCTTTTCGATGTCCGCGAGTTCGACGCCCTTCTTGTGTTCAATCGGTTCCCAAGTGGTGATGGGCTTGAAGAAGACGATGATGTTGATGATTGCCCAGCTCATGATAAAATACCAGAATGAGAAGAAGGCAGATCCTGCTACTTCGTTCACCTTATGATGTTCCATTTTGACGACAAACATTGAGTAGATGACCGAGAATACCAGCGATACGACTGTGAGAACGACTGCGAATATAAACGAATTGGACATTTCCATCTGATACAGCGATATAATAGCATAGATCACGATTGTGAATACGCCGTATATTGTCGACAGAACCTGGAGGAACGGTGCGAGCAGATAGACGAGCATGTCGAAGCATTTGAAGTTCTTCGTTTCACGCCAGTCCTTCCACAGCATCGGACCGTAATGGTACAGACACTGTATCGTACCGGTAGACCAGCGGCTGCGCTGCTTCCAGCTGGTCGCCTGATCCGTCGGGTGTTCGTCGTAGGTGATCGCGTCAGATACGAAATAAACCGTTTCGCCCTTCATGATGTTCTGTGTCGAAAACTCGATATCTTCAGTCAGCGAAAAAGTATTGACACCGTCCTTTTCGAGGATTTCACGGCAGACCATAAATCCCGTACCGTTGAGG
>CALMRA010000015.1 GCA_937872065.1 uncultured Eubacteriaceae bacterium | reverse complement strand
GGAAGCCTCCATGTCATGATGCATCATGAAACACCGGTCATATCTTCCCTTCAGTCGTTCTGCCAGATGCATGACATTTTCACGATATTCTTCGACTGACAGAGAGTATTCGTCAAACAGAAACAGCGAGTTATTCGCTGCGTCTCCCGTGACGAGAATCCTCTCTTCCGGAATCAGAACGATCATCATTCCTCTCGTATGACCGGGTAAAGCATAGACTTCAGCATGAAGACCGCCGAGATCAAAGATCATCCCGTCATTAAGTTCTTTGAAGTCGGGTTCCGCCGGTTCGACAAAGGAAATGCCATTTAAGCTGCCCGGCTCAAATCCGAGATTCGCTTCGATATATCCCGTTCTGACAGCAAGCGGACTGTGCGCGCGATACAGCCCGTTATCCACGGAGTTCATATAGACATCATCGAACAGCGGAGCGCCCATGGCGTGATCCACGTGCCCGTGTGTCAGAATAACGGTTATCGGAAGCTCTGTGAGCTCTCTGACAGTCTGTTTCAGACCATCGACTCCCAGACAGGTATCGATCAGGACCGCTCTGTCTGTCCCTTTAAGAAGATACATGATCTCGCCTGTTCTGCTGCGGATCGCATCGATATGTTCAGTTACTGGTTCAGTCTTGTAAAAAGAATCCGGACTCATTGATCTACCTCATCATTATTAGCGGTTTTATGAAAAAAGACCGGCAGCTGACTGTCGGCCTTTAGTTTTTTTATCAGGCTTCCACCGGTTCTGCGACAGTGTTTTCTTCTACTAGCGTTTCGTACTTTTCATCAAGGTCATACTTCATGAGAATCACAAAAGCAAGGATAAACATTGCCAGCGGAATGTAGATATTGATGGCATAGACGGCAGTTGTGACTGCAGAAGTCTGAACCGCAGCTGCAGCATCAAAGCCTCCGAAAGCAAGAATCCAGCCGATTGCAGCTCCGCCGAGTCCCGAACCGATTTTACCGGCAAAGCTGTTCGAGGCATTCGTCATGCCCGTGATACGTACGCCCGCGGTTTTCATGTTTACTTCTGAGGTACGCAGGACCATGGCCGGGAGACAGGAAATAAGCGGAATTGTCGCATACATGACAACTGATCCGAAGACCAGCGTAACCATCAGATTTCCGGGGAAGAAGCATCTGACCGCGGCTCCAAAAATCCCGATCACGCAGGCCAGGCGCGCTGTTTTTGTCAGTCCGAATTTTTTAAGCAGATAACCTGTCGTCATGAATCCGAGAATTGACGGGATAATATTGACTGTATTGATCAGGCTTACCATGTTGTCGTTTCCGAGAACATACAGTGCGTAGTAGACCGGAGCTGCCATGATCATTGCATACATTATGTTAATAGCGACACCGACACCGGTGATCTTAAGCCAGTATTTATTGTGTACCAGGATCTTCAGACCGTCGATAATGCTGACATTCTTTTCTTTTTCCTGAGCAGCACCCGTTTCGACATAACGTTCTTTGGACGTTTTATAAGCAATATAGAGGCCGATTCCTGAAATGGCCGCGAAGACACAGGCTATAATGATCCAGGCCCTCTGATCTCCGCCGAGCATGTTTGTAATTGGAATAAGACCGATGCCGATTGCTATCCCGACAGAATATCCGACTGCCGAACGATAGGTCCCGAACTTGCCTGCTTCTTCTCCGCTCTTCGTCTTATATGAGATCATCGTGTAGTACGGTACCGCAATCGCCGTATAACAGATGGCCGATGCAAAGATGTTAGTCAGCACCCCGTAACCCGCCATGGCTCCGTCACTGGCATGTGGAATCGTGAATAACAGAATAATTGCAAGCATTGTCGGAGCGATCATCCAGAGCAGCCAGGGTCTCGCCTTGCCTCTTTTCGTCTCAGTCCGGTCTACGATCTTTCCCATGAACAGGTCTGTAACCGCGTCGACGATTTTAGCGACCAGAAGAACCGTACCGGCTGTTGCTGCTGCCATGCCGATTTTATTCGTGTAGAAATACGTTAGCTGTCCTGCGAGGACTGTGATTGAATTCAGCGCGAACTGTCCAAGCGAATCTCCGAAATATTCGCCGTGGCTGACGACTTTCTTAATCCCGTTAATATCGTATCCAAGATCTTTCCCCATTGTTTTCTCCCTCTGCTTTTAATCATATATTGCATCTGCTGTATTTATCTTAGCAGGATGGTTGAAATTTCTTTATCGCCTTCCTGCCGTTTTTGTTCTTCTTTTGCACTTCGTTTACTGAAGTGTCTCATAGGTGTCAAGATGCTGATATAACGCGCCGATCAGGTTCGAATCGTTGAAGAATCGGCAGGTGGTTATGTCGGGCATCGGAACAGGATATGGATAGACATGATTGAGTTTTTCAAGCTCTTCCCTGATCATCCGAATGAGCATAGGCTGGGCACTGACGCCTCCTCCTACTGCGATCCGGTCCGCATCGAGAATAAACTGCAGATTGTTGATCTGAACTGCCAGAACACGCGCAAATTCACGGATACAGGCAGCTGCTTCTTCATCCCCCTGTGACGCAAGGTCGAAGATGATCTCGCCGCTCAGCTCCGAAACAGGGATATTTTTCTGCATTGAGGCAAGTCTGATCAGTGCGGGAACTCCGCCTGCCATTGCAAGCGTTTTACCCGGATTAAGCGCGTCGTCAGTCTCCGTCATGACGTAGCTGAATTCACCGGCCATGCAGTTCTTTCCCCGCATAATCTTCCTGTCGATGATGACCGCACCGCCTACCGCCGTTCCGAGTATCATCGCAACCGCATTGCTGCAGTCCGACAGCGATCCCCGCCATATTTCCGCAAGACCGGCGCATCTGGCGTCGTTTTCAACTGAAACGGGAAGACTGCATCTCTCCTGAAGGATTTCTTTCATACTGACGTTCTGAATACATTCTACAGAACCGCCGTTATACATGAATCCCGTACTGCTGTCGATCATCCCGGCCGAGCTGAGCGCGATTCCTCTGACATCGTCTCCGCTTTTCCGGT
>CALMRA010000014.1 GCA_937872065.1 uncultured Eubacteriaceae bacterium | reverse complement strand
CTGATCTACCGGGGCTACAAGATCGCGTTCGCATGCAAAAACAAATTCGGCAGGCTGTATACGGCCAGCGTTATGACGCTCCTGGGATTTCAGGTTTTTGTCAATATCGGAGTTGCGATTAACGCGCTTCCGGTTACCGGTATGGCGCTGCCGTTTATCAGCGCGGGAGGCACGTCCATTGTCGTTCTTTTCGCGATGATGGGGCCTATTATGAATATTTCAAGACAGGTCAGGATTCCCGGCCGCAGCAGAAAGCGGATCAGGCTGATGACGGTCGGTCAGAAAAAGCAGCGCCGCCGGAAGCGGCAGCCTGCAAGAGGTGAACAGTGAAGATACTCATCGCCGCCGGGGGGACCGGCGGCCATATCTATCCGGGACTTTCAATCGGACAGAAGCTCAGGGAAAAGCATCCCGAAGCGGAGATCGTCTATGTCGGAAGTCATGTGGGAATGGAAAAGGACATCGTGCCGAAATACGGATTTCCGCTTGAACTGATCCGGGCGCGGGGATTCGAACGCGGATTTTCAAAGGAAACCCTCGAAGCGGTAAAAGGCCTGTTCGAAAGCCGTACCGATTCGAAGGAGCTGATCAGGAGGCATAAGCCGGATCTGGTGATCACGTCGGGCGGCTTTACCGGCGCGGCGCTGCTCAGAGAAGCGCAGCGCTGCAGGATCCCGACAATGATCCACGAACAGAACGCGTTTCCGGGACGCAGCAACAGGCTCACCGGAAAGCATGCGGACCGGATCGGGGTAAGCTTCGAGGAAGCCAGAAAATATTTTCCTCAGGAGCGGACATTCCTGTGCGGGAATCCGGTACGTGAAGCCTTTGTCTCGCCGGACCGGAAGGCCGCCCGAAAAAAACTGGGACTTACGGAGAATGATCGATTTGTCGTCGTCATGGGCGGATCTCAAGGTGCGGCGAGCATCAACCGCAGCGCCGCCGGCGCCGCGGCCTCGCTGTACCGGGCACAGACTGCAGATGGAAACAACGCTGTAAAGCCGATCCGGTGGAAGCTTCTGACCGGCAGAGGACAGGATGCGGAGACAGCGGCACTGATCGAACAGGAGCTGGGAAGCGTGCCCGGGAGTATATCGATTCAGCCGTATTCCGAAGAGATGGACACGCTGCTGGCAGCCGCCGACCTGGCGGCGGGCCGTGCCGGCGCGATGTCTGTCGCGGAGCTGTGTGCCTGCGGAGTTCCGTCCATCCTGATTCCGTACCCTCTTGCGGCGGGAGACCATCAGACCTTCAATGCGCGGGTTCTTGAAAAAGCCGGCGCCGCGATGCTGATTCCGGATTCCGAGCTCACGCCGATGCTGCTCGAATCCGCAGTAAAGGGAATTCTCGAGGATCCGAACCGCTGCGCGCAGATGTCGCAGGCGGCAGACGGTCTGAAGATTGTCGATGCGGCCGACAGGTTCGCCGCCGAAGCGGACAGGCTGCTCGGAGTGCCCGATGCGCCGCAGGAATAAACGAAGTCCGAAGGAACAGCGGCGCCGGGATCTGAAAAAAAAGCACCGGCTGAATATGCTGCGCCGGATCGCGGTTTTCCTGATCTGCGTCGCAGGACTCGGAGTTCTTGGCTATTCCTTTGTCGTCGCGCTTAACGACGGCGTGTTTGACGTCAGGACCATCGAAGTCGAAGGCAGCGAGCTGATTCCGAAAGAAACCATTATCGAGGAATCGGGCATCAGGGAAGGCGACAATATATTTCTCGTCAATGTCAACGAAGCCCAGGGCAGGATCAGCGATTCGCTGATCACCCGCAGACTGGTGATCCGCAAGGTAATGCCTGACAAGATCGTCATTCAGGTCGAAGAAAAGCCAGTTCTGTTCGCCGTGAACGACAACGGACAGATCTGTTACTTCGGGGAAAACCTGGAGCTTATTACGAAGAGCGAATATCTGACAAGATCGGACGTGCCCCTCGTTTCCGGCCTGACGTCGTATCAGATCGGATCGGTCGGGGACGCGCTCACTGCGGAACCTGCGTATAAGTTTGATATAATAGTTGAAATGCTCAGAACGTTCAAAAATAACGGACTGCTGAACAGGATTTCTGAGGTATCGCTCAAGAGCGACAACACCTACAGAATTATAACCGTAGACGGTACTGTCTTCACGGTAAAGGACCTGGATAATTTTCACGATTATTTCGGGTATATAAAGACGGTTGTTGAAAATGGAGAGAGTGAACTCGATATCAATCTGACAGCAGGCAACAATCCGATCCAGAAGCCGAGAAGCTGATTAAGAAAAACTGATAATTTAAAGCATTATACAGGCCTGTTTCTTGAAATTTTAGTAATAAAAGGTTAAACTGAAACAGTCAAAATGCAGTTAGTGTATAGTGACAGTAAACTAAGGAAATAAATTTTTATATAAATTTAAAAGTTTGTTCGCTTACAGGAGGACCAAAGTGATTGAATTAGACGGCTATAATGATAATTTCGCCAAAATCCGCGTTGTCGGAGTAGGCGGCGGCGGAAACAATGCTGTCAATCGGATGATCGAATCCGGCCTGAAGGGCGTGGATTTCATTTCGATGAATACGGATAATCAGGCATTGGCTCTGACGCTGGCTGAAAAGCGGCTCCAGATCGGCGAAAAGACAACAGGCGGCCTCGGCGCTGGCGGTAATCCTGAAACCGGAATGAAATCGGCGGAAGAAAGTGCAGAAGCGATCAAGGAACTGATCGAAGGTACCGACCTTCTGTTTATTACCGCAGGCATGGGCGGCGGAACCGGTTCCGGTGCCGCGCCGATCATTGCGAAGCTTGCCCGTGAAATGGGTATTCTGACAATCGGTGTCGTCACAAAGCCGTTCTCGTTCGAAGGAAAGGTACGTATGCGCAACGCGCAGATCGCTTCAGGCTTCCTTCAGGACAATGTCGATGCCCTCGTTACGATTCCGAATGACAGACTTCTCAGAATGGCAGATAAATCTACGTCTCTCAGAGACGCGTTCAAGCTGGCGGATGACGTTCTTCTCCAGGGTGTAAAATCGATTTCCGACCTGATTTCGATGCCCGGTCTTGTCAGCCTTGACTTTGCCGATGTCAAGACCATCATGCAGGATGCAGGTCTGGCGCACATGGGCGTCGGCTTCGGCTCGGGTGAAAACAGAGCTGAAGAAGCTGCGAAGGAAGCGATCGAATCTCCGCTTCTCGAAACCGAAATCGACGGCGCGACAGGCGTACTGCTCAACATCACTGCAGGCGAAGATCTGTCTCTGTTCGAAGTAGACCGTGCGGCGACTATCGCCCGTGAAGCTTCCGACGAAGACGCCAACGTTATCTTCGGTGCTACTATTGACGAAAGCCTCGGAGACAGAATCCAGGTCACAGTCATCGCCACAGGGTTCCTGCCGGCGGAAGAAGTAGAACAGAAACGTGCGGAACAGGCGAAAGCTCAGGCGAAGGCGGAACACGCCCAGAATCTGAAGCAGAGTCAGAAGAGCCGCAAGTCTTATGACGGGGAAATTGATATTCCCGGATTCCTGACAAGAGAATAATGCGCTGTCCATTCTGCGGAAGTCCGGACAGCCGCGTTACCGATTCGCGTCCGGCAGAAGATGAGAACGCGATCCGGAGACGACGCGAATGTCTGAACTGCGGGAAACGGTTCACGACCTGGGAAAAGACCGAGGTAATTCCCCTCACCGTCGTTAAAAAAGACGGCGCAAGGGTTCCGTTTGACAGCGGAAAGATACTTTCAGGCGTAATGAAGGCCTGCTACAAGCGCTCTGTGCCTGTGGATCTTCTCAGAAGCCGGGTCAACGCGCTGGAACAGGAATTCAATCAGAGCGGAGAGAATGAAATAAGCTCCGCCCGCATCGGAGAAAAGGTCATGGATATGCTCAAGGAGATCGATCAGATCGCCTATGTCCGATTTGCTTCGGTGTACAGAGAATTCAAGGACGCGGAATCGTTTATGGACGAACTGCGCGAATTATTGGAAAAGGCCTGACAGATTCATGATGGATCAGACAGAAACAAAAATTTCTGAAAAAGAGATATACGACGGACGAATCGTCCGTCTGCATGTAGACCAGATTTCTCTGCCCAACGGGGCGGAAGCGATGAGGGAAGTAGTGGATCACCTTCCGGGTGTTTCAATACTGCCTGTTAAAGACGGCTGTTTTTATTTCGTAAAGCAGTTCCGTTATGCGGTACACCGTCTGATGACGGAAATACCGGCGGGACTCATCGATCCGGGGGAAACGCCAAAGGAAGCGGCGGTCCGCGAGCTTCAGGAAGAGATCGGTCTAAAACCGCTCAGACTCGAATATCTGTGCAGTATTCAGCCGTCACCGGGTTTTCTCGATGAAGAACATACGATATTTATGGCGGAATCTTTTGAAGTGAGCAAGCTTGACGAAGACGAAGACGAATTTTTACAGATCGTAAAAATTCCGATCAGAACGGCACGCATGCTTTTCGAACACGGATTTTTTGAAGATGCAAAAACGGTCTGCGCGCTCGGTTATTATTTCAGCAGATAAATAGAGGTGACCTCTTCCGGTCACCTTTTTTTATACGATTATTCAATGATTTGACATATCGTCGTATTACTACAAATTTATTCAGCAGAGGAAAAATGACAGAACATTTTATATTCTCCGGTCATGATACCGAAGATCTCGCGGCAGAATACGGGACGCCGCTGTATGTATTCAGTGAAGATATTCTCCTGTCCAAGGCTGCGTCACTGAAAAACGCGTTTGAGTCGGCCGGCGCGGATTACGAAATCAATTATGCGGGAAAAGCTTTCCTGAATACGGCTGTCTGCAGGATCCTGGACAGAGAAGGACTCTCGCTGGATACGGCAAGCGGCGGAGAGCTTTATACGGCGCTGGCCGCGGGATTTGATCCGGCCCGGATCACGCTCCACGGAAGCAACAAGTCGGAACGGGAGCTCAGAGAAGCGCTGGAAGCCGGGATCGGCAGGATCGTTGTCGACTCAGAGGATGAACTCGCACGCATCGATGCGCTAACCCGCGAGTACGGGATCCGCGCCGAGATTCTGTTTCGGATCAATCCGGGTGTTGACGCCCATACGAACGAGCTGATCAACACGGGAAAGACGGATACGAAATTCGGACTGCCTCTCGACTGCGCAGCGCGGGTAATCCTTCAGACCGCGCAGATGCCATATGTCGATACGATCGGGCTGCATGCCCATATCGGCTCACAGGTAACGGACGAGGAAGCTTTTGTTGCGGAGGCCGAGATCATGTCCGGCCTGTACAGGGAGCTGCTCGAACGGGGACTTCCCCTGCGGGAGCTTAATCTGGGCGGAGGCTTCGGCATAGCCTACAGAACAGGCGACGAGACCTTTGAGCCTGAGATCTATATTCCGAAAATGGTGGAACGAATCCGCGGGATTTTTGAAACAGAGGGTCTTCCGATGCCCAGACTGATGATCGAGCCGGGCAGGTTTCTGAGCGCGGAAGCCGGCATCACGCTGTATACGATCGGAACCGTCAAGGAAATAGAAGGCGTCAGGACCTATGTATCCGTAGACGGCGGAATGGCGGACAATCCGCGTCCTGCGCTGTACGGAGCGGATTACGAAGCGCTCGTATGCGGTCGCAGACTTACCCCTGAAAACGCGAAAAAGGTGCGCGTTTCGGGCAAGGCCTGCGAAACCGATACGCTTATCGGCGAGATCGAGCTTGCTGCGCCCCGGACCGGAGATATTCTGGCTGTCCGTCATACGGGCGCTTATAATTATACGATGGCAAGCAACTACAACCGGCTTGCGAAGCCGGCGGTGGTTCTGCTGTCCGGAGAGAAATCCGGCGTGATTGTCGAACGGGAAACCTACGAGGACCTGACATCCCGCGACAGGATTCCAGACTGGCTCTGACCGGAGGAGAAATATGACAAGTCTTTTCAGCTCGGCGGGACTGATGCAGATGCTGCTCAGCCTTCCGGGTATTATTCTGGCCATTACATTTCATGAAATGGCCCACGGCTATGCGGCGGAATCAATGGGAGACGATACGGCAAAGCTTGCGGGCCGGCTCTCCCCGAACCCCCTTAAGCACCTTGACCCGATCGGCTTTCTGTCGATGCTGATCTTTCATTTCGGCTGGGCGAAGCCGGTGCCGGTAAATCCGTCACGTTTTCGCAACAGACGAAAGGGAATGATCGTCGTCGCTTTGTCCGGCTGCGTGACGAATCTGCTGCTCGGGTTTATCTCGATGGCTGCGATGTATGCGACCCAGGGTCTGGGCAATATTTACCTGCAGATCATTCTGATGTACATGACAATGTACAATATCATGTTCGGCGTATTCAATCTGATCCCGATCCCTCCGCTTGACGGAGCCGACGTTCTTGCGGAATTCCTTCCGTATAAAGCCCGGGTCTCCTATATGAAATTTTCGCGCTACGGCATGATCGTTTTGCTGGCGATGATGGTATTCGGCCTGTTCGGCTATATCATCACGCCCATCGTAAACTGGATCTACCAGTTTTACGGATGGATCCTCGGGATGATTTTCGGAGCATTCTGATGGATATTCACGTCGGCGACTTCGAGGGGCCGCTGGATCTGTTGCTGCATTTGATCGCCCAGCGCAAGATCGATATTCTCGACCTTCCGATTGCCGAGATCACAGGTCAGTATCTTGAAGTGATCAGAGGCTGGAAGGCCTTCGATATGGACGTCGCGTCCGAATTCGTTCTGATGGCGGCCCGTCTTCTCGAGATCAAATCCAGGATGATGCTCCCCCGTCCGAAAATCGAGAGTGAAGAGGAAGATCCGAGAGCGGAGCTTGCGGCTCAGCTGCTGGCATACGCTGCCGTCAAGCAGATCGCCGTCTGGCTCATCGACCGGGAAGAAACCGAAGCGCGTTCGTTTACGCGAGATCCTGAATACTTTCCGGACCCGGGAGAAACGGAACCGCCGGAATTCGAGCTTGACGCGCTGCGCAGCGCGATTCGCAGACTGCTCGAACGGGGCAGGGATTCCGGACCGGCTCCGGAACGAATCGTTCTTGAAGAATTTACGGTGGACGAAAAAAAGCTGCTTCTCAGGGAAAGTCTGAAAGAGGGGGGCTGCGTTTTATTCCATTCGCTTTTCCTCTCACATCGGGCGCGAAGTCCGGAGGAGGTTGCGGTGACGCTTCTTGCCGTCCTCGAAATGTTTAAAACGGGAGAGATCGACTTCAGTCAGGAGGGCCTTCACAGTGACATCAGAATATCGAAACGAGAAGATGGACTTTCTGATCCGGGACGAAGCGAAGCTGACAGGTCTGCTTGAAAGTATTCTGTTTGCAGCCGGTGAACCGGTCTCAGCCGCCGATACTGCCGACGCGCTCGGAATTACGAGAGAGACACTCGACAGCTGTGCGGACCGGCTTGAAGAAAGCTATAGATCCTCAGAACGGGGGATCAGACTCGTCCGGACTGAAGACCGGTACAGTCTGTCTACGAAGCCGGAAAATTATCCGCAGATCGCGGCCGTTCTCGGCAGAAGCCGCAGGCGTACGCTGACACGAGCGTCTGCCGAGGTGCTGGCGGTGGTCGCATATCGACAGCCGGTAACCCGCGTCGATGTCGATCAGATTCGCGGCGTGGGAAGCGCGGGTTCTATACAGAAGCTTCTCGACTCGGATCTTATCGAAGAATGCGGTCGTCTTGAAGCGCCGGGGAGACCCTACCTGTACAGAACGACACAGACGTTTCTGATCAATGCCGGAATCAGGAGTCTTGAAGAGCTGCCGGACTGGAACAGCTTCGGAGGAAACGAAGAATCCGATGATGAACCGGGTGAAGCCGGCACGGCGGAGAAAAAAGAAAACGATTTAAATTCAGAGCAGCCATAACCTGTTCCGGGGGTATGATAGATACATGAGACTTCAAAAATATATCGCGCACTGCGGCGTCGCATCGAGACGTAAGGCGGAAGCGCTCATCACATCGGGGCAGGTCAGGGTTAACGGTATCGTTCAGGACCGTCTCGGAACGGAAATCGAACCGGGCAGGGACATCGTCGAAGTAAACGGAATACCTGTCGAACCGGAACGGAAGCGCTATGTTCTGCTCAACAAGCCTGCCGGCTATGTATGCACATCGGAGGACGCTCACGCCCGTAAGACTGTCCACGAGCTTGTCAGCGGCTCTGAACGTCTGTATACAGCCGGCCGTCTCGACAAGGATACGGAAGGGCTTATTCTCCTGACGAACGACGGAGAGCTTACGAATATGCTCACGCATCCCTCGCACCGGATCGACAAAACCTACGAAGCCCTCGTCAGCGGCCTGCCGACGGACGCGGAGCTTGAACGACTGAGAAAAGGCGTGATGATCCGGGCAGATGATGAAAACAGCGAAAAGGTGCTGACCGCGCCTGCAGAGGTGAAGGTGACGGGGCGTTTTGAAAACGCGGCTCTGATCGAGCTGACTATTCACGAAGGACGAAAGCGTCAGGTCAGAAAGATGTGCGCCGCGGTCGGTCATCCGGTCAGAAAGCTCAGACGGATACGCGAAGGCGTGCTTACGCTGGAAGGACTTTCCGCGGGACAGTACCGGGAGCTTACGGAGAAAGAGATCGAGGCGCTGCGCCGGGAAGCTGGTGAAGACTGATGACGGAAGCGGAACTGAGAGTATCGGAACAGGCGAAACGGATTGTCAGCGGCGTTCTCAGAAGCGGCGGAACCGCAGTCGACGCGACTGCGGGAAACGGCCACGATACGCTGTTTCTGTCACAGACTGCGGGAGACTGCGGCCAGGTGCTGGCCTTCGACATTCAGCAGGAGGCTGTCGACAGTACGCGGCAGCGGCTGGCTGACGCAGGCGCGCCGGACAACACCCGGATCCAGCTCAAAAACAACGCCTGCTTTGCGGACGAAGGCGTACTGCCGGAAACGGTGGATGTTTTTATGTATAATCTCGGCTACCTGCCGGGAAGCGGTTCAAGACTCGCCACAACGGCGGAGGATACGCTGGCCTCTCTTCAGGGGGCGGCCGGGCACCTCGCGCCCGGCGGCGTGATCACGATCTGTCTGTATCCGCACAATCCGGAGGAGATCGAGACTGTCGAGAAATGGTGCGCAGGACTGACAGGATCTCTCTCGGCCTTCCGGATTGAACGGATGAACCGCAGCCGGCCGCCGTATCTGGCGGTCGTGGTCAAGGAGGACGCATGAAACCGAAAGTAGCTGTGATCGGAGCGGGCCCCGCAGGAATGTGCGCGGCTGTGGCTGCGGCGCAGAACGGCTGGGAGGTCGATCTGTACGATCATAATGAAAAGACCGGAAAGAAGCTGTTTATTACGGGCAAGGGCCGGTGCAATCTGACGAACGACCGTCCCATCGAAGATTTCTTCGATCAGATCGTCACGAACAGCAAGTTTATGTATGCTTCGCTGTACAGTTTTACCAACGATCAGCTCAAGGATATGATCGAGGCTGCCGGATGCGGACTCAAAACGGAACGCGGCGGCAGGGTCTTTCCCCGGAGCGATAAATCGAGCGATGTGCTCAAGGCCTTTAACAGGCTTCTGTCTCAGAATCATGTGCATGTGATGCTCGGTACTCACATAGCCGGTCTCGTCCTGGACAGAGACAGAAAGGTCACGGGCATCCGGCTCGGAACCGGCGAGATCAGAGACTACGACGCGGTGATTCTGGCCACAGGCGGAGTTTCCTACCGTTCGACGGGCTCCGACGGCTCCGGACTGCGTATCGCCGAGAAAGCCGGTCATACGGTTACAGAGCTCAAGCCCTCGTTGATCGGTCTCGATACGAAGGAGACGTGGCCCGGAACTCTTGCGGGTCTTACGCTCAAGAACGTCAAGCTCACGCTGTACCGGCATGCCGGCGGAAAACGGACGAAGCTTTATTCAGAGCTCGGAGAGATGCTTTTCTCACATACGGGAATCACGGGACCGCTGGTCCTGTCGGCTTCGGCCCGGATCAAGGGCAGTCCGACGCAGTATGAAGCGGATATCGATCTGAAGCCGGGACTTACGCCGGAGAAGCTTGAAGCGAGGCTGCTCAGAGACTTTTCCGCAGCCCAGAACAAGGAGCTGGTAAACGCGCTCTCCGGACTTCTGCCGTCCAGTCTGGTTCCGGTAGTGATCGAACAGGCCGGTCTTTCCCCGAAGCAGCGGGTAAACAGCGTGACGAAAGAGGAGCGGCGCGAGATGGTTCAAACGCTTAAGGCTCTGCCTGTTCATGTGGCGGCTTTAGGCGATATCAATGCAGCGATTATCACGAGCGGCGGCATTCCGGTCAGAGAGATCGATCCCGGCACGATGCGCTCGAAGCTCGTTCCGGGCCTGTCCTTCGCAGGGGAAATGATCGACGTCGACGCGGTGACAGGCGGCTACAATATTCAGATCGCCTGCAGTACCGGATGGCTTGCAGGCAGCAGTCTCGAACGTCCCGATAAGGGTTCCGACGCGGATCAAGCCGATTAAATACGAAAGTTAAGATGACTCAGAAAACAATACAGATTGCAGTAGACGGTCCTGCCGGCGCGGGCAAAAGCACGGCGGCAAAAATGCTCGCCCGTACGCTCGGGTGTCTATATCTCGATACGGGCGCGATGTACAGAGCGGTGACCCTCGGGGTACTCGACAGCGGAACGGATCTGACAGATCCGCAGGCGATCGCAAGACAGGCCAGCCGGTGCAGCGTCGATTTCGGACCGGACGGCCGTGTGCTTCTCAACGGAAAAGACGTCGAGGACGAGATCCGGACGTCGCGGGTGGCCCGCCATACGTCGGACGTCGCTCCGGTGCCGGAGGTGCGTTCGCAGCTGACGGATCAGATGCGCCGGATCGCGGGAGACCGGACGGTGATTATGGACGGACGCGATATCGGTTCAGTCGTTCTTCCCGACGCCGATTTCAAGTTTTTTATCAGCGCGACTCCGGAAGAACGGGCTCGCAGACGCTTCACCGAAATGACTGATAAGGGAACTGCAGGCGAAAAAAGCTTCAACGATATTCTGGAAGAAATTATTGTCCGGGATAAAAACGATTCCGAACGGGATGAGAGTCCGCTGGTCTGCACGGACGACGCCGTACGGATTATGACGGACGATATGACGCCCGAACAGGTGACGGAGAAAATGATATCTCTGATCCGGAACGGAGAATAAGAGATGTTTTATAAATTTATGCGCGGAGTCGCGCGGATCGTCGCGTTTATCTGGTGGAACCTGAAAGTTAAGGGGAAAGAAAACATCCCTGACGAAGGACCGCTTCTCATCGTATCCAACCACCAGAGCAATTTCGATCCGGTCGCCATCGCGCTCCAGCTGAAGAGGCCGGTACATTTTCTCGCGAAGCAGGAGCTGTTCAAATCGAAATTCGGCAGATGGTTCTTCACAAAGCTGATGGTCATACCGGTGAACCGCAAAGAGGTATCGCCGAGAAGCGTCAAGGACTGTATCCGGGTTCTTCGAAATAAGGAAGTTCTCGGGATCTTTCCGGAAGGAACCCGTGTCAAGGACAAGCCCATCAAGCCGATGGACGGCTTCGTGATGTTTGCGGTCAGGACGAAATCGCCGATCCTTCCTGTGTACGTCCAGGGAGGAATGAGCTTCAGAAGCCGCTTTGAGGTAACGATCGGGGAACCCTTCGAATTGTCCGAATATTACGGTGAGAAACTTAAACCGGAAAAACTTGGCGAAATAAGTCAGAAAGTTATGGACAATATCTATCAATTAAAATAAAATAGGGTGGATAGTTTATGCATGTTGTTGTAGCTGAAAAAGCAGGCTACTGTTTCGGCATCGAAAACGCTATGCGGATGGTCCGGGAGATCCGTCAGAAAAATGACGGGCTGCCTATCGCGACGCTCGGAGATATCTCTCATAACCGTCAGGAAACTGAGAGACTTGCAGCTGAAGGGATCCAGAAGGCTGAAAGCGTAGACGAAGTGAATTCCGGCTATCTTGTCATCCGTTCACACGGAGTCGGCAGGGAAGAAATTGAAAAAGCCAGAGCAAAAGGACTAATTGTCGTAAATGCGACCTGTCCGTTTGTCCGTTCCATGCAGAAGAAGATCGAGCGCTACAGCGGCCTGGGGTACCAGATCGTTATCGTCGGTGACAAAGAACATCCCGAAGTAACGGGCGCCTGCGGGTGGTGCAGCGGAACGCCGATCGTTATCGGAAGTCTCGCGGAAGCGCGGGCACTCGGTCAATACGAAAAACTATGTGTAGTGGCGCAGACTACCATTATCGAGAAGAATTTTAACGAGATAACGGAAGCGCTTAAAACAAAAACGCGTGATATCGTCATTCAGAATACGATCTGCAGTGCGACAGCCGAACGCCAGAAGGCGGCGGCCGAGACCGCGAAGAACGTAGACGGAATGATCGTGGTAGGCGGGTATCACAGTTCAAACACGCAGAAGCTTGCACAGCTCTGCAGGGCCTACTGCAAAAATACTTGGCATATTGAGACAGCCGGAGAGTTAAACCTTGCAGCTCTCAGCGGGTGCGAAACGGTCGGCATTACTGCAGGCGCGTCCACCCCGGACTGGATCATCCAGGAGGTTACGGAAAGCATGGAAGAAAACAAAATGGCACAGGAACAGGTTGTCGACGGCGTTCAGACAGAAGTCGCGGAAGCACCGGCGGTAGAAACCGCTCCGGAAGCACCGGCTGTAAAGCCCGCGGAAGATGTCGCAGATGAAGATTTCGACTTCGCGGCTGAAATCGAGGAAATGCCCACGATCAGAAAGAATTCTCCGATCGAAGGTACGGTACTCAGCGTCGATGACAACGAAGTGATTTTAAATATAGGATATAAAGCCGATGCTGTTATCCAGAAAAGAGATTACACGTGGAAAGACGAAGAATCTCTTCCGGAACTCGTAAAAGTCGGCGATACAGTCGAAGCGATCGTTACGGACATGAACGACGGCGACGGAAGAGTCAAGCTCTCCAAGATTAAGTTTGACAATCAGAAGGTACAGCAGCAGCTCGCGGAAGCGTATGAAAACAAGACCGAACTTCACGGAACCGTCAAGAAGGTTTCCGGCAGCGGTCTCATCGTTGATATCGGATTTGCCGAAATCTTCATGCCGGCGTCACAGTATCATATCCGCTACGTCAAAGACCTCGACGCCCTCGTAGGCAACGAAGTCCGCGGTATCATCATCGATTACAACGCAAAGCGCCGCAGAGCGATCCTTTCCCAGAAAGTTATCCTCGAAAGAGAATACAAGGAACGTCAGAAGATCCAGCGTGAAGCGAAGGAAAAACGTTTCGGCGAACTGAATATCGACGACGTCGTAACAGGCCGCGTCAAGACCATCACCGACTTCGGGATCTTTGTAGACCTGAACGGCATCGACGGTTTCGTTCATCGATCGGACCTGACATGGGAACGCAACAACGAACCGAAAAACCTCGTCGAAAAAGGCCAGGAAATCGAAGCGAAAGTTATTTCCAAGAACGAAGATGACAAGAAGATTAAACTTTCTGTCAAGGCGCTCCAGGAAAGACCGTGGGAACAGTTCGTCAAGAACTACAAAGAAGGCGACGAAGTCGATGTTCGTATTACGAACACTCTCGATTTCGGTGCGTTCGCGGAAATTATCCCGGGCGTAGAAGGTCTGATCCACGTTTCTGAAATTTCCTACGACCGTGTTGAATCCGTATCGTCCGTTCTTTCACCGGGACAGACGGTTACCGTCAAGATCATCGGCATCAACAAGGAAAAAGAAAAGATTTCTCTGTCAATCAAAGCGACTCTTCCGGAACAGGAACGTCCGCAGAGACAGCAGCGCCATACCAGAAATGAACGCAGCTTTGACAACAGCGGCAGCAACGGCGGCGGCGGTTATCGCAGAAATTCTGAAGGCGGCGGAAAAGGCGGAAGAAACAGAAAGCAGCAGTACAGCAGAAACAAGACCGTTTATGAAGAAAACGCGAATGTTACGCTCGGCGATGCTTTCGGAAGCCTCTTCGAAGGACTCGATTTCGATAACGACGACAACAACGACGACAAATAAGAAATTTAAGCGCATCTGCCGGATGCGCTTTTTTTGTCTTCAAAACAGGGTTTATCATGTATAATTAACCCGAATTTAACTTTACAGCTACATTGAAAAATTACAGCAGTATTATAGTAAATTAAAACAGAGGTGAATAATGGGCGGACTTTACGGAACTGTTTCTACAGGGGACTGCGTCAACGATCTTTTTTTCGGAATCGACTATCACTCGCATCTCGGGACGCACAGAGGCGGCATGGCCGTCTGCGGGCCGGAGGGATTTCAGCGGGCGATTCACAATATTCAGAACGCGCCGTTCAGAACGAAGTTTGAACGCGACGTACAGGAGATGAAGGGAACGATCGGAATCGGATGTATTTCGGATACCGATCCCCAGCCCATCATTATCCGTGCGAAATTCGGAAGCTTCGTGCTTGCGACGGTCGGGAAAATCAACAATTCGGATGCGATTCTGCAGTCCATCTTCGACAATAATCACGCCCATTTTCAGGAGCTTACGAACGGTTCGGTAAGCCAGACGGAAGTCGCTGCCGCGCTTATTTCCACGCAGAATTCCCTCGAGGAGGGACTGGCCCTCGTTCAGGACACGGTGGACGGATCTCTGACGATGCTCGCCATGACGGAAGACGCCGTCTATGCGGCCAGGGATAAATACGGGCGGACTCCGCTGATCATCGGCCGTAAGGAAAACGGCGAAAAATCCTACGCGGTTTCCTTCGAGTCCTTTGCCTATCAGAATCTGGGCTACGCGGACGAAAAAAATCTCGGTCCGGCAGAAATCGTCAGAATTACGCCGGACGGGCTTGAAATACTCAGGGAAGCGGGAAACGAAATGAAGATCTGTTCGTTCCTGTGGACCTACTACGGATATCCGACCTCTTCCTATGAGGGCGTCAATGTCGAACAGATGCGCAACCGCTGCGGGGAACGTCTGGCGGAGCGGGACGCGGATCAGATCGATCTCGACTATGTCGCCGGTGTTCCGGATTCGGGTACGGCGCATGCGATCGGCTATGCGAACGCGTCTAAGACAAAATTCGCCCGGCCGCTTATCAAATACACGCCTACCTGGCCGCGAAGCTTCATGCCTCCGAATCAGAGCATGCGTGAAATGATTGCGAAGATGAAGCTGATCACGGTCAATCCGCTTATTAACGGAAAGAAGCTGCTGTTCATCGATGATTCGATCGTCCGCGGAACCCAGATGCACGATACAGCCAGCTACCTGTTCGAACACGGAGCGAAAGAGGTTCACGTCCGCTCCGCCTGTCCTCCGATCATGTACGCCTGCAAATATCTGAACTTTTCGCGGTCTACCTCCGAGTACGACCTGATCACGAGACGCGTGATCAGAGATCTTGAAGGCGGCGAAGCATCGGATGAGGTCATCGCAGAATACGCCGACGCGACGACTGACAAGCATCAGAAAATGATAGAAAAAATTACCGAAGAGCTTGATTTCACAAGTCTGAAATACCATGAGCTCGAGGATCTGAAAAAAGCGGTGGGAATCGATCCGTGCCGCCTCTGTACCTACTGCTGGGACGGAAAAGAATAATGCTCTCCCGGTTTCTGAGCTGCGGGCTTACGGGACTCGACGGCAGACTTATCACCGTCGAGGCGGATGTCAAAAACGGTCTGCCGCAGTTTCTGATCGTCGGTCTGCCAGACATCAGCGTCAGGGAGTCGAAGGAGCGGATCCATTCCGCGCTGCGCAATTCAGGCTTTCGCTATCCGGCGAACAGAGTTACGGTGAATCTGGCACCAGCCGATATGAAAAAGGAAGGAAGCAGCTTCGATCTTCCGATCGCGCTGGCGATACTCGGCGCGTCCGGCCAGATTGAAACGGACAGTGCGGCAGCCCGGTCTGTCGTCGCGGCAGGCGAACTGTCCCTCGGCGGAGAGCTCAAGCCTGTCGCAGGGATACTTCCGATCGCTCTTGAAGCGAAGAAGGCGGGCTGCAGGACGCTTATCGTACCGGCGGAAAACGCACGGGAAGCGGCGCTTGCCGAAGGGATAGACGTGTACGGGCTGGCGACGCTGGCAGAAGCGGCCGATTTTCTGAAGAATCCGAAGCGGTTTGAACCGGTCAGAACAGGAATCGGAGAGCTTGCCGAGGCCGAAGGGCGGCCTTCGGGAACCGTTGATTTTTCAGAGATCAGAGGACAGGAAAACGCGAAACGTGCGCTTGAGATCGCCGCGGCCGGCGGTCATAACATTCTGATGTCGGGACCTCCGGGGACCGGTAAATCGATGCTGGCCAAAGCGCTTCCCTCTATCCTGCCGCCTCTGACTCCGGAAGAGATGCTTGAAATCACAAAAATATATTCGGTAGCCGGTAGACTCGGCGGGCGTCCGCTTATCGCGCATCGTCCGTTCCGCTCTCCACATCATACGGTTTCTCCGAATTCGATTGCGGGGGGAGGCGCTGTCCCGAAACCCGGGGAGGTTTCGCTGGCGCACAGGGGAGTTCTTTTTCTTGACGAGCTGCCGGAATTTTCACGGGAAGCGACCGAGGTGCTCAGACAGCCTCTCGAAGACGCTCAGATTACGATCACACGTGTCATGGCCACAGTCACCTATCCGGCTTCATTTATGCTGGCAGCCAGCATGAATCCCTGTCCGTGCGGATGGAACGGCGATCCGCAGCATGAGTGCCGCTGCACGAGGTCCCAGATCCAGCGATATCGTTCGAAAATTTCCGGTCCGCTGACAGACCGGATGGATCTGCTCGTAACCGTTCCGTCTATGACCTATGCGGAGCTTACCGCGCAGAAACACGGAGAACGGTCCGCCGCGGTCGCACGCAGAGTGGAAGCCGCCCGCAGGCTGCAGACAGAGAGGTACCGTCAGATTCCGGGCGTTTACTGCAACGCGGGACTTCGCTCTTCTGACGTTGAGAAGTTCTGCAGACTTGGCATCGGCGAACAGCAGATGATGGAGAGGATGTACGAACACTACAAGCTTTCCGGCCGCGGATATCACCGCATTCTGAAGCTTGCCCGGACCATCGCGGACCTTGCCGGTGAAACACGGATCTCCTGTGCACACCTGTCGGAAGCAGTCCGTTACAGAACCGAAGAATCCAGTTAAACTGCATCTGGTGAAATATGAAACCTATCGATAAAGAAGCGCTGTACTGGCTGTGGCTGGCTTCGGTGACTGAACTTTCTCCGATCAAAAAATCACGACTGGCTAAAGCATTCGGCGATCCGGAGGCAATATACGAGGCGAGCCCGTCGCAGCTTCGCAGGATCCCGAGATTTACTCCGGATAATATTGAAAAGCTTGAAGCGCACCGCTCGCTGGAGCCTGTTGAGAGGATGGCGGAGCAGCTGGCTAAAAGCAAAGTGAGTATTCTTCCGGTTACCGATCCCGAATATCCCCAGTCGCTGCTCGAATTAAAAGATCCGCCCGCGCTGCTTTTCGCCCGGGGGCGTACGGAGCTGCTCAACGCGCCGCTCAGGGCCGGTATCGTCGGCAGCCGGAGCTGTACGCCGTACGGCAGCAGCCAGGCGGAAAAGTTTGCGCGGGTCTTCTCAGAAAACGGCATCGCGGTCGTTTCAGGAATGGCGTACGGGATCGATACTGCTGCGCATGAAGGCGCGCTGCGGTTCCGGGGTTCCACCGTCGCGGTTCTGGGCAGCGGAATCAATGTCTGCTACCCGCCGGAAAACCGCGAGCTTTTTCGAAGAATTGCCCGCGACGGTGTCGTCGTTACCGAGTATTATCCCGGGGAGGCGGCTCTGCGGTACCATTTTCCCCAGCGCAACCGTATTATCTCCGGATTGTCTCAATGTCTGCTCGTGATCGAAGCTCGTGCCAAATCCGGCGCGCTGATCACGGCGGGCTACGCCCTCGACGAAGGGAAGGAAGTTTACGCGATTCCGCAGAATATCAACACGAATCGCGGATCCGGAAGCAACGAACTGCTTAAGGCAGGCGCGCATATGGCGACAGAGCCCGAAGATGTGATTTTCGGACTCTGCGGCGACGTACGCGTCCGCTACGAGGTAAAACCGGGAAGGAATCAGGTAAGTCCGGTGCCGGAGACGGCAGGAAGAGCGCTTTCCGGTACCTCTTACGATACGGAACGCGAGAAGACACTGACCGATCTGAACCGCCTGGTACTCACGAAGATACGCGACGGAGCGGAGACGCCGGACGAGCTGATGGAAGCTGCAGGACTGGATATTTCAGTCATGAATCTGGCGCTTTCCGAGCTCGAGCTCAGCGGTTTTATCCGGATCGAGTTTGGCAGACTCTACGCGCTGTAGTATAATTACATGTCACGGAACCCGTTCCGAAACCATTGAGTGATTAGGCAGAAGGTGGGAATATGGCTGAAACACTGGTGATTGTCGAATCGCCGTCAAAAGCAAAAACAATTAAAAAATATCTTCCGAAAGGATACGAGGTCCAGGCGACGATGGGCCACCTGGTCGATCTGCCCAAGAGCAGACTCGGCGTGGATCTCGAGAACAATTTCGAACCGGATTACATCAAGGTCCGGGGGAAAGCCCCGCTCATCAATTCGCTTATTAAAGAAGCAAAAAAAGCAGACACAGTTCTGCTGGCAACTGACCCCGACCGGGAAGGCGAAGCGATCGCATGGCATGTCGCAAACTTTCTCGGTCTGGATCCGAAGGACGACTGCCGCATCATGTTTCATTCGATCACGAAGCGTGAGATCAACGAGGCGATCGAAAACAAACAGCCTGTCAATCTGGATCTTGTAGATTCGCAGCAGGCGCGCAGGATCGTCGACAGAATCGTCGGCTACTCGATTTCTCCGTTTTTATGGAAGAAAGTCAAGAAAGGGCTCTCCGCCGGACGGGTACAGTCGGTCGTCACCCGCATGATCTGCGACCGTGAGGATGAGATCAAGGCGTTCGTTCCGGAAGAATACTGGACGCTGACTATCGACGCGAAGAAAAAAGGCTCTCCGGAGGTATTCAAGGCGCTCCTTCATTCCGAAGACGGAAAGAAGATCAGAGTAGCGAATGCCGAGGAGGCTGCGAGACTTGAAAAGATCGCCGAAGAGAACGATCTGGTCGTCTCAAAAATCAAAAAATCCCAGAGACAGAGTCGTCCGCCGCTGCCGTTCACGACGTCGACGCTTCAGCAGACTGCCTATTCGCAGCTCGGAATGACCTCGCAGCGGACGATGCGTGTGGCTCAGCAGCTTTACGAAGGGCTTCCGATCAAGGGAAGGGGCCAGGTCGGTCTGATTACATATCTGAGAACGGACTCGACGCGGCTGGCGCCGGAAGCGGTAGCCGAAGCGGCAGATTTTATCGATAAGAATTTCGGTGACAGCTATCACGGCGCATCCAGAGGAGCGAAGAAACCGAAAAAGAACGTGCAGGATGCTCACGAAGCGATCCGTCCGTCGTCTCTGCTCAACGATCCGGAAGAGATCAAAGATTCACTCGATAAAGACCAGTACAGGCTTTACAAGCTGATCTGGACCCGTATGCTGGCATCTCAGATGGCCCCGGCCGTGTACGATAAGACGAATGCGGAAATGCAGGCGGGACCGCTCACGTTCAGAGCAGGCGGAGAACGACTGAATTTCCCCGGATTCACCGCGGTCTACAGAGACCGGGAAAACAAGAATACGATGCTTCCTGAAATGGAAGAAGGCGAAATCCTCGAAAAGAAGAAGATCGTCAAGGAACAGAAATTTACGACGCCTCCGACACGTTACAACGAAGGCACGCTCATCAGCAAGCTTGAAGAGAACGGAATCGGACGTCCGAGCACCTATGCTCCGACAATTTCGACCATCAAGAACCGCGGATATGTGGAAGTGGAGAACCGTTATCTGAAGCCGACGGAGCTTGGATATATCGTCACGAATCTGATGAAGGATCATTTCCAGGATATCGTCGATGTGAACTTTACCGCCGATATGGAAAAAGGCCTCGATGAAGTCGCAAGCGGGACCCGCAACTGGAAGGAACTGATCGGAGAGTTCTACGGAGATTTCAAGCCGGAGCTCGACGCGGCGCAGGATGCCGCGGAAAAGGTCGAACTTAAGGATCCCGAATCCGACGAGATCTGCGAGCTGTGCGGACGCCGCATGGTGATCAAGACCGGCCGCTACGGAAAATTCCTCGCATGCCCTGGCTTCCCCGAATGCAAGAACACGAAGCCGTTCCTCGAAAAGACCGGCGGAAAATGTCCGAAATGCGGCGGCGATATGATCAAGCGTCAGTCGAAAAAAGGGCGTACATTTTATTCATGCTCGAATTATCCCGAATGCGACTATATGAACTGGGACCTTCCGGTAAGCATCCAGTGTCCGGTATGCGGAAAGACGATGTTTCAGAAGGGGCTGGGAAAGCGTAAAAAATATTACTGCGAAGATCACGGCCCCCAGGAAGCCGGGAAACAGACAGACAGCAAAGAGACTCAGAACGGCGATGCAGCGAAGGCCTGACAGGAGGATCTATGAAAATTGAAGCAACGACAATATGCGCTGTAAGAAATAACGGACAGGCGGCGATCGCCGGTGACGGACAGGTGACGATGGGCGAGTCCGTCATCATGAAGGCGACCGCCCGCAAGATCAGACGCCTGTACGGCGGAAAGGTTCTGGCAGGCTTCGCAGGCTCCGTCGCCGATGCATTCACGCTGTGCGACCGCTTCGAGCAGAAGCTCGAAGCCTATAACGGCAATCTGGAACGGGCGGCGGTAGAGCTGGCCAAGGAATGGCGCTCAGACAAGGCGATGCGGAAGCTCGAAGCGCTGCTTATCGTCATGGACGAAAAGGCGATTCTTGTGGTCTCAGGCTCAGGCGAAGTGATCGCGCCGGACGACGAAATCGCCGCGATCGGCTCCGGCGGCAACTACGCGCTGGCAGCTGCCCGGGCTCTGAAGCGCCACGCTCCGGAGATGAGCGCGGAAGACATCGCCCGCGAAGCACTTCAGATTGCTTCTGAAATCTGCGTATTCACCAACGACAACATCGTTTCGGAGGTCGTCGATGACTCACAAGTATGATCTGAACGAGCTGACGCCCAGCAGGACCGTCGAAGAACTCAACCGCTATATTATCGGGCAGGAAGAGGCGAAGAAGGCTGTGGCGGTCGCTCTGAGAAACCGCTATCGCCGCGCGCTGCTCACAGACGAAATGCGCGAGGAAGTCACACCCAAGAACATCATCCTGATGGGACCGACCGGCGTCGGCAAGACGGAGATCACAAGAAGGATCGCGAAGCTCGTCAACGCGCCCCTCGTCAAGGTGGAAGCGACAAAGTTCACGGAAGTCGGATATGTCGGCAGAGATGTCGAATCGATGATCCGCGACCTCGTATCCACGTCCGTCAGAAAAGCCGAGCAGGACCTGATGGAAGCGGTCCGACCTCAGGCGGAAGCGGCGGCGGACGATATTATCGCGGATACGCTGGCGGGTCTGAGACGCAAAAAGAAAGAATCAGGATCGGTGGCTCTCGGCTCGATCCTGCCGAATAAGAAGCCTGTGTCGACAGAGGAACAGGAAGCCAAGCTCAGAAGCCGCAAGGAAAAACGCGAAGCGTACAGAAAGCGGCTGGCTGCAGGAGAGCTGGAAGACGAAAAGGTCACGATCGAGGTCGAAGACAAGGGCGGTACGTCAATCGGCATGGCGGGAATGGAAGACATGAACATCAATGTGAACGAGATGTTCGGCGGTCTGATCCCGACCAAGACGAAAAAGCGTACGATGAAGGTCAGGGACGCCCGGAGGATTCTCGCGGACCAGGAAGCGGACAGACTCATCGACAAGGATGAAGCGACGGAGCTTGGAATCCGGAATGCGGAACAGAACGGGATCGTGTTTATCGACGAAATAGACAAGATCATCGGAAGCTCCGCAGGAACCCAGGGACCGGATGTCTCGCGGGAAGGCGTTCAGCGCGATATTCTGCCTATTGTGGAAGGCAGCATCGTCAATACGAAATACGGGCCTGTCAGAACGGACTATATTCTGTTCATCGGCTCCGGTGCCTTCCATTCAGCCAAGGTATCCGAGCTGATCCCGGAACTTCAGGGTCGTTTCCCGGTCAATGTCGAGCTTGATTCGCTGTCTCAGAAGAACTTCGAAGAAATTCTGACCAAAACTGAAAACTCGATACTGATGCAGTATCAGGCGCTGCTGGCGACTGAAGGAGTCGAACTCGAGTTCACGGACGACTCGATTCAGAGAATCGCCGAGATCGCCTGGAGCCAGAACGAGACCGAAGAAAACATCGGCGCGAGACGTCTGCACACCGTTCTCGAACGTCTGCTCGAAGAGCTTTCATACGAGGCGCCTGATATCGCGGACAAGCATGTGATCATCGACCGTGCCTATGTCGACGACGTGTTCGGTCCTCAGATTGTCGACGAGCAGGCTTACACGAAGTACCTGATCTGAGCCCTGCGATCAAGCGGGCGTAAGAATCGGGAATTGAATAATAAACATATTGCAGATCCGGACAGGCCGATTCGTTTGACTATCCTCCGGATCTGTTGTATTATAGTCAGGTATGCTATTACGCACGCCTTCCCGTGATCCAGCCGGTGCCCGCAGGGGTCTCTGGACCGCAAAGGGAAGACGGAGGAAATTAACCAGGAGGATTTAAATGGGCGTTGTATCAATGAAACAGCTGCTGGAAGCCGGTGTTCACTTCGGACATCAGACGAGAAGATGGAATCCGAAAATGGCTCCGTATATCTTTACGGAACGTAACGGAATTTACATCATCGACCTGCAGCAGACAGTTAAGAAAATCGATGATGCTTGTGACTTTGTCCGCGAAGTAGCCGCTAACGGCGATCAGGTACTTTTTGTCGGAACGAAGAAGCAGGCTCAGAACTCTATCGAAAACGAAGCGAAGAGAAGCGGTTCCAACTATGTCAATCACAGATGGCTGGGCGGTACGCTTACCAACTTCGAAACGATCAGAAAGCGGATCGACCGTCTGAAGGAACTCAAGGCCATGGAAGAAGACGGCACGTTCGATCTGCTCCCGAAAAAGGAAGTTATCAACCTTCGCCGCGAACGCGAAAAGCTTGAAAAATTCCTCGGCGGAATCGAAGATATGGACAAGATGCCTGGCGCGATGATCATCATCGACAGCAAGAAGGAACGCATCGCGGTTGCGGAAGCGAAGAAACTCGGTATCCCGATCGTCTCTATCGTCGACACGAACTGCAATCCTGACGAAATCGACTATGTCATTCCGGGCAACGACGACGCGATCCGTGCGGTTGCGCTTATCCTGAACGTTCTGTCAGAAGCGATTATCGACGGCAAGCAGGGCGCGGCTGACGAAGCTGCGGCAGTCGAAGAAGAAGCACCGGCGGCAGCTGAAGAAGCGGCCGTTTAATTAAAACAGAGGCCGTTCCATCCGGAGCGGCTTATTTAAAAATCGGGAGAAACCAATGGCAGAAATTACAGCTAAACTCGTTAAGGAACTCAGAGAAAAAACCGGCGCAGGCATGATGGACTGCAAGCGTGCGCTCCAGGAATGCGACGGCAATATTGAAAAAGCCGGCGAATACCTCAGAGAAAAGGGCATCGCGGATTCCGCTAAGAAGGCCGGCCGTATTGCGGCTGAAGGCATCGTCGAATCCTATATCCACATGGGCGGAAAGATCGGAACCCTCGTAGAAATCAACTGCGAAACCGACTTTGTCGCGCGCAACGACGACTTCAAGCGTTTCGCAAGAGACGTTGCGATGCATATCGCCGCGGCGAATCCGAAGTACCTGTCCCGCGAAGATGTTCCGCAGGAAGAAGTCGATCACGAAAAGGAAATTCTCCGCATTCAGGCGCTTAACGAAGGCAAGCCGGAAAAGATCGTCGATAAGATGGTCGAAGGCCGCATCAACAAATTCTTCAAGGAAATCTGCCTGCTTGACCAGGAATTCGTCAAGAATCCTGACCAGACAATCGGCGACCTTGTAAAGGAACAGATCGCGACCATCGGTGAAAATGTCAAGATCAGACGTTTCGCGCGCTTCGAAATGGGCGAAGGTCTCGAAAAGAAGAACGAAGATTTTGCGGCGGAAGTCGCAGCTCAGATGAAATAAGGATCCTGAAGATCCAGGGGGCTGTTGCATTAAGTAATTAGTGCAGCGGCCCCTTTTTCTGTGCAAAAAATCAAAAGAGCCGGACTCAAAAAGCCCGGCAGTGTAAAATTAAATGTATGACAAGTACGTTAATTCTACACAAAAATTATACGATGTATCTGAACGATTATCAAATCA
>CALMRA010000013.1 GCA_937872065.1 uncultured Eubacteriaceae bacterium | reverse complement strand
CACTCTCAGCGCTCAACCTGATTACGGGAACCGGAAGAACTGAAGTGCAGACGTTCGAGCCGGACACGGCAGCCGGTACGCCTGAATATCGCTCTGCTTTCTGCAAACATCTTCTTGGGCGCGAAATGACGACCACAGAGCAGAAGGCATTCAATGCAGCCAATAAGAGGGCAGATACTTTCTCGACCGTCTCAGGCGCGGCAGCGGTCATTCCTACGCAGATGCTTAACGAAGTAATCAGCAAGGCGCGCACAGAAGGCGGATCACTTGCGAAGTGCAGAGCCTTCAACATTCCTTCGGGCGTCTCGGTTCCGATCGGAACGCCGGACACTGCGGCGGCATGGCACACTGAAGGGGCGGCGGTAGACACAAAGCTGCTTAATCCTGCAAGCGTCACCTTCTCAGGGTACGAACTGCTGAAGATCTTCTCGCTGTCGGTGGCTGCTTCGTCGATGTCCATTCCGGCTTTTGAGTCGTACATCACGGATGAGCTGAACAGCTGCATTCTCAGGGCGATCGATGCCGGTATTGTATCGGGATCAGGATCGAGCCAGCCGAAAGGATTTACAAGTATTTCCTTCGGTTCTGGAATGTCCGCAACCTACGCGCATGACGGAAAACCGGCTTACACTGATATTTGCAATATGCTTGCAGCTCTGAAGCGCGGATACAACGCAGGCGCGTCCTTCATCATGAACAACGCCACACTGTATGGCAAAGTTTACGGGATCGTAGACACAACCGGAAGACCGATCTTCATTCAGGACCCGAAGAATGAAGAAATCGGGTACCTTCTCGGAAAACCGGTAGTCGTAGACGATAACGTTCCGGATAATGAAATCTATCTCGGAAACCTGAATTACATGGGCTACAATCTGCCGCAGGGGATCATGATCGAAGCATCGAGACAGTCCAGCTTTAAATCTGGTCTTATCGACTACAGGGCAATCGCGGTAGCCGACGCGAAACCGCTGGTAGAAGAAGCCTTCGTCAAACTGTCTATGGCAGCATCCTAATGGTTAGTTATTACGGAGTATCAGAAGCGAAAGATTCGCTCAGGATTGACGGCGACGAAAACGACGAGATTTTAATCAGGCTTGTCAGTGCTGTTCCTTCGTATATCACGCAGGCAACCGGACTGTCTAAC
>CALMRA010000012.1 GCA_937872065.1 uncultured Eubacteriaceae bacterium | reverse complement strand
ATAGTTCGTAATCTGCGTACGCACCGTAACGGCAACCTTTTGCAGAATCTCTTCGCGGTTTCCGCGGATGCAGAACCCCTGCGCAATCAGTTCCGCTTCGCCGTCAAAGCTCGTGGCCACTTCCGGAATGATCTTGGTGCGCATCGGTTTCTGATCGGTAAGCACATATCCCCAAAGAAGTACCGCGAAAACCAGCGCGATGGCCTTGAGAGCTACGTTCTTGGTGCAGAAACTTTTCAGCCCGGCAAGAATCGCTTTTTTATCGATTTTTCGTATTTTCACGCGATCCCTCCGTTCGGATTCGTTTTGTCCAGCCGAACACGGTAGTAGAACCGGTCTGCAGGAACAGGCTTTCTAAAACATTGTGCAGCGCTTTGGAATCGATATAGCGCACCAGCTTGCCGTCCCGCGCAATGGAGATGGCGCCCGTCTCTTCGGAAACGATAATGACCAGAGAATCCGACTGCTCGGAAATACCGATACCCGCGCGGTGGCGCGTGCCGAGATCGCTGATGATATCGCGCCGTTCTGTCAGAGGCAGCAGGCAGCCCGCCGCGATGATCTTGTTCGTATAGAACGAGATCAGCACTGCGCCGTCGTGAAGCGGGCGGTTTACGGTAAACAGATTGACGAGCAGCTCCCAGCTGATCCTCGAATCGAGCCTGATGCCCGAGCGCGCGATGTTTTTCAGCCCCGTCTGATTCTCGCAGACGATAAGCGCTCCCGTATGATCCCGTGCCAGGATTCTGACCGCCGCGACGACCTCGTCGATGCTTCTCTGGGTATCTCCCCGTTCCTTTTTCGACTTTGTCCACGTTCCGAAAAAGCCGCGGTTCCCGAGAGACTCGAGAGCCGAACGCAGCTCCGGCTGGAACACGACTAAAATGAACAGGAAGAACCAGGTGAACAGACTTCTGACGAGAAAATTGATCGTCGTAAAGCCCAGCCAGTCTGAAAGCGGAAACAGGATAAGCAGGAACAGCAGTCCCTTGATAACCTGTTCCGCCTGGGTATTCTGGATCCAGGCAAGAAGCTTGTACACCATACATGTGATCAGAGCGATTTCGACGATACTCGTCAGGCTCACCTGTGACTGGAGATATGTAATGAGTGCGTTCATATGTCTATATGATTTTCGGCTTCCAGCTGATTCTGACGGTCCCGTCCGAGCTCCATGATCTTTTCCTGAAGTCTTACAAAGTACGGGCGCAGCTCCGGATCGACGATCCGGTCCGCACATTCCGCGAGAACCTGTTCTTCGCGTTCTGAATCCAGCACGGGAAGTCCGTTTGTTATTTTATATTCTCGGACCGAGTCCATCAGATGCATCCGTTCTTCAAAGAGCGAAGCGATCGAGGTATCGATCCTGTCAATTTCTTTTCTGATTTCTCTGATATCTTGTGACATAAATAATTTATTCCAGCTCCCGGCATATCCTGCTTCCGAGAAGCATATCGAGAAGCGTAAACGAAGCCGCGGCTTCGATAACCGGACAGGCTCTGACGATAATGGACGGATCGTGACGTCCGTGCACACGCAGTTTTTCAGCTTCCCCGGTCTTAAGATTGACCGTGTCCTGTTCGGCTGCGATAGACGGCGTCGGTTTGACCGCACACCGGAAGACGAGGGGCATCCCGTTCGTGATTCCTCCGTTTATTCCGCCGTTATTGTTGGATCTTGTGCGGACCCTGCCGTCTTCAAATACAAACGCGTCGTTGGCCGCGCTTCCCCGCATCTGCGTGACTCCGAAGCCCGCGCCGAATTCAACGCCCTTGACCGCCGGTACGGAGAACAGCATCGACGAGAGCCGGCTTTCCACCGACCCGAACATCGGATCGCCGAGTCCTGCCGGCAGTCCGCAGGCCCATCCTTCGATGACGCCGCCGACGGAATCTCCGTCCTTCGAGGCACGCCCCACGGCTTCCCGCATCTCCTGCGCCAGATCCGAACTGTATACGGGAAACGCAGAGTCTGACAGATCCAGCTTCTCATAGCTGTCAACGGTACCCGTATCGCGGATATTCTCGATCGAAAGGATCCGCGCGCCGATGCGTACATGCGGATACAGCTTATGAAGCGCCAGCCCGGCCATTGCGCCTGCAAAAACGAGCGGCGCCGTGAGGCGTCCTGAAAAATGACCGCCGCCCCGATAATCCTGAAAGCCTTCGTAACGGATGCCCGCCGTGTAGTCGGCGTGCCCCGGTCTCGGACAGATATTCAGTCCGCCGTAGTCTCCCGACCGGGTGGACGTGTTTCTGATCAGTCCGCAGATGGGCGTGCCTTCGGTAAAGCCGTTGAACACACCGGAGACGATCTCCACCTTGTCAGGCTCCTTGCGCGGCGTCGCGAGGGATTTCCCGACGGCGCTGCGTCTGGCCATCTGCTCCGCGATAAACCCTTCGTCCACCGGAATTCCCGACGGAAAGCCGTCGATGACTGCGCCGACCGAAGCTCCGTGGGACTCTCCGAAGATCGAGAGCCTGATGGTACTGCCGATGATCGATCCCATGTCAGTGCTCCTCGACCGCTCCGCCGCAGTCTTCGAAATCCTCCCAGAAGCCCGGCCAGGATTTCGACACGCATTCCGCGTGATCGATAAAGACAGGATCTGAAGCTCTGCCCGATGCGATCGCCGCCGCCATCGCGATACGATGGTCGCTGTAGCTTTTGATATCGGCTCCCGTAAAGCCCGAACCGCCTTCGATGATCAGACCGTCGGCAGTCGCCGTACAGGAGGCGCCGAAAGCGGCGAGCATCTGGCGGACCGATTCGAGCCTGTCGGATTCCTTCCTGCGCAGACGCGCCGCATTGTGGATCTCCGTCTTGCCTGGCGACAGCGCGGCCGCAACCGACAGAACCGGAACGAGGTCCGGGATGTCCGCCGCGTCAAGTCGAAAGCTTCTCGTCGGTTCCGGCGTCGCGATCCAGGCTCTGCGTTTCGGATCCCATTCGATACTGGCGTCGGTGCGTCTTAAAATATCGATCACCGCATAGTCGCCCTGAACGGAATGCTCAGGAAGACCCAGGCATACAGTTTCTTTGTTGATGGTCCCGTTGACGAGCCAGAAGGCTGCCTGTGAGAAATCTCCTTCAACCTCAAGACTGTTGGGTTTGTAAGCCTGGCTTCCTTCGATGAAATAAACGCGGTCAGATCTCTCCTGAATCTCGATCCCGAATTTTGCAAGAATATCGATCGTGATCTCGACGTAGGGTCTCGATTCGAGAGGCGTGGTCAGAACGATTTCCGAATCGCCTTCAAGAAGCGGCAGCGCGAGCATCAGGCCCGTGATAAACTGGCTCGATACGTCTCCCGGAAGCTCGAAGCGTCCGGATTTAAGCTCTCCGCTCATGATAAGCGGCAGCTCCTTCTCCCCCTGATCCACCGAAAAGCCCTGTTCCTTCAGGATCCTGACGATGGGTCCGAGAGGTCTTTCCGGAAGTCTTCCGCCGCCGGTGATAACCGTGTTGTCGGCATCCACCGCAGCCAGCGGAATCAGGAAGCGCACCGTCGATCCGGATTCCCCGCAGTCGATGAGACAGTCGCGGGTCCTCGGCTCGGGTGTTCCCGTGATCATCAGAGTAAACAGTCCGTCTTCCTCCGGTTCCGCGATAATCTCCGCTCCGAACGAACGGGCGGCTTCAATCGTCGCTTTGATATCGTCCGACAGCATGATATTCGTGATCCGGCTCGTGCCGTTAGCCAGAGAAGCCGCAAATACGGCTCTATGGGAAATGCTCTTGGAAGGCGGGATCTGAATCTCGCCTCCCGTCTCTTCAGGTTTTATTTCAATAATCATTTAAATAGTTCCAGTGCCTGGTCTTTCTGTATTTTTACAATTTCCGCACGGCCGATCTTGGGCATAATGCAGATATTTAAGGTATCGCCTTCACTCTTCTTATCGTTCGCGAGAATCTCGAGAACCTTTTTCGTCTCCATCTGGGGAAGCTGCCACGGCAGTCCGTAGGTTTCGAGAATAAGCTGCAGATTAGACAGCGCTTCGGGCGGAGTGATCCCCTCCCTGACGCTCATGTTCGTGATCTGATACATTCCGATCGCGACCGCCTGTCCGTGGGAATAGCGGTCGAATTCGAAATAGGATTCGACAACGTGGCCGATGGTATGGCCGAAATTCAGGATCCTGCGGATCCCCTGCTCGTGCTCGTCACTCTCGACGATGTTGCGTTTGATCGTCACGCACTTGGCGACGATCTCTTCCATATCGTCCATCAGGTCTTCCTGATAATGGAAGGACATCAGACGCAGGAACAGCTTCGAGGAGGAGATGCACCCGTATTTGATAACCTCCGCCATTCCGTCGGTAAGCCAGGCGTCCGGCAGCGTTTCAAGAAATCCGGGGTCGATGAGCACCGCCTTCGGCTGATAAAACGCGCCGACGAGGTTTTTCTGGTAGCCCAGGTCGACTCCTGTCTTCCCTCCGACCGACGAATCGACCTGAGCGAGCAGACTGGTGGGGATCTGGACGAATTCTACGCCCCGCAGATAGGTGGCCGCGACGAAGCCCGCGAGGTCTCCGACAACGCCGCCGCCGAGGGCGACGATCAGATCCTTGCGCGTAAAATTGAGCTCCTGAAGTCTGAAGTATATCTCCTCAACTTCAGATAAACATTTCGACGCTTCGCCCGCTTTGATGACGATCGCATAAACCTCTCCGCCGTAATGGCGAAGCTGCTTTTTGACCGATGCCAGATAGTACTTCCCGACATTCTTGTCCGTAATGATGACAATTTTCGCATGATCGTCGAAAATTTCGGGCATCTTGCCAAGATCCTCGCGCAGACCCTTCTGGATCAGTATCCGATATTTATGTTTGTTTTCAGTTTTACAGACTATTTCTTTCATTTTAAGATTTCATTCTGTATTCCGCTGTCCGAGTCATAATCTGCAGACGGACAGATTTAGCCGTAGTATACTTATTTATTATAACATAGCGTATCCATCCGGATGGAACGCTTTAAGAGCGCTTCCAAAACCCGCTGTTTTAAAATTTCCATTGAAAAACACATCAGTTATTACTTTAACACTGTATTATTTAAGCCAGAGGCTATAATTTAACTATAGTAAACTATTACATCTTTTTTAAGAGGAACGCGTTAACAATAGTCCGTCATTTTAGAAGACGGGAAGGAAACGGTAAACGGAATGGCTAAAAAACATAAAAAAGACAATGCCAAAGACAAGAAGAACAATGTAAAGATCCGGAAAAAGGACAAAAAAGAAAAAGCGCCCGAGCTGAAAAAGTCACCGGCTCCACAGAAGACGCTGAAAACCGCTCCAGTAAAAGCAGAACCGGCGGCGGTAGTTCCCCCGGTAGACCGTAAGGAGCTTTTCCGCAGGTTCTCATCCTGTTCCGAACTGTACAGCCTGATTGTCAATTCACCGCTCTCATGCGCCGGCGTTCCGCTCTACCATGCGGAATCCTATATGCTCTCTCTGATCGCCGATATCGAACCTATCAATCTGACGAAGCTTGCGGCAAATCTCGGCATCTCGAAAAGCGGAGCTGCGAAAACCGCCAACAAGCTTATCCTGAAGGGCCTCGTCACGAAGGAAAAATCGCCTGAAAACTCCAGAGAAGTCCTGTTCAAGGTAACTCCGAAGGGCCAGGAGGTCCTCGCTGAAATCGCCCCGGCTACGGACGACGTATTCAGTCCGGTTTCCGAGATGCTGCGCGGAATAGACGAAGCGACGGCGGCGGCCGTCTTCGCCTTCCTTGAAGAACTGGAAACGGTACTGAG
>CALMRA010000011.1 GCA_937872065.1 uncultured Eubacteriaceae bacterium | reverse complement strand
ATGTTCACTGGGTCTCTCCTTCCTTATAAGCGAGGTACTTCATATACAGCATCTCGACGAGAATAAAAAAGCCGGTAAGCGTATTATGCTTGATACCCAGTGATTCAAAGGGAATCTCGGCTGCGGAACCGTACAGGCTGTAGTCGCTCAGAGAGGCAAGCCGGTTCTCGCGCAGCAGCGTCATCGAGATGGTCGGAACACCCCGGACATTGAGCGCCTTCGCAAATTCACAGGCTTCCTCCGATTCCCCGGAGCACGAGATCATAATCATGCAGTCGTCGGGCGTAAGCGAATCGAGAATGGTCCAGCTTTCGGATTCTCCCTTGACCTCGTCGAGCAGCAGTCCAGCTTCGAGAAAAACCCTGGACATTTCGTGCGCCGCGCCGCTCTGGATCCGGCCGGTGCTGTAGACGTAGATATTTTTCGACTGATCGAAGAGACGAAATATCGGACTGCAGTCCTGACTGAGAACCCGTTTGATCACATCGTTGTAAACGCCGACCGCCGTATGAATCGCGCTCGATTTCGCGCTGCTTCCCAGCTCCTGACGAAGCGTCATCTTGAGCTCTGAAAAGCCTTTGAATCCCATCCGCTTCGAAAACCGGAGAATCGTAGTCCGCGAAACGCAGCATCGATCCGCAAGCTCGTTGATCGTAAGCTCCGAGCATTCCTTTCGATGGCCGCTCAGATAGCTCCATATAAGCTTGTCGTTCTCGTTCAGCTGTGCGCAGTTCTTATTATAAGCTTCGTCCAGTCTCATGCTTTCCCCCGTTCTGCTTCATATTATATGTTATGTGCGAGAATTATGCGAATACGCAAAAAAGTCCGGAGAGGGGAACTCCGGACTTCAGGGCTGCAGGTTCAGCTTTTGCTATATTATTTGTTTCTATAATTAGAGGAGGATTTCTGTTATGCACCGATCCGGGTCATCGCGAAAAAGCAGATCGCCGCGAGACCGATCAGAATGACCGCGCCGGTCGCATCCTTGAGAACCAGCCTGCGGTCACCTTCTTTAAAGCAGGTCTTCAGAGAAATCGGCATGTTTTTATACATATAGAAGAATAAAACGCCTAAACCGACCAGACCGATCATATTTTTCATCAGAGCTTCCGCGATGAAGATCAGCAGAACCGATATAAGCGCCGCGTCGTAGTCGAGGGATTCGATTCGTCTCTGAACGATGGTCAGAAGCCAGGCTGCGAAGGGCTGGAGCATCGCGGTGATAAAGGTGATCGTGATGATGGGGTTGCCCTGCATGAATTCGGACAGACCCGTTCCGGCCTGACCGGCCGTGGTCCACAGATAAAACAGCGTGATAAACGGGTAAACCATCAGAACTGTTTTTACGATATTGAAAAGTCTGTTGAGTCTGGATTCGGTTTTAGTCATTTCATTCCTTCTGTTCCGGCTGCCTGCAGGGATTGAATTCTATTGTAAAGATCCGGGCCGTCTGAGGCGGCCCGATTCAGGGGCAGGCTGCCGGACGGATTATTTAAGTGTAGGCCAGAAGTGTTCGTTGGCGACGATCAGATCGTCGAGAATCTGCTTCGCGATCTTTGCGCTCGGAACCATCTTCGAAAGGGTCAGCGCCTGCCACAGCTTCTGGTAGCTTCCTTCGATCCAGGCTTCGACGACGAGCTTTTCGACGGCGACCTGTTCTTCCATCATACCCTTCTGGAAGGTCGGGATGCTGCCCTGGCAGATCTTTTCGTAACCGTTGCTGCCGACGATGCAGGGAATTTCGACCATCGCGGTCGGTTCGAAGTTGTAAACCGCTCCTTCGTTCGGAACGATAAGCAGGAAGCGTTCCATCGTGTTTTCGGCGATCGCGCAGGCCAGGTCCACGATGTAGGTGGCGTGCGCGTCAGCTTCGAATCCGGAGTCCTTCGCGGTTCCCTTCGCGATGATGTCGCGGCAGGCGCCGAAGACCTGTTTTTCACGGCCGGCCATAACTTCGTTGGCGCGGGTATATTCGGGATTCGATTCTTCAACGACGTAGTCCGGATACAGGTAATATTTCAGGTAGGTGTTCGGAATTGTGGTCGGATCCACAGCGTAGACGTCTCTGGCTTTCTGGAAGGTGTGCTTCCAGGATTCGTCGATGTGCTGGTTTGTATCGGAAAGCGCATCCGCGTAGCCGTTGGACGCCATATGCTTCTTGATTTCCGGCATCAGGTCGTTGCCTTCCTTGTCGTAAATCTTGTACCACCATCCGAAATGGTTCAGGCCGTAGTAGCCGACGTTCATTTCCTTTCTCGATTTGAGACCGACCATGTTGGCCATCTTTTCTTCGAGATCGATAGGCATGTCGCAGATGTTCAGGATCTTGGAATCCGGACGCAGACGGCGGGTCGCTTCGGCGACGATGGCAGCCGGGTTCGAATAGTTGAGCATCCAGGCGTTCGGGGAATATTTTTCCATGTAGTCGAGGATTTCGATTACACCGCCGATGGAACGCATGCCGTAGGCAATTCCTCCGGGACCGCAGGTTTCCTGACCGACGACGCCGTATTTAAGCGGAATCTTTTCGTCGAGTTCACGCATCGCGTATTTACCGACGCGGATATGAGCCAGAACGAAGTCGATATCGGTGAAGGCTGTTTCAGGATCCGTCGTATAGTTGAATTCGATGTCCGGCGCGTTTTCATGCAGATAAATTTCGCAGGCCTTCGCGACTGTTTCCTGACGTTCCGCGTCGTTGTCGTAGAACGTGATTTTGCGGATCGGGAAACGTTCTCTTTCTTCGAGAAGCATCAGGGCGATACCCGGTGTAAAGGTGCTTCCGCCGCCTGCTACAGTTACTGCATACTTTTTGTCATTCATAACTTTCCTCCGTTGATCCCGGTTTTACCGGGCAGCTTGTTTATTGTCTGTTTTTGAAAACCGGACGCCGCAGGCGTCTGGAATATTTACTGATGAGCCTGATTCAGATAATTTCGGCATAACGCCGAGTCAAATTTCCGATATGCTTCAGTTGATTATTCGTCCGTATCTTCGATACCGACAACTTCTTTGAATCGTTCGCAGACCTTCGGGACGGACAGTCCGACGATAACCTGCATCGCCTTGCCGTTCTTCGAGATCCCGTGAGTGCCGATAGATTTAAAGTATTTGTCTTCCTGAACGAGGTTTTCGTCCTTGACGTTTACTCTGAGTCTCGTCGCGCAGTTCGTTACGTCTCCGATATTTTCAGGTCCGCCCAGTGCGTCGCAGATCTTCATTGCGAGAACAGTATTCTTATCCTTCGGCATTTCAGCGACGGCTGCTCCGTCGGAACCGACAGACTGCGGAATACCCTTTGCGTCGCGATATTCGGCCTTCGAGTGGAATTTAACTTCTTCTTCATCGTCTTCGCGGCCCGGTGTCTTGAAGTCGAACTTCAGGATCATAAAGCGGAAAACGAAGAACCATACGGCGGTGAAGCACAGGCCGATTCCGAACTGAAGCACGAACTGCTGCCAGTGTGTGGACATCAGCGGAATCCAGTTAAGCGAGGCCATTTCGATCATGCCGCCTGAGTAGACGCCGACGATGCCGGCCAGATACATGCACATCGACAGCGTCGCCGCGAGAAGCGAATGTACGACGAAGAGCATCGGTGCGATAAACAGGAACGTGAATTCGATCGGTTCGGTAACACCGCACAGGATGGCGGTCAGTGTGATCGGAATAAGCAGAGCCAGCAGTTCTTTACGCTTGTCCTTCTTCGCAGTGAAGTAGAAGGCCAGCGCAATACCGGGACATCCGAAGATCTTCGAATAGCCGGTTGCAGTGTAAGCTGCCCACGGCGCCGCGTCTCTGAGCGAGCCTGTGTAGGAAGCCAGTGTCGGCAGTTCCTTTGCCCAGGCTGCGTAGATACCGCCGTTGATGACGATGTTGTCATAATAGAAAGGCGAGTACAGCAGATGGTGCAGACCGAAGGGAATCAGGATTCGTTCGAGGAATACGAAGATCCATACGCCGAAGGCGCCGGTAGTCAGGACAAATCCCTGGAAAGCGTAGATGCCCATCTGGATTCTGGGCCAGATCAGTACCGCGAGGATTGCGATAGGCAGCATCACGAAGAAGCTGATCATGTATACGAATGTGGAACCCGAGAAGACTCCGAGCCAGTCCGGCAGCTCCGCATCATAGAAGCGGTTGTGCAGGTAGATCGTAACGCCTGAAATCATCAGTGCGCCGATCATCCCCATATCGAGAGTCTTGATGCCTGCGATCATCGCAAGGCCGCTGGTGCCTCCGACTTCCGCCGAAAAATCGACGCCTAAAGCCGGTCCCCATCCTTTTAAGATTGCTGCTACGAAATAATTGAATGTTAAGTACGTGACTACGGCTTCCATACAGCAGCGTGCGTTCTGTTTCTTAGCGAGCCCTATCGGAAGGGCTACGCAGAAGAGCAGCGGCAGCTGATTGAAGACTGTCCAGCCCCCGTCGAGAAGGACGTTCCAGCATCTGGTCCATACGGTTCCTTCCGCGGCTATCGGTCCCATGACGACTTCGGTGGTGAAGAGCGTACCGAATCCGATAATGACACCTGCGAAAGCGAAGAGCAGAACCGGCGTGAACATCGCTCCGCCGAATCTCTGAATTTTCTGCATCATTTGTTTGTTTCTCCCGGTTTATTAATTTGTATCGCTGCGATGACTGTAGTTTATCAGCATACGTACTCAAATTCTACATTTGGAACCTTTTCAGGGAGCGTGTGCATCACTTTAACCAAATTTTTATAAGCCGTGAATTTTCACGCGCTTTTTTCGTGATTTCAGGCGGAGAGCCCCTTCAGAACGGGAAATTCCTGGCATAAAAAAAACGGGTTTCCCCGTTTATCTGCTATTTGCCTTTCATCAGTTCCTCGAGGCTCGTATCGATCTCGTCGATCTCCACGCGCGGTACGCCCATCGCTTCCATCGCGTTTTTCGATGTGAACGGCGCCCTGACGAAGCCCTTCCCGTAACGTCTGATATTCTGCTGATATTCTTCGATGACACTCTGCAGCAGTTCAAACTGTTCGGGATCCATCAATACGCAAAGCTCTTCATCTCCGTTCTGGATCAGAAAGGTCCCCCGTTCCCTGACTTTGCTGAATAACGTTTTCAAATCCTGCCCTTCAAGCTTATCGAACTCGACGGTCTGAAATTTGATCGGTACGCTTTTCATAATCCCCCCTGTCAGACAATATCAATCAATTGTTTACCGTCATTGTAACACAATAGAAAAAAATTGTCTTAAAAGGTGAAAAATCAGATACGTCCAGCTAAAAAGACATAATAAAAGCTGCGGTATTATAGAACGCCGCAGCTTAAGAGGAAATGGAACCCGCATACCGCCAAGGGGGGAGAAGACGGTCCGGTTCTTTTCGAAATTTTCTGTTTTAATAAATACTTCTATAAAATGCTTTCTAATGAACGCTTATAAATAAGATGGAGAGGTTCGGAACGAACCGGGATTCTCTGATTTATTCAAAGGGGTACTTCATGCCCCACTGGTTTCTGACGGACGTAAGCGCCGCCATAACGTCCCGGATAATGGTCAGGTTGTTCCCGCCCGTTCCGTTTTGAACATAATCCTGCATATCTCTGACTTCGTAGCACAGCGCGTCGTCACTGACGCCGGCTTCGACGGTTTCGCGTCTTCCGTCTTCCGTATAAATGATGACGGCTTCTGCAGCTCTCGGATAATCGTTGATTTCGATATAGCCTTTTTCTCCGGCAATGACGCCGCGCTTGGGCTGCTTGGCACGCATCGTCAAAGCCATGACAGCCATCTGATCGTCCGGATTTTTCATGATGATTCCGCTGGTTTCATCGACGCCGGTTTCAAAATAATTTGCGGTGGTCAGAATCACGTTGGGCGCGCTGTCCATGAAAAAGCGTGCGAAGCTTGCGGCATAAACGCCGATATCCAGCAGAGCGCCTCCTGCAAGCTCCTTCGAGAAGAAACGGCTGCTGACGTCGTATTCCTTGCAGCTTCCGAAATTGACCTGAACCATCTTGACGGCGCCGATGGCACCCTCATCGATCATTTCTCTGAGCTTTTTGTACAGCGGCATGTGCAGCAGCGTGACGCCGTCGCAGATTACCAGCCCTTTTTCCTCTGCGATTTCGACGCATTCTTCCAGCTGACGGCTGTTCACTGTGACGGATTTTTCCGAAAAGACGTTTTTCCCGGCCAGCAGCGCCTTTTTCATCATCTGATAATGAAGACTGTGAGGCGTCGCGATATACACGATGTCTACATTATCGTCCGCGATCATTTCGTCGGCGCTGCCGTAGGCCTTCGTCACGCCGAATTCCTTCGC
>CALMRA010000010.1 GCA_937872065.1 uncultured Eubacteriaceae bacterium | reverse complement strand
TCACCATCCTCGCATTGGGATTGACTTCTAGTTGACTTCTAATAGTTAATCTTTTAATATGAATTAGTGCATCTGACAGAATAATTGAGTAATAAAAAAACCTGACTCACAAACGTCGGGAGATCAGAGCAGAACATAAAGTCCTGATCCGGATATCCGCCGTTCGTAATGCCAGGTATTGCCCGCTTCTGCGGTAACAAGCCTCGATATTTAATTACAAATAATAGAAAATTGCATTCAGACTTTTGTCTGACTATCCTGAAAGTCCTTGAGAAGCCTCGCTACATAAATTGCAATGTAGGCTTTTTCTTCTGTTGAAACTTCCTTGTGATATTTAAGATTAATCACGTGCGCGATCTTTTCCATCCCCTTGATTGATTCAGGATAGGATCGTGTCACAAGATCGTACAGAACCGGATCGTCCGGCGGTACCATCCCCTGCATAATGCGTTTGCTCAGATACTTCAGGTGCATGACAAATCGATAATATGAGTACGAAGTCTCGTCCAGCTCGATATCGTAATAAGATTCGATCATAGAAGTAACGTCACTGATAAATTCAGCCGTTTTTCTGACTGTCGCTTCATCAACAGTTCCGTCTGACTGACCGTTCACGAGATGCATTGCGATAAACGCGGCTTCATCGTATAGAGGTTTATAACCTGTCTTCTGTTCAATCAGATCATTTCCATATATCCCGATCTTAAACTCATCAGGGTACAGCTTGGAAATTTCCATTGTCAGCTGATTCGTCAGGTTTACGCCTTCTTCAAGCCTGGAAATAATGCTGTTGATATGATCTGTCAGCGCCAGGTGAACACTTTCATTAAACTGCATATGATGTTCATCGGCGGCATTTGAAATGATCGCTTCAGCAATTTCTACACTTCGTGGATCAGCATCCTCCATAAGCTGGCTGTACTGGTCTTTGACATCTTCGTCCTGCAGTACGAAGATTTTTTCCGCTTCTTCTTTCTGAAAAAAGTCTCCCTTTTTCTTTCTGAAACCTAGTCCCTTGCTCCAGACAACGACTTCTTCATTGTCCCGGTCAGATGCAATAACGAGATTATTATTAAGAATCTTTTTAATTTTCATTGTTGCCCTTTCCAGAAGCTAAAAACTCGGTCAGCGTAAAAAAAAAGCAAGCCCCGCTGCTCTCTCACGTAAAAACCCTCTCGGAGGATACGGTGGAAGCGCGGTCTTGCCTGATCGATCTCAGTTACAAACCATCAATATTTTGCTGACATCGTTATTGTATCAGGTTTAAAGCAGAATGCAAGACTTTTTCAGCATTTTTTTAGTTTAACTGTTTAAAGACGAACCGCTGCCCTATCTCATGGATTCATTACCGACCAGTTTAAAGACAGTATAAGTCAAAGACAATATAAATGAAACATCTGGTACATATCCTGCAGGATCGGACTGATCATGCGCTTCAATCCAGTTTTTTCCAGACTGAACGATTCCCCTCTTCTCTGGGTACATTCTTAAATAATCGATATAGAGAATCATTTAAACAATCCGACTTCTTAACAGACAATGAATTACCAGATGCTTACAAAGGAGAGAAAATGCAGATCCCGAAGGACAAAGAAGAAAAACTCGTGAAGCTGGCGCCGGAAATCACGGTTCGGCCTACCCCGGAATTTACGGCCGAACAGAATGCGCTCGCTCAGTCTCTGCAGGAGCTCAATCTGCCGGAAGCGCAGCTGACAAAGCTCGCGGACCAGATCGCGGCTTTTGTCTCAACTGCTCAGCTGGACGCTGTACGCCAGGGCATCCAGTCCGCGGTGGATATGATGAACGACGAAAGCTATCTGCCGGAATAAATTCAATATGGAACTGTAATTCTGATTGACAAAGGGCTTTCGCATTTTACCTGCGGAAGCCCTTTGTCATTTATATCCAGTCATTGTTCGTTTTGTTTATGCTGTTCTACAACCGTTTTTGCCCAGGAGCGAAACTTTTCCGCTTTTCTCTTGCTCCCTCGAAGATAATTGATATGGTATGTGACCTTCAGCTCCGGATCAGATAACGGAACCAATACTCTGTTTGGACCGTCGTTCCGCAAACCGGCTTCAATTGCGATAACCGAAGAGGTAGAGAGCATATCGGTCGTTTGAATGAGCTGCTGCGTGATGATCCAGTCGCTTTTGATCATTTTAATCTTCGGATTCTTCGTTCTGATAATATTTTCCAGCTGCTGCACCAGATAGCCCCCGAAATCAGGAACGAGAAACGACTGCTCGTCTATATCTCTGATGGAAATCGACTCAAGTTCCGCATACCGACTGTTCTCAGGAACAGATAGAAAAACACGGTCTTTCAAAAACGGGATAGAAATGACATTTTCATCCTTTATCTTCCCCGGCGATATCAGGATATCACAGGTCCTGTGTTCAAGCAGTTTGACTTCATCTTCATTCTGATATAAAAACGATGTGACTTTTATTTCGGGGTGAGCCGCAGGAAACCTTGGAATGCAGTACCATTGTATTCCGTGATCGCAGAACAACAGAGCTAATGTCTGTTCCTGCATGGCCTGGGCCCGCAGCTCCTTTTTCATCTGTTCCACATTCCATAATATGTTATTGATATAAATTAAAGCCGCTTCACCTGCAGCATTGAGCTTGATCCTGTTGGGTCCCCGGTCAAAAAGCTCCGTTCCCAGCTCTTCTTCAATTTTTTTGAGCATGATACTCATGGCAGGCTGCGATATATGAAGCCGTTCTCCGGCTCTCGTGAGCGAGCCCGTCTCCGCTATCACCTTTAAATACTCCAGCTGCGTAATATCCATCCTGCCCTCCTTCACAGCATAACCAGATAATGATCCTGTATAAAAATATTATAAGGTATTTTTGAATATTTAACCGGTGATTTTGAAATCGTATAAACCAAATATGCCTCTCAAGAAAAAAAGACCCGATCACCGGGTCTTCTGATGCTATAAATCTCTTTTGTCCATGCTGTATTCTAGACTGCAGTCTAAATTTCGTGATACAGCTCGATAATCGCCCCGTCCTTGCGGACGAACGCGATTTCCGCATTGTCTCCCGCCGGCATCGGCCCGCAGATCATGCGGTCCGCATCGTCGATGTACTTTTGAAGATCGTCCACCTTGAAGGCTGCGTGCATTTCACGATAGATTTCTTCCGGGAACGGCGTCCCGTCTTCGAAGGCCAGATACTCGATCTTGTAGTCATAATCGTCCGGATTGCTGCACCAGAACTTCGCGTCTTCGTTATAGACCATTCCGGGCTTTTTGTTTGTGATCGGGATTCCGATATGCATATATTCCGCGGACATCTTCGTCTCCTTATGAATTGTAAAACTGCTTATCTACTCACACTGACGGTCATCAAATCAGCGATTCCTGACTTCCTCGTAAACCTCATAGGCCTGCGCGGCTGTATAGCCGTCATGAACAACCTTTCCGATCGCCTGAGCCATTCCTGCCGGACAGTCGGACTGGAAGATGTTCCGTCCCATGTCTACGCCATGCGCTCCGTCGTTGATCGCGCGGTACGCCATCTCCAGCGCATCGAGCTCGGGCAGCTTCTTTCCTCCCGCTATCACGATGGGGACCGGACAGGCGGACACTACCCGTTCGAAGCCGTCGCAGTAGTAGCTCTTGACGATATTCGCGCCGTTTTCCGCCAGCACCCGGGTCGCCAGCAGGAAGTATTTTTCGTCGTGGACCATGTCCTTCCCCACCGCAGTAACGCCCAGCGTCGGGATCCCGTATTTGAGACCGACATTGGCCGTTCTTGCCAGCAGCTCAAGAGAACGGGATTCTCCCGGCGCACCGATAAAGCACTGGACGGCCATGCAGTCCGCATCCATCCTGATCGCACTTTCGATATCGCAGGCGATCCCTCCGCCGCAGCTCAGATCGTCGTTCAGGACCGTGGAATCATAGGTGATACGCAGACACAGTCCCGGTCTTTCTTCCGGCGGGATGTCCGCCCGGAAGATGGACGGCGTTCCCATCAGCACATCGACATAGGGCATCAGCGGCGGGATCACGAGATCGATCCGTTCAAGCCACGTCGTAGGTCCCATGATGTAGCCGTGATCGAAAGCCAGCATCACCGTATTTCCCGACTTAGGCTGAAACATGTGTCCGAGCCGTCTCTGCATTCCCCAGTCCAGATGCGCCGCACCCTTGACATAGAAACCCTGAGCCGCTTCCTTCGTGTTCACATGAAAATCGTGAACGCCCTTATTATCCGCCATGGCTTGTCCTCACTTTTTCATATACGGCGTTTCACAGGGAGCATCCCACAGCCGAAGCAGCTCATCGTCCATTCTCGCGAGAAACATCTGAAATCCTGCCGTTTCCTGAACCGTCAGAAGCTCACCGACATAATTCGCGACAACTTCGATGTCCATTTCCTTCAGGATCCTCACCGCGGCCCGATATACAAGCAGCTGTTCCATGAGCGTAGTCGCTCCGGAGCCGTTGATGATGAGCATGACCTTTTCACCCGGCTTGATTCCGATATCGTTGACCAGCGCCTTGACCATGATCTCCGCGGTTTCATCCGCAGTCTTCAGCGGCTGACGGCCGCCGCCTTCTTCGCCGTGCTGGCCCATCCCGATTTCCATTTCGTCTTCACCGAGATCCGACAGCAGCGCGCCTGTCGACGGATGGGTCGCGCCGCGGACCGCAACAGCCAGCGTCGCCATATTATCCGCAAAGCGCCGGGCGATTTCCGCTACCTCTTCGAGGCTCTTTCCTTCTGCAGCCGCCGCGCCCGCGATCTTGTATGTCGGAATACAGCCGACGAGCCCTCTGCGGTCCTCCGCATTGGAGCGCGAGGCGTTGGCAATGTCCTCCTGGGTGACAACCTTGATCACATCGAGTCCCTGCTTTTTGACCTGCTTCATCGTCAGGTTTCCCGTAAGCATATCACCGGCATGATTCAATACGATATACAGTACTCCCCTGCCCTTGTCCGCCAGCTTAATCGCATCGAGACAGGCCTGAGGTCCCGGCGCAGCGAAAATGTCGCCGACAACGGAGATATCGACCATCCCGTCGCCGACAAACCCGGAAATGGCCGGCTCATGACCCGCTCCACCCTGGGTGACAATCGTAACCCTGTCCGCATCTGCAAGCTTTTTATTGATGATCATATTCTCATCGCCGCGTTCGATCAGATCGGAATGAGCGAGAGCAAGACCATCGAGCAGCTCGTCAGTCAGGTTTTCAGGAGCGTTGATAAACTTTTTCATCTTCATATGGATTCTCCTTTGATCTTCAGATCTTAACGGACTTAACCGTCTGTATTACTGTTAAAATGACTGTTTCGTTATTTAGCAGAACGAGCGCCGTCGGACAGGCCGCGGAAAAACAGCGCGGTCGAAACCGCTCCCGCATCCGGCGTGCCGATGGTCCTGTCGCCGTAATTTCTCGCCCGGCCGAATTTCGAGACAAAATTCTTCGTGGATTCCGCGCCCGCCTCCGCGGCCTCGGCTGCCGCTTCGAATATCTGCCCGGCTCCCCCCTGAGCGGTCCGGGCGGCTTCGACTGCCGGGATCAGCGCGTCCATCATCGTCTTGTCGCCGACCCTGGCCGTCGTCAGATCCTTCATCTCGCTCAGACAGCCTGAGAACATCCGCCTGACTGCTTCCGTATCCAGATCGGTCTCATTCTCTCCGAGATCAGCCCCGAGCCCGGCGACCATCGTTCCGTACAGCGGACCGGCTGATCCTCCCCGAATCTCCATGATTCCGGTTCCGAGATCGTCCAGAAAACCTGCGATATCCCCTTCATCCCAGGCTGCAGCCCGTTCCTTCATCAGCGCTGCGATTCTGCCGATGGTCAGACCGTGATCGCCGTCCCCGAAATGGGAATCGATATCTCCGAGATAGCCGGTCTTTTCCGCCATACGGTCCGCCGCACAGCTGATCATTCGTTTGATATCGGTTTGATCCAGCCCCATACTGCTCCCCCTTTCAGTAACATATGTAACTTAGTTCCATTAACGATTACCTTTGTAATTTCATTATATAAGCTGAGCCGCTTTAGCCAAGATATCGATTTCATAAAATCTCCGGGCACGGCAGTGCGTCCGCATGATAAAAAAGCAATAAAAAAACGCCTCCGCAGAGACGTTATATTCGAGTCTTTAATTTGTCTGAGGCCGGACTTCCTCAAGCACAGCTTGTGCGAGGCTCTCGTCTGCGACGAGATGCGTCAGCACACCTGTCCGCAGCGCTCCACGCAGCGTCCTGACGCCCGTATTTGCGGAACAGACGGCGATCCGGTTCGGCACGCGCATCAGCTCATCCAGCGGAATCTGAATCGCGAAATCGCGATCCGACTGAATGATGCGGCCGTCCTCGTTATAGAAATACGACAGCAGCCGTCCGCAGGCACGTTCGCGGTGAAGCATATCCCCGTAACGCGCAACCGAGGCGAGATCCGGTGTAGACGGATAATTGCCGACATTGATGAGCAGCGTATCCGTCATGCTCCATTCGTTCTGAGCCTGCCTGTACAGCCCGGTCGAGCACAGCAGCTGCTTTTCCTCGATACTTTCAGACAGCGCCGGCAGATGCATAAAATACGGTTCTGCCTTGAGACCTTCGGCAAAAATCCGGACATTCTCATTGGACTGATAGTTTCTCAGGGGAAACGGTGCGTTTCCGATCAGCGGACACACGGTCCGGACCGGACTGTCGACAGGTCCGTTCTGTTCGAACATCTCCGCCATCTCACCGATAAAGTGACCGAACCCGATCCCCAGACGTTTTGTCCCCAGCTGACCGATAAGCTCAGCCGCGGCCTGTGCAAGCATCCGGTTTGTCCGGCTGTCGCTGTCTCCGTCCCGGACCAGGATTCCACCCGTCAGGGAGGTCCCTTCGCCGAGTCTTCCGAGAAGCTCTTCCATTTGTTCTTCCGGATTGTGGATCACTATCTCGACGACGCCCAGCTCCCGTGCTTCAGCAAGAAGCCTGCTCACAAAGGGACGAGAAACGCCGAGCTCCTTCGCGATCTCGCTCTGTTTTTTATTTTGATGATAATATGCTTCGGCTACATCCGCCAGCCGTTTGAGCTTCTGTCTGTCTTCCATCTGTATTGTCGCTTTCCGCATTTCAGATTACATATGAAAGTATAACACGGGGAAGCATTCACAGTGAACGGATGTGCCTGAACAATACGGTTCTGTTACTGCGCTAATTACGCCGGGTCTCCGTATCCGTTATAAAAAATACGTCCCATATCGTAGATACGTCCGTCTGCGATGGGCGGTTTTTCCGGATAGCCGATGACGGCAATCGCGAAGGGCTTGATATTTTCCGGCAGCCCGAACATTTCGGTCAGATAATCAGTCCGTTCTTCAAGCGGCGCCGCTCCGAGCCAGACTCCGCCGAGATCGAGACTTACCGCTTCGACAAGGATATTTTCCATCGCCGCCGCAAGATCCTGCTGCCAGAACTCCGGAAATTTCGCGCCGTTCAGATCTGCTACCGGAACGATCGCAAGGGGCGCTTTCGCCGCGCAGCCTGCATACGGGGAGCATTTCGAAAGCTTTTCAAGCAGATCCCGGTCGGTTACGACAATAAATCTGGACTCCTGCTGGTTGCCTGCTGTCGGAGCCGCCATTCCGGCCTTGACAAGCTTTTCTATTTTTTCAGGTTCGACTTCCGTATTTTTAAAGCGGCGGACAGAATGACGCATAAATAAATTATCCATTGAATGACTCCCTTCGAATTCGGATGCTGTTTCTCCAAATTCGTTTCGATTATATTCTCCCCACCCTTTACTAAACCTTAACGAAAACGCCTTTGTGTATCAGTCTTCTTCCGGCTGGTATCCGGCGTACGCCGTCTTTGTCGAGATCCCCGGCAGTCTCCCGATCTTTCCGGTAAGCGCGCTTATCGCGTCCTGCGGCGCTTCAATCGCAATGCTGATAATATTGATGCTGCGTTCGCGGTACGGGATTCCCATACGTCCGATCACATAATCCGAATATTCGTGCAGCAGCTCGTTCAGACGCTTGACCGAATCCGGATTTTCGACGATGATTCCGATAATCGCAATTCTGTTTTCCATATTACGTCCCCTTTTCTCGTTGGTTTATTTATATATTATAATATCACGCAAAAAAATAACGTCGCCCTTCGATTTCCATCTAGGGCGACGTTAAAACATTTCCGGCTGCAGCATGTTGTTCCTCCTTTAGTGAGTTTTGCCGCTGCAAACGGCACTTACAACATTTGATTCCCTGAAATTTGATTTACGACCAGAGCACCTGCTGTGATCTCTCATTCCGTCGGTCTTTCAATCTGCGATTTATAAGCTGATTCTTTTCCCTTAACAGTCACCGTTTCTTAAAGAATTGGTGCTGAAGAGACTTCTATGATGAGCTTGAAATTCCAACAGCAGCAGCGTTTTTTTCAAACAGACATTTGAATGACAGGATTCAGTTCCTGCAAGTTGCCGATTATGCTGGGCACGGTGCACCAGCCATCGAGTTTGACTCCTAAGCCTGATTGCTTCAGAGACTCCAATTTGCGAAAACATATCCAACCTGATATGAGGAACCTGTCGGGAAACTTCTTCCGGCTTAACTTAAACTTCCATTTCCGGATTCTTCATTAACGACGGCCATACCTGTCGCCGCTTACTGTCCAGACTCGTTTTGAGGATCTGGTTGCTTCCCTGCTCAACTGTTCAGATTCGGATGACCGGTTCCGGATTTTCCGGATCTCTCGTACCATGATCTGTCTGCCCGTCTCTCTGTACTCTCTGCATCTGTGATGCTTATCGAACCCCGGAGAGAACATCTGCCGTTTCAGGATTTCTCCTGTTCTTAAGTTACTTATAATATAGCATCTTCCCGGCAAATGTGCAATAGTTTACGCTGATTTTTCTCAAAAAGTTGGAATCCGACGTTTTTAGCTAAATTGTAAGTTCGACATCAGCTGTCTGATCAGGCTGTTCAGCAGGATTTTCGTACGTTTCGCAGGAAAACTGCTCTTCTTCCCAGTTTGGTGAATGAATCGATTCGGTTCCCGCCTCGATCGCCGTCTTGTAATACCAGCATTTGTGATCGATATCTACCAGAAATCCTTCCGTTAACAGCCTGCGCATGCAGGAGATCCGAAAATATTTCGGCAAATAAAAAAGCACAGCTGCGGTTAGAGCAGTTATGCCTGTAAGGCCGGCATTTGATTAAATGCCGGTTTTTATTTTTTTGTTAAACTACAGATCGATATCCATATCGTTGATAATCGCATCAGTTTCCCCGAAATCCGGTTCGCGGTCATTCGTATTCGTCTCTGCAGCTTCCTGGAACGATGCCGCCGGCATCTGAGAAGTCTGCGGTTTCTGACGTACGATCGGAAACGGAATGCCCTGATACATCACGGCCTGTTTAAGAAAGAGCCGGATCGCGCTGGCTGTATCCAGGCCGAGATCGTTGAACAGATCCTCCGCCTGCTGTTTTAGTCTGGTGTCTACTCTGACCTGAATCATTCCGTCTCTGGCCATGAATCTCCCTCCGTGAGTTCGTATTGTTTATCCGCGTCGTTTTATCTGCGTTTTTTTCTCTGCTTCGCCCGTCTGACCATCATTCTGTGACGCTGAATGCTGAGCCAGCATATCCCGCCCAGCAGTGCCAGCAGCAGAACATTAAGCCAGCTGCTTCTGAGCACGCCGCTGTCCAGCGCCGGTATGTAGCTTAGCGAGTTGACCGCGCTTGTGACGGCTGCCGCCGCATTCTGCTGTGTCGAATCACCTGCCGTAGCCGTGATTACGAGGGTATTGGTCATATTGTACTGATTCTGATTTGTCCCCCGTACGACGGTGCTCCGGTAATTATCCGGCTGACTCGTCGGAGAAACTGCATAGCTTGACGGATCTTCTTTAAGACCGGTAATGGTCGCCGTCCACTGATTCGAATTGCCTGATACCGCATTCTGAGCTGAAAGGGTAACCGTTCGTTCCGGCGTACCGCTGGTATCCGACGGGCTGAACAGGCTTATCTCATATTGATCCGGCCGGGTATTCCCCTGGTTGTTGTTATCCTCCCAGTTAATCGTGACAGTCATATCGGTACTGCCCGTTCCGTGGGTATACGTGAAAACCCGGGTGTCTGTTCCCGCGCCGGTTTCAGCAAACGAATATGCGTACAGATCCGTGATATCGGACGCTCCGTCGACTTTGAAGGCGTATTCCCAGGACTGTCCCGAAAGTCCGCTGAACAGAACCGTCCATGTATTGTCCGTGCCCTTTTTCAGCTGATCTGCGGATATTTTTCTGGTCTCAACCGTTTCGTCTTTCCCGTTTACAGAACGATACAGCTCAACCTCGATCCACTCCGGACGATCCTGAGTCTGATCCCCCTGCCAGACGATATCGAGCGAAATCTGAGTTCCCTGTCCGCTTGTGACATCGTCCGCCAGAACGGCCGGTCCCGGCAGGATCAATAATACAAGGAAGCAGATGATCGCGATATTCAGTTTATATTTCATCTTCTTCCCCTTTAAGAATTCCGGATTACATTAGAGAAATTATACCACAGTTTCGGTTAAGAAATTGTTCGAAAGCCCTCTGCGGCGGTACTGCCGACACAAAGCTCAATTTTTATAATGTCGGAATTTCTGACGGGCATCGTACTTTTTGTCGTGCTTTTGTATTGAGTTGTCATACTTAACTTCGTATTTTTATAATTTACTGTACTTTGTTTTATTATATTATAAAGAAAGCGTAACGAAACGAGTTTTTTATGTAAATTTTGTGTCTGCGCATCATTTCAGGTGTCACCGGAAACAGAACTTCACGCAGAATTTTTCCCTTTCCTTAATTTTATCTTAACCCTCAGGAAAATCAATACAGATATCACAATCTTTAAACCCGAAGTCCGATACCGGCATGTTATGATGAAGCCGGTCGAAGCAGACGCTTAAAACGGCATCTGTGATCCTCGACACTGTATCGATGAGCATACGAAACGGAGACAATATGGAAACTGGAATTTTTGACGTTACAGGTCCCGTCATGATCGGGCCGTCGTCTTCACATACGGCCGGCGCCGCCCGCCTCGGCAAGGCTGCCGGAATCATCGCGGACGGAAAGCTGGTCGAAGCGGACTGCGAGCTTTCAGGCTCTTTCGCCCGGACCTATAAGGGACACGGAACGGACAAAGCCCTTGCCGCCGGTCTGCTGGGCATGGATCCCGGGGACGAAAGTCTCAAGGACGCCCTCGAGACGGCGGAAAAACGCGGTCTCAGGCTGCGCTTTATCAAAAAAGACATCCCGGACGCTCACCCGAACACGGTTCGATTCCGTCTGAAGACTGAAGACGGCCGGGAGACGACTATCACAGGCTCCTCTATCGGAGGAGGAATGATCCGGATCAGCGCGCTCGACGGATACCCGATATCTCTGAGCTGCGAAACGCCGGCGCTTATCACGTTTCATGAAGACAAGCCGGGCGCGCTCTCTCGTGTCTCGTCAATCATCTACGAAAACGGCGTGAATATCGGCTCCATGGTCCTGCAGAGAAGCAGCCGCGGACGTTCCGCCTGCATGTGCTTCGAAACCGACTCTCCGGTAAGCCGGAAGACAGCCGACGAAATACGGAAGCTGCCGGGAATCGGCCGGGTAATCCTGTTTAATCCGGAGGAAACGAAATGAACGACAATTCATACCCAGCAGCGAACAGCGCCGCTGATATTATCGAGCTATGCTATCAGAACCGTATCCCGCTGTCCGAGTACGCTGTCCGCAGCGAATGCGAACGCTCGGGAATGTCGCCTGAGGAAGTACGGGATAAAATGCACAGACGCCTTGACGTCATGGGCAGCAGCATCAGCGAGGCCAGAAAGCGGCCTGTTTACTCGGTCTCCGGGCTTACCGGAGGCGATGCGGAACGTCTCGAACGCTACCTGAAAACCGGAAAAACGCTCTCCGGAGAGACAGCCCTGACCGCGATGGCGGGCGCTCTGTCGGCAGCGGAAGTGAACAGCGCGATGGGCAGGATCGCCGCCTGCCCGACCGCGGGCTCCTGCGGAATCGTTCCGGCAGCTCTTGAAGCAGCCCGGGAGCGGCTCGGACTCGATGAGGAGGCGATGCTTGACGGACTGCTGGCAGCTTCGGCCGTGGGCCTCGTCATCGGCTCCAATGCGACGTTCGCGGGTTCAGAGGGCGGATGTCAGGCAGAATGCGGCTCCGCCTCGGCTATGGCTGCAGGCGGTATCGTCGCGATGGCCGGCGGCTCACCGAAGCAGTCCTTCGACGCGGCTGCCATCGCGCTGAAGAGCGTAATGGGCCTGGTCTGTGACCCGGTGGCGGGGCTCGTCGAGATCCCGTGCGCGAAGCGCAACGCGATGGGCGCGGTCCAGGCGCTGGCCGCGGCGGATATGGCGCTGGCGAGAATCGAATCGAAAATCCCCTTCGACGAGGTTCTTGAAGCCGCGGTCTCCGTAGGCCGGATGATGCCGGAAGCGCTGCGGGAAACCTCCAACGGCGGACTTGCCGTGACTCCGACGGCTCTGCGCATGCGCGAGCATGTGTTCGGGGAGGAAGCCTGATCCCCCGGAGCTGATAAACGGAAGACTCCGGTAAATATTGACTGCAGGCCGCCTTTTTATTCCACTTAGAAACGTTCCCGTTCTGCTACAATGCAGTTAGACGGACAACGGTCCGATCCGGTTATTTATGATTGACAGTCAGGGGGGATTTTATGGGAAGATTTATCGCAGAATCGTACGCACCGGGGCGAAAGATCCGCAGGATCTGCAGCAGTCTGGGCACTGATTATAAAATTAAGAGAAGTGATGTCAAGAACGTGATCTGGCGGGACCTCGGAAACGGCAGAGCGCTTGAAGTCACAGGTCTCGACAATCTGACGGAAGCCGTCGACGGCACAATTATCGTATATGAGATAACGACGGATAAGGATCTGGAAACAGTTCCCTTCGCAGGAACGCCCGAGGAGCTGAAGGCGCTGCTCGATTTGACATTTGAAGAATTTACGAAAGAACCGGCAGAAAAAGCCGCGGCGAAGTCTGACAAGAAAGCCGACGTGAAATCCGAAACGAAAGCGGACGAAAAAGCTGAAGAATAAGCCGATGTAAAGACTTAAACGAATCAAAGGACGCGGGAGCGTCCTTTTTTCATGCCGCAGATTTCTTCATGGACAAATCACAGCTATTGAGACAGATCTTTATTCCCGGACCTTCCGCCTTCACGATACCTGTTCGGGGACATATGATACCGGCTTCTGAAGGCCTTGTAGAAATTGCTCGTGCTCCCGTAGCCAAGCATCGCCGCAATCTCCTCGATGGCAAGCGTGGTCCCGCCCAGCAGAACCTCCGCACGCTCCATCCGCTTCTCGAGAACGATCTCCGAGAACTTCTTTCCCGTTTCCTTGTGCAGCATCGACGATACGTAATTCGGATGATACGAAAAACGTTCCGCGATCTCCTTGAGGGTGACCGTATCCGAGTGATCTGCGATATATTCGAGAATCCGGCTTACGGGCGTATCCGAATCGATCTGCGGCCTCTCTTTTTTAAATTCTCTCGAGACGAGGGTAAACAGCGTCTGAGCCATCGGCAGCAGGATATTCTGGGTATCCTCTCCGCGGTTTGCGTATTCGATAATCATCATCTCCAGCAGCGTCCGGAGCTGCCGGTCCTGTCCGAAGGAAAGGTGGAGGAACGCATCGGAGAAACGATCCTTCTGCGGATCCAGATAGAAACGGAACAGCGAGCTGTCGGAGGAGAAGGTCTTCATAAACTCCCGGAAAAACGTGTCCTTCCGGATGAGCACGCCAGCGATCGTCGATTCTGTTCCGGACTCGGACCTGAGCGCGTAGCCGCTGAAGGGCTGGCCGATGTAGCATTCGTTCTCGCGAATCTGAATCAGATTGTCTGAATTCTCGCTGAGCGCTGCGTAATCTCCCCGATATCCATAATTAAAAAAGAAAAAATCCTGACGGTGAAAGGGTTCGTGGATATCCGTTCCCCGGTATACGCAGACGATGATATCCTCGTCCCTGGCACCCGGGAAAAAACTTTTTCTATAATCGATTCCGTTTTCCCTGAATTCATGAAATGTCAGATCGAGACTGTCGAATTCTCCGCTGAGCTTCTCCAGTGATTTTTCAAGATCTTCGTTCATCCGTTTTTCCTTTTCAGTTCCTTAACGTGCATACAGCCGCTTTTCCTTTATTATATCCCGCACCTTAAGTTTCGACAGTTATTTCCTTAAGAAACAGCGCTGACCGAAGCATTAAATCCCTGTAAGATAGGTTTGTGCGAAGAAGATAGAAACGTTCTGCGGCATGCGATCTCAGGAGGTTAGAAATGTACAACTTTGATTTTAATATGCCCGTTAAGGTGCTGTTCGGAGCGGGAAGACTCGCGGACCCGCTTCCGCTGTCCGACGCGGATTATCTGGAAATCTTCGAAAAAGCCTACCGTTAATCGGCAGAATCCACAACTGAAGAGCTTCAAACTGCGGGCGCTCACTGAAAGCGCCCGTTTGTCGCTTCAGATCCCTTCTCAATACTGTGATGAATGATTCTGATTGGAAGCGATGATAAATAATTTCAAAATACCCCTTGCCTTAAAGTCAACATTAACCTTTAGAATAAATACAGAAACAGCAATTACGGAAATAGAGACTATTAAATACTATTAAGAGGAAAATATGCAGATCACAGACCTTAACACGATCCCCCATTTCGGCTTCGGCCTGATGCGTCTTCCGGTTATCGACGGAGACACCGAAAAGATCGATATCCCCCAGGTGTGCCGTATGGTAGACGCCTATATGGACAGAGGCTTCACCTATTTCGATACTGCCTACCCTTATCATCAGGGACAGTCGGAACGAGCCGTCAAAAAAGCGCTCGTCGACCGCTATGACAGAGAATCCTTCCTGCTGGCGGACAAGCTTCCGGCATGGTCGCTGAAGAAGCAGGAGGACGTTCAGGCAATCTTTGACGAACAGCTCGAACGGACCGGCGCAGGTTATTTCGACTTTTATCTGCTCCACAGCATCGAAAAGAAATGGTACCCTGTCTACAATCAGTATGGCTGCTGGGACTGGGCTCAGCGTATGAAGGCAGAAGGAAAGATCCGCCACTTCGGCTTCAGCTATCACGACGATGCGGAGCTGCTGGATCAGATCCTGACGGAACATCCGGAGGTCGAATTCGTACAGCTGCAGCTTAACTACCTGGACTGGGAAAATCCGGTGGTTCAGGCGAGACGCAATTACGAGGTGTGCAGAAAGCATGGCGTTGCAGTGAACGTGATGGAACCTGTAAAGGGCGGAACGCTTGCGAACCTGCCGCCGGAAGCACAGCAGCTCCTCGACGACAGCGACAGCGAATCGAACGCCGCGGGCCTTGCTCTGCGCTTTGCGAGAGATCTGGACGGGATGATGGTGATCCTGAGCGGAATGAGCTCTGACGAGCAGATGAAGGAGAATCTCGACGAGATGGCTGACTTCAAGCCCCTCAGCGACTCGGAACGCCGGACCATCGACGAAATTACCCGGGTCATGCTGTCAAAGCCGACGATCGGATGCACAGCCTGCCGCTACTGCGTCGACGACTGTCCGAAGAAAATCATTATACCGGAGCTGTTCCGTGCGGCAAACGGCGCGGCGATGTACGGGCTGGGCTCGAGAGAGAAAAGCTACTATAAAGCAGCGCTCACCGACGGTCACGGCGCGGCGAAGGACTGCATCAAATGCGGACGCTGCGAAACCGCCTGTCCCCAGCACCTGCCTATCCGGGAGCTGCTGGAAAAGGTCTCGGAGACCTTCGATCAGGAATAACAAAAACAAACGGCCGAAGCTCCGGCGTATAAAGGAGCCGGGCATCCGGCCGATCAAAAGAATTCCCTAAACCTGTTAAAGCCCTCGTCTTCCCCCGACGAGGGCTTTTTTATATGTCCGATTATCTGCCTGTATCCGTCTGAGCCTGGATCAACGACGAAACAGGCTTAATTCAGACATGCAAAAAACCGTCCGGGAAGGGGGTTCCGGACGGTCTGTCAAAGGATGTATCTCAGGAATTTCAGATTATTTCAATTTCAAAGGAACGGCTCCGGGTTTCTCCGGGCTTTACGATGCTCACGCCCTGCTTTTCTTCGAACACGTCGCTTTCGTTCTCGCAGGTGGAAAGTCCCGACCAGGGCTCCAGCGCGATAAACGGGCCGTTGTTATTCGTCGACCACAGGATCAGATACGGAAAATCCTCGAAGCTGAGCTTTACGCCTCTGCCGCTGTTCTTCGACAGCAGGCTCACCTCTCTCGACTGAAGCCTGTCCAGGATCACCGCATCTTCTTTAAAGAGATCGTGGGAGAGCGGCAGCGTATCCGTACCGTCCAGGAAGGCCGTCCTGTCCTCGCTGTCGATCAGCCCCGTTTCGGTGATGGGCCTCGGGACAGAGCAGTTCTCCGTCTTCTCGAACTTCAGGTAATAATCGTCATAGCTTTCGCCCGGAAACAGCGGGCAGTTGAAGCCCGGATGGCCGCCGATAAAATACGGCATGTCGATCTTCCCGTCGTTGCGGACCGAATACGTGATCTTGATCGTCTTTCCGCCAAGCTGATACGTCGTATACAGTGTGAAGGGGTACGGGAACTGTTCGAACAGCTCGTTATTGCTGCGGATCGAGAACTGGGCGGTGTCGTGATCGACATACTCTTTTTTAAATTCTCTCTTCCGGACGATTCCGTGACGGGGCATCTGTGTCCTGCTGCTGTTCCCGATTTCCGCCTTATCATTCCGGATACTCCCGCAGATCGGGAAGAGCACCGGCGCCTGGCCTGTCCAGTACGCGGGGTTTCCGTCCCACAGGTACTCTGTTCCGTCGCTGCCGGTGATCGCCGCCAGCGTCCCGCCCTGCGTGTTGAGCGAGACACTCAGATCATCGTTTTTAAGCTTGAATTCCATGTCAGGCTTTTCCGACGCTGCCGCAGACGTCCATTTTCTGCATGACGTACTTCTTG
>CALMRA010000009.1 GCA_937872065.1 uncultured Eubacteriaceae bacterium | reverse complement strand
GCTCTTCGTGGCGGGAATCTACTGGTTCTGCTATCTGAAGGACGCAGCTAAATAACACGCAATAAAAAACGATACGCTGCGAATCTGGCGTATCGTTTTTTTGTTGCGTATTTTACTTCCGGTCTGTTCAGGCCTGCTGAAAATATCGGATTGCTGCCTGAGCCGGTTCTATTCTGTTATATTCAGGATGGGCTAAATCACGCACATCATATTATAAAGCTTCAAAAGTCGAATATCTTCTCTGTTTACTTTCAGGTCCTTCAAAAGGGCTTCATCTTCTTTAAGCGGTTTTTTTGAGAAAAGCATTTTGACTGATATCGGCATCATTGGACGTGTAGAAAAACCGTTAAAGAGCCCCCACTTCGTCGGAGCGTCGAGGTATGAAGCCAGAATATGTGCGCTGGCCTGTTCCATTGGAGATTCCTGATTAGTCAGTTCGATATTGGTAAGCGCATGATAATGGACGATATAACCCCAGTAGGTGTTCTCGCACTGCTGGTAGTGATCGAGATCGGTATAATTCATATACATCATTAACCGGCTGCGATTCCGGTCCGTTTCAGCCAGGACATCGAAAACACAGCGGAGGATCTGATTGCTTCTGCCGTCATAGACGTACGAATAGAACTGTGTCAGTCCTTTAAAAAAACCGGGAACAGAATCCAGCGGTTCTATACTCTGATTTGACTGTAAATTATGCTGACATAGTAACTGTTCGACATGGACATTTAAAGCATCGGCAATGTCGTACAACGTTTCCAGATCAATCGAAATCTCAACTTTTTCATATTTGGAAATTGTCGATTTACTTTTATAAATCTTTTCTGACAGGTCCGTCAGCGTCATATTTTTACTTTTGCGAAATACACGAATTTTCTTTCCGATTTCCACACTGATTTCTGACATATTTCCTCGCGGTCTTATACTTTCGTAAAGTTTCCTCAAAATTGATTTTTTCATGAAATCGCTTAAAATTACATTTCTTACCGCCCATTATAGTCTAAACCCCGCCGATTTTCCACTGTCATGAAACATTCAAGGCTTTTAATTTCATTTTACGAAAATGTCGCTTTTTGAACGAGCGCTTTAACGGTCATAAAATGACATTACAGCAGCTGCATAAGAGAGATCGGTTAACAAATAAAACGAAAAGGAGTTGCCATGAATAAAGATTCTAGAAGCGGGAAAAACTACGGTTTTATGGCTTTTCTGCCGATGATTATTTTCCTGGGACTTTATGTAGGATGCGGAATTTATTTTACAATCCAGGGAACAGAGAGCCCTTTCGGCCAGATGCCGCGCTATGTTGCGGTGATGATTGCAATAGCGGTTGCTCTTCTGTTTTATGACAGAAAAACCAAAATCAGCGACAAAGTTGATGTGTACTGCAAAAGCGCAGGTGAAACAGGCGTCATGATGCTGGGACTTATCGTTCTTCTCGCCGGGGGTTTCAACGGCGCTGCGACTGCGATGGGCGGACGGGAATCTATCGTTAATCTGGGACTTACGATCATTCCTTCTCATTTCCTGATTCCGGGTGTATTCCTTGTCTGCTGCTTTATCTCCACCTGCATCGGAACCTCGATGGGGACGCAGGTAGCGATGATCCCGGTTGCGATCGCGGTTGCTCAAGGCGCCGGTTTGAATGTCGGTATGGCGGGCGCAGCAGCCATCGCAGGATCATATT
>CALMRA010000008.1 GCA_937872065.1 uncultured Eubacteriaceae bacterium | reverse complement strand
TTTATTTTTTTGCAGTCTCTGCTTTACTGTACTGCCGGTCCGAATCCTTTGTCAGCGGTCCTCTGAGACAGGCTTCTTCACTTCAGGCGGCTCGTAGTCCGGATGCTTGCGGACGTAGCTTAAATTCCATGCGGCTCCGAATATCAGGAATATCGGCAGCGCGCAGCCTGAAATAAGCGTGGTCCAGGTGATCGTGTTCGATGTGTTCATGCCGTACAGCTGAACGGCGATTTCCATAAGCAGCAGCACAAGACCGATAGTCATGCAGAAAACTGCTTTTAAACCGTTGTTCGCGTTCTTCCATGCCGCGTAGCCGAAGAAAAACTGAAAACAGCCGACAAAAGAAGTAAGAATAATCGATGTCATGTAGGTGGCCGGTGTCTGACCTGCAACGGCTGTTACCGAGATAAACGTCGCTTCGTCGTAGCTGTTGATGTTTTTCATCGCATAATAAGCGATAACTGCGGACAGCACTCCGGCAGCCATCAGCAGGATTCCGCTGATCTGGACAAAACGATAGCCGGGCAGCTTAACAGTTTTTTTCGACTGCGCCGGTTCCTCAGAGTCTTTCAGAGAGCGCTGGATTTCAACCGTATCAACGGTTTTAAACTGCTCCTGCCGTTTCTGACGTTTGGCTCTTTTAGATCCCATTTTTATGTTCCTTTCCATCTAAATTGCTTTATCATTATAACAGATAGGCGTATTCCTAGTTAAAATCCAGGCTGAAAGCTTATATGAACTATACGCGGGTACGACATCTGAGATGAAGAAAACGGCACATTGCATTGAACAGGAGGAATCTATGAATTCGGACGAATATCGTAAGGTAATGGACAATCGCAGAAGTATCTATGAGATCACGGACAAAAGTCCCATTACAAACGCTCAGATCGAAGAGCTTGTAGCCGATGCGGTCGTCGCGACGCCGTCGGCATTCAATTCGCAGGGGGCGGAAGTTCTGCTTCTGTTCGGCGAAGAATCAGATAAGCTGTGGGACATCGTACTGGAGACTCTTAAACAGCGTGTTCCGGCTGAAAAATTTCAGGCTACAGCCGATAAGATCGCTTCGTTTAAAGCAGGATACGGAACGATTCTGTATTTTGAGGATACGGCGATTGTCGACAACCTGATGAAGGCCTTCCCGCTGTACGCGGATAATTTCCCGATGTGGTCGCAGCAGGCTAACGGTATGCTGCAGATCAACATCTGGCAGCTGCTTGAAGCGAACGGACTCGGAGCCAGTCTGCAGCATTACAATCCCCTTATCGATGCGGAGGTCAAAAAGACCTGGGATATTCCCGACAGCTGGCGGCTTCTTGCGGAAATGCCCTTCGGCGAGATCGTGAGCGTTCCCGAACCGAAGAATAAAAAGCCTGTAAGCGAACGCATGAAGGTATTCGGATAAACCGGAAATCTGTCTTGTGATAAAATTAAAGAATATTAGTCAAAGACAGGAACGAACATGAAATCCAAACTGGCACAATTCAAGGATCTGGAGCATCTGCCGATGCGCCAGATCCTTCAAAAAATGCACGTCAGCGATACGGAGCTGCTTTCTCTTATCAGAACCTGGAGATCTCAGGGACTGCTGAGCGACGGGGAAGAGCTGTTCACGCAGCTCGAACAGTCGATACGCCGCAGACGAAGCAGAGAGATGCATGAAGCTCACGAAATAATGTACGAAGAGTACAAGCTGATGCGAAAAAACGGTCAGAGCACCGAGCAGATCGCCAGTGATCTGGGCAAATCGCCCGAAAGGATCATCCGGTTAAATCAGAGATGGTATAAGGAGCTTGAGGAGACGGGTATGACGGACGCCGCGATTGCGGAACAGATGAAGCTGCCCGAGGAGGAGCTGATCCCTCTCTCGAAGGCTCTTGAAGAGAAGAAACGGCAGACCAGAGTCAGCGCAAGGAAGAAGAAGACATCAAATGCAATCTACTCGTCGTTTCATATGCCCAAGCTTCGGCGCGAAATCGAGAATCCCGAGGATTATCTGATTTTCGATCTCGAGGGGATTCAGAACCCGGACGAGCTTATTGAAATCGCAGTGATCAATCTGAAGGGCGATGTGATCATGAACACCCTTGTCAAGCCCACGCACAAGATCAACTGGCGCATCGCCGAGCTCACGGGAATTTCGGACCGGATGGCGGCCGGCGGACAGAATATCAGGACCGTCATGAAGACGCTGCGCTCGATATCGAGCGGAAAGACGCTCATGTCCTGGGGAACCGATTATGACAAGGTACTGCTGCAGAAAGCGGTCCTGTCGACGGGTATCAGCCTGAACTGCAGCTTTGCCTGCGCCCAGAAGATTCATATGGGCAACGAGGGACTCAGCAGGCAGATCGCGCTGCATAAAGCGCTGGGAGAGGACGAACAGTCCCATCGGGCCCTCGACGACTGCAATATGGTCCTGGAGGTTCTCAGAAACGACATCAGCGAAGCCTTCGATCATGAGGCTGAAGAGGAAGAAACAGAAAATGAGTGAACTGTATTTCGCCTATCCGGCGATTCTGACAACGAGAAAAGATACGGACGACATCCTCGTCGAGTTTCCGGATCTTGAGATCGAACCCTTCGCAGTTCCGGAATCGAAAAGATCCGAACTGTTCGATATCGTCTGGGACAAATGCGCCAGACATGTTCAGGAGCTGATGATCCTCGGAAAGACGCCTCCGCAGGGCACCAGACTCGAAGATCTGCCGCTGACGGATTCACACGACCGCGACGCAATGCTGGTCGAGCTTCGAAGCTGAAGCATCAGGCAGACAAAAAAGCGAAAGAGCCGGAAAATCCGGCTCTTTCGCTTTTTTGAATTGTTTATGTTCGATGATTTGTTATCAGTTGATTCCCTGAACGTCGCGGTCTTTCAGGACGACGTCGTGAGCGCCGCCTTCAACGAGGCTCGTTGAGGAAATAACGGTAAGCTTGGCTTTTTCCTGGAGCTCCGGAATGTTCAGAGCGCCGCAGTTGCACATAGTCGAGCGGACCTTCGACAGCGAGATGCTTACATTGTCGTGGAGGCTGCCTGCGTACGGTACATAGGAGTCGACGCCTTCTTCGAACGAAAGCTTCTTGTCGCCGCCCATATCGTAGCGCTGCCAGTTTCTCGCACGGGAGGAACCTTCGCCCCAGTATTCCTTCATGTAGCTGCCGTTGATGTTGACCTTGCGGGTCGGCGATTCGTCGAAACGCGAGAAGTAGCGGCCCAGCATGATGAAGTCGGCGCCCATCGCCAGCGCGAGGGTGATATGGTGGTCGTAGACGATTCCGCCGTCCGAGCAGATCGGCACGTAAATTCCGGTTTCTTTAAAATATTCGTCTCTTGCCTGGGCGACTTCGATGATAGCAGTCGCCTGGCCGCGGCCGATGCCCTTCTGTTCTCTCGTGATGCAGATGGAGCCGCCGCCGATTCCGATTTTGACAAAGTCCGCGCCTGCGTCTGCGAGGAAACGGAAACCTTCGCGGTCCACGACGTTGCCGGCGCCTACCTTAACTGAATCGCCGTAGTTTTCACGGATCCAGCGCAGCGTGATCGCCTGCCATTCGGAGAAGCCTTCCGAAGAGTCGATGCACAGAACGTCTGCGCCTGCGTCGACGAGGGCGGGAACGCGTTCCGCATAATCGCGGGTATTGATGCCTGCGCCGACGACGTAGCGTTTCTTTTCGTCCAGCAGCTCAAGCGGATTGGATTTGTGTTCGTTGTAGTCTTTTCTGAAGACGAAGTACAGGAGGCGACCGTCGTCGTCAATAATCGGAAGCGTGTTCAGCTTATGTTCCCAGATGATGTCGTTGGCTTCGGACAGGGTCGTGTCTTTTCCTGCGTGAACGACCTTTTCGACAGGCGTCATGAATTCTCTGACCTTCGTGTCGGTGGAAAGTCTTGATACGCGGTAGTCGCGGCTCGTGATGATCCCGACAAAGCGGCCGGTAGCGGTGCCGTCGTCGGTGACGGCCATCGTCGCGTGTCCCGTTTCGTCGCGAAGTCTGAGCACATCCGCCAGGGTATCCTCAGGATGCAGGTTCGAATCGCTCGGAACAAATCCTGCCTTGTAGTTCTTGACGTCTTCGACCATCGCAGCTTCGCTTTCGATGGACTGGGAGCCGTAGATAAAGGAGATCCCGCCTTCAGTTGCCAGAGCGATCGCCATTTCCGGCCCGGAAACGGACTGCATGATTGCCGATGTGAGCGGAATGTTCATCGAGATCGGCGCTTCTTCGCCTTTTTTGAATTTTACGAGGGGTGTCTTCAGCGAAACGTTGTTCGGAATGCATTTATCCGACGAATAACCCGGTACGAGCAGGTACTCGTTGAAGGTTCTTGACGGCTGATCAAAATAGGTTGCCATGAATTCTCCTTTGACTGAATCTGTGTATAAGTCTGTGAAAAGATTGTCGAAATGTTTTATGTTTCAGTATAAAGCTATAAAACGGCAGTGTCAACAAAGCGGACCCGAATTTGCAATGTAATCGACGGACTCCCGGCAGCTTTGAAGGAACTGCTTTATCGTCGTAAAGTTCGCTCCTGACCTGCTTTGCGACGGCTTCCGTGATCTTTTGTTATAATGTAATGAATCATTTACGTCTGAATATTTACAGCAGCCGGATTACAGACCGATGCTGTTCATATAACCATATTTTAATACGGAAAACAGGATAAAGGTAACGAAATTCGTTATCAGAATTAAGCGTCGGATTGATCGTATCCGGCTGATATAAGAGGAACATATGGAACTGACGGGAACTGTCGCAAATATCATATTCAGAAACGGGGACAACGGCTATACCGTCGGAGTCCTGGAGACGGATGACGACGCGGTCACGTTCACCGGCAGCTTCGAAAGCATCCGTGAAGGGGATTATCTGACACTGACGGGAGCCATGGTGGATCACCCGTCCTACGGTCAGCAGTTCAAGATGAACACATGGCGCTACGAGGTTCCCGCGACCGAGCAGGCTGTGTTCAGCTACCTGAGTTCCGGGATCCTTCCCGGCATCGGAGAGAAGACCGCTGCGCTGCTCATCGAAAGATTCGGCACCGACGTGCTCTCTGTCATCGAAAACGAGCCTGAAAAGCTGCTTCGCATCCGCGGTATCGGAAAGAAGACGCTGGAGGGGATCACGAAAGCCTACGCGGAGCAGAATGAGACGCGCAGCACGATCCTTGCGCTGCAGGAATACGGAATCTCGGCAGCGGCCGCCCTCAAGCTGTACAAGGCCTACGGCGAAGCGACGGTTTCGGTCATCCTTGACAATCCGTACCGGATCGCGGGAGAGGTACAGGGCTTCGGCTTCAAGCGGGCGGATCAGCTGGCGGAGAAGATCGGGATCGACCGGGAGGATCCGAGGAGGATCCGGGCAGGTATCACGTCGGTTCTGAACGGCTGCTACGTCGGCGGCAGCACCTTTATGGACGAGGGGGAGCTGGTCAGGCAGACGGCTCAGGCGCTGGAGATCACGGTCGAGGCTGCGGAGCAGGAGATCATCGCGGCGACGGAGGTCGGAGAGCTCAGGGCGGAAGCCGGGCCTGACGGTAAGACTGTCTATTATCCGGAAGAGCTGTATCAGGCGGAAGATACGGCTGCCCTGGCTGTGGCCAGACTTTCGGCGGATCAGAGCAGGCTGTCAGTCGGGGATTTCGCTAAGCTTGCGGATGAGATTCAGAGCGCGATGGGCATCCGTCTCGACGAATCACAGAAGGAAGCGATCCGCGCGGCGGCGGAAAACAGTCTGGCGGTCATCACCGGCGGCCCCGGAACAGGGAAGACGACTATTATCAACGGGATCCTGATGATGTACGAAAGCATCGGGATCAGCTCGGTGCTGGTCGCTCCGACGGGACGTGCGGCAAAGCGGATGACCGAGACGACGGGACGTGAGGCCAGTACAATCCACAGGCTGCTGGAATACGATCCGGTATCGGGCTTTACCCGGGACGAAGACGAGCCCATCGAGACGGATGCGATTATCGTCGATGAGGCCTCGATGATCGATATCGAGCTGCTGGCGGCGCTGCTCAGCGCGGCGGCCCCGGGCACGCGTATCGTCTTCGTCGGCGACGCGGATCAGCTGCCGTCGGTGGGGCCCGGAAACGTTCTGACCGATCTGATCGCGTCGGATGCGGCTGCGACAGTCCCGCTTACCCAGATTCACAGACAGGCGGAAGGAAGCGTGATTTCCAGGCATGCCAGGAGCATTATCCGGGGAGAGGTCCCCGAGATCGACAACCAGTCGGATTTCATGCTGGTGGGGAAGCGCAGCGAGGATGTGGCGCTGAACGCGCTCATCGATGTCGTGAGCCGCGGAATGCCGGAAAAATTCGGCTTCAATCCGTTCTCGGACATCCAGGTTCTGGCGCCGATCAAGCGGGGAACCCTCGGAGTCGAAAATCTGAACGATTCGCTGCAGCGCACGCTCAATCCGCCGGCGCCCTACAAGAACGAGATCGTGCAGAACGACCGTCTGTTCCGCGAGGGCGACAAGGTCATGCAGATCCAGAACAACTACAAGCTGGCCTGGTCGGACGACGCAGGCAATGTCGGCGAAGGGGTGTTCAACGGCGATATCGGCATAATCACGGAGATCGCCGACGGACGGACTACCGTCCGGTTTACGGACGAGAAGGAAGCTTCCTACGACCGGGAAGCGCTGATGCAGCTTACCCTTGCGTACGCCGTCACGGTTCACAAGAGCCAGGGCTCGGAATTCCCGGCCGTCGTACTGGCGCTCTCAGGCGGACGCAGTCCGTTCCTGAACAGAAGGCTGCTGTACACGGCGGTGACCCGCGCGAAGAAGAAGCTGATGATTATCGGAAACCGCGATATCTTCTCCCATATGATCGGAAACAACAGAGATGAAAAGCGGGCCAGCATGCTCGCATCGAGAATCAGAGATTACAAGGCGCTCGGAATCTGACGCGCCCGGAGAACCTATGAACAGATTTTCCCGAATGGCCGGTGGCCTCGCCGACTGGCTGCTGTACACGCCCGACGGCGTGTGTCCCATCTGCCGGCGCGTCCTGTTCTTCACGGACGACTGGCTGTGCGCATCGTGCCGCTCGCAGCTCTCCCACAACAGCGGAGAGACCTGCGTCCGCTGCGGCGCCTCTCTGAGAAACGGAGAGGACAGCGTCTGCGTTTCCTGTTCCGGTCTTGACGGATCGGAGATGCTCTCAGGAGGCTTTATCTGGCTCAGGTACAAGTCCGGCTGCGGGGCCATCGTCAGGCGCATCAAATCCGGCTCCGCTCCGCAGCTGGGTCAGATCTGCGGCCGCGAGATGGGCCGGGAGATGAATGCCGGCGGTTTTATCGAGCTTACGGGACCCGATGTCCTGATCGCGGCGGTACCCCTCCATCCGGACCGTCTCGTGGAGCGGGGCTACAATCAGAGCCGGATGCTGGCGCAGGGAATCGCGGAAACGACAGGCTTCGAGCTTGCGCCGGAGGACTCGTTTCGCAGAATTCGAAAGACGCCCCATCAGGCGTGGCTTGGCAGGAAGGAGCGGATGAGCAATATCCGGGGCGCCTTCTCCGCAGCGCCGGGGGTCTTTTCCGGGCGTACTGTTCTTATTGTCGACGACGTAAAAACCACGGGGGCCACCCTGGTCAGCGCTGCCGGCGCAATTTTATCTGCAGGTGCCAATAAGGTCTATTGCGCGTGCCTGACGGATGCCGCATAATATGGTCAAACCGGGCGCATCCGGCAGGGGGAGAATTCACATGATCGACATGCATAATCATATACTTTTCGATACGGACGACGGACCGAAGGAGATCGAAGAAAGCGTCAGGATGATCGAGACTGCAGTTGAAGCGGGCTTCGACGAGCTCATGCTTACGCCGCACTATTTTCCGAACGGCCCCTATCTGAAGACGACGAAGGAAAACACCGAAAAATTCGAGCTTCTCAAAAGAGTCGTCGAAAAGGCAGGAATTCCCGTAAAGCTTTTCCTGGGATCCGAGATTATGTACGCGTACCATGTGCCGGATCTCGTCTGTTCGGGAGATTTCAAGACTCTCGGAGACACCTGCTATTTCCTGCTGGAAACCCAGAGACGGGGCGCGACGGCGGAGGGACTTCTCGGCGTCGTCAGGAAGCTCGAACAGATGGGCTTTTCGTCGGTGTTCGCGCATCCGGAACGCGTCGATTTCGTTCAGGAAGAACCGGAGATACTCCGGGATTTTATCAGCCGCGGCTGCCTGATTCAGTGCAACTACCTGAGTCTGACCGACTACTACGGACCGGCGCCGGAGCGGACCATCCGCCAGCTGCTGGAAATGGGTCTCGTTCACACTATCGGAAGCGACGCTCATCAGAAGGAAGCCTACGAGCTGTGGCCGCAGGCGGACGAACGCGGAAAAGCCGCAGCCGGCGAAGACAGCTGGAAGCGGATTACCATGGACAATCCGGCAAAGCTCCTGGCAGGGGAAAAGCTTGTCACGGAAGCAGGACCGGTCAGAATGACGGTCTCGTCGTATCTGGGAAAGACGGATCTCGGAATCATTTTCGAATAGACAGGGTTCTGACTTTCGCATATTGCGGATCTGAATGATCCCGCAGCCGGCTTCAGAGAAAGACGATTTCAGGAAAGACGATCGAAAAATGTTTTTTACTGACTCTGATGTAAAAAAGATATAATAATATGAAATTTAAGAACCGAAATGTTTCGGTTCTTTTTTTATAAGATAGAATTTAATCATATAAAATGAATTGAAGGCTGCGGTTTACAGGCGGCGAAGGATATGAAAATCGAATGAATAAATATGAATCACTTAAGCAGGCGGCTTCCGCGTATCGCGCGGACGAGCCGATGAAAAATCACACGAGCTTTCAGGTCGGAGGACCGGCTGATATTTTTCTCGAGCCGGAAAATGAGGAAGAATTTGCGCGCCTGGTCGGGATATGCCTGGACGAAAATATTCCGTTCTATGTTCTTGGCAACGGCAGCAATCTGCTGGTGCGCGACGGCGGCTACAGAGGCGCAGTAATCTGTACGAAGAAGCTTCACGGAATCGATATCGATGGAAACACGCTGACTGTTCATGCTGGAGATTCCCTCAAGGACACCGCTGCGGCGGCTCAGGCTGCGGGACTTACCGGCCTTGAATTCGCCTCCGGTATTCCGGGAAGCGCGGGCGGCGGAATCCGGATGAACGCTGGCGCCTACGACGGCGAGATGAAGGATGTGGTCGAATCGGTCCGCGTGCTGGACGAGAACGGTCAGATCGTCGAGATCCCTGCTGAAGATCTCAATTTCAGCTACAGACACAGCCTGCTGCAGGAACGTCCGATCTGGATGCTCAGCGCGCGCGTCGCGCTGGCGCCGGGAGATCCCGAGTCGATCCAGGCGAAGATGGACGATCTGAACGGACGGCGGGCGGACAAGCAGCCGCTGGAATATCCGTCGGCCGGAAGCACATTCCGAAGACCGCAGGGATATTTCGCCGGAAAGCTGGTTCAGGACTCTGGCTTCCAGGGCGTTCGGGTCGGCGGCGCCCAGGTTTCTGAAAAGCACGCGGGATTCGTGATCAATGCGGGGGACGCGACAGCGACGGATATTCTGACGCTTATCGGAAATATCCAGGCGCAGGTCAAAAAGCAGTTCGGCGTCGATATGCGCACGGAAGTCATTGTGATCGGAGAAGATCCGGCTCAGAAATCATGAAAATCGAACACGACATGCATACCCATACGATCTATTCCCGCAATCATCATGCGAAGAATACGATCGAGGAAATGGTCGAACAGGCCAGAAAAATGGGGCTTAAGGCGATCACGATATCGGATCACGGACGCAATCATCCGTTTTACGGGATCAGACCGAAAAATCTGCCCGTGATGCGCGCGGAGGTGGACCGTCTGAACCGGAAATACGACGATATCGACGTCTATCTTGGTGTCGAAGCCAATCTGATCGGCTCGGACGGGGAGATCGATATCGGCGAAGAGGAACGAAAATACTGCGACGTGATCTACGCGGGCTATCATTTCGGATACCTGCCCAACACGGCCGCCAACTTTTTCAGCTTCCTGCTGCCGAATCTTGCGGCGCAGTTCATTCCGCCGCTGCGGAAGAAGCGCAGGAAGAAAAATACGGACGCTTATGTCCGGATGTGCGAGAGGTATCCGCTGACGATGATCACTCATCCGGGCGACAAGATGCCGATAGATATTCCGCGGCTCGCCGAAGCCGCGCAGGAAAAAGACATCATTCTCGAGATCAACGGCCATCACGATCATATGGATGCGGATGAGATCCGGGCGGCTGCGCCATACGATGTGCGCTTTGCCGTCAATTCGGACGCCCATGCCGTGAGTCAGATCGGCCGGACGGGTCATGCGGGAGAGAATATACGAAAGGCCGGGATCGATCCGGCCAGGGTCATCAACGTCAGCTTCGACGATGAAACGGGCGTAGAGGGTCAGGATAAGGCAGGAGAAGCATGCAGACAGTAATCATCACCGGGCTCTCCGGCGCGGGTAAATCTCAGGCGGTGGATATCCTTGAGGACTTCGGCTTTTTCTGTGTCGACAATCTGCCGCCCCAGGCGCTGATGACCTTTATCGACCTTTGTGAGCAGTCGGATATTGAAAAGCTGGCGCTGGTAATAGACGTACGGGCGGAGGCCTTTAAACCCAATAAGGATCTGAAGCTTCTGGATCTAAAAAAACAGCGGCCCGAACTGAATATCCTGTATCTGGATGCGGACGACGACGCGCTTATCAAGCGTTATCAGGAAACTCGCAGGCGTCATCCGCTGCTTCTGACCAGCGGAACTCTCGAGGATGCGATTCATGACGAACGGGAATGGCTCAAGCCGCTCAGGGAAGCTGCGGACAACGTGATCGACACGTCGAATCTGAAAACGGCGCAGCTTCGCGAGGAGATCCAGAATATCCTTCAGAACAATCAGACGCCGGATATGCAGATCAACGTAATTGCCTTCGGCTTCAAATACGGGGTACCGCGCTCTGCGGATTTCAGCTTTGACGCGCGCTTTCTGCCCAATCCGTTTTACAAGCCGGAGCTCAGGCATCTGACGGGTCTGGACGAACCGGTACGGGATTACGTCATGAATTTCGAGGAAGCGCAGATCTACCTGAAGAAGACGGAGGAGCTGGTGGAATACGTCCTGCCCTTCTATCAGAGCGTCGGAAAATATCAGATTTCGGTGGCCTTCGGCTGCACGGGCGGTCAGCACCGCTCGGTCACGTTCGCGTATCTGTTCGAGCAGTACTTCAAAAATCTCGGCTACAATACCGTGCTCAGAACGCGCGATATTGAAAAAGACAGGGAAGCAAAGTAGCAGGTAAACCATGGAAATTAAAGAATATATCAGAGAGTATACGGCCCGCGACATCATCAAGGCCCGTAATCCGTCGGTGGTAACCATCGGCGGCGGTACGGGAATGGGCGAGATTCTGCGCGGACTGAAAAAATATACGAGCCGTCTCACGGCGATCGTCACGGTGGGCGACGACGGGGGCAGCTCCGGGAGGCTGCGCGAGGATACGGGGATGCTGCCGCCGGGGGACATCCGCAACTGCATCCTGGCGCTGGCGGACGACGAAAGTGTCATGTCAAGTCTGTTCAACTACCGTTTCGATTCGGGAGAGCTCGAAGGGCACAACTTCGGCAACCTGTTCCTGGCGGCGATGAACGGGATCAGCAGCGATTTCTACGACGCGGTCAAGCGGACATCGGATGTTCTTCAGATCAAGGGACGGGTTCTTCCGGTCACTCTCGGGCAGATGCGGCTCAGAGCGGCGCTGGAGAACGGTCATATCATCAGCGGAGAATCGGAGATTCCGAAGGCCGCGATCCGGGAGAAGAGCCCGGTGAGCCGGGTCTTCCTTGAGGACGACGGGCTTGAACCGCTGGATGAAACCGTCGAAGCCATTATGAACGCGCAGATAATTGTAATCGGGCCTGGATCTCTGTATACGAGTCTGATCCCGAATCTGCTGGTTCCGGGAATCCAGGAAGCGATCCGGCTGTCGAGCGCGAAGAAGTACTATGTCGGTAACCTGATGACGCAGCCGGGGGAAACCGACGGCTTCAGTCAGGCGGATCATCTGGCAGCGATCGCGCGCCATACGGAACGCGACGAAATGCTCTTTGATACGATGATCCAGAACACCGGCTCCCTGTCTCAGAAGCTTCTCGACAAGTACCGGACCTTCGGACAGGAGCAGGTGGCTCCGATCGATTCGTGGCCGGGACTGACGATCCTGTCGGACGATCTGATCTCGATGCAGAAGATGCAGATCCGTCACGATGCGGACGAAGCTGCGAAGCTGCTGTTTGAAGATTACATGAAAGTTAAAAAATAATGAGCTACACTTCCAGTGTCAAGACGGACATGCTCAGGAACATGCGGGAGGACAGGCGGCTGGCCAACGCGGAGCTTGCGGGGCTGCTTGCGGCGGCCGCGAAGATCACGTTCCGGCCGGAGACCATTTCGTTCCGGATCCGGACGGACAGCGCTGCCTTCGCACGTTATATTTACCGTCTTTCCGATATGCTGTATGATATCCGCCCCACCATCAGCGCGGAAAAGAACGCGACCGGCGGACACCGGCGCTTTACGGCCGAATTTGCCGACGGACTGAACATCCTGACGGGAACAGGCTTTCTTGCACGCGGAAGACACTGGCATTCACCGGTTTTCCGGACGATTGTAGACGCGCCGGAGGACGAGCAGCGAAGCTTTCTGCGGGGCGTATTTCTGGGCTGCGGATCGCTGGCGGATCCGGAACGGACGTATCATCTGGAGCTTGCCGCGGGAGCGGCGCTGGCGGAGGTGGCGGTGGAGCTTCTCAGGGGCTTCGACATCCGTGCGGGCATCGTCGGTCGAAAGAGCCAGAGCGTCGTCTACATCAAGGACTCGGAGCAGGTCTCTGACTTTCTCAGGCTTATCGGCGCGTATTCTGCGCTGCTCAGCTTCGAGAATGTCCGTATCAACAAGGAGATCCGCAATGAAGTGAACCGTCAGGTGAACTGCGAGACGGCCAATATCAACAAGACGACGGATGCGGCGGGGCGCGAGCTCCATGCGATCGGCGTGCTTCGGCGAAGCGGCGCCTTTGACGATCTTCCGGACAATGTCAGGGAGGCCGCGATGCTTCGGGAGCAGTATCCGGATGATTCCATCGGGGAGCTGATCGAGCATTCGGGCGGGATCAGCCGCTCTACGATGCACAGGCGGCTCAAGAAGCTGGTGGATACGGCTGCGGCGCTGGGTGAAGTGAAGAACGATACGGAGAAGGACTGAATATGAGAGACGATTATCAGAAGATGCTGGACCGGACTGCCGACGAGATGACCCGTTACTATTCGGGAGATCCTGCGCGGATAGGCCACTTCCTGAAGGTTCACAGTCTCGCGGCGCGTATCGGCCGGGAGGAAGGACTTCCTGAGGATACGCAGTTTATCCTGGAGCTTGCGGCGCTTACCCACGACATCGGGATCAAGGCGGCGCTGGAGCTGTACGGGAGCGCCGCGGGCAAGTATCAGGAGTTCGAGGGACCGGGGCTTGCCGGCGAGATGCTCTCGGACATCGGTGTGGATCCTGACAGAATAGACAGGGTATGCTGGCTTATCTCGAGGCATCATACCTATGTCGACATTGACGACAATATGGATTACCGGATTCTCGTCGAATCGGACGCGCTGGTCAATATCGGCGAGGAGAACTGGAGCCCCGAGGCTGTCGCAGGCTTCAGAGAGAAGGTGTTCGACACGGACACGGGAAAACGGATTCTCACGGAGATTTATCCGGACTGAGAGCAGAATGAATAATATCAGATACCGAATCCGGCTTATGTCGCGGATCGGTATCTTTTTTATTTTTTAGTTGAGTGATCTGTGATCTGCATCTCAGCCTCATCGAGAAGATCAGCCCCGTTATGTTGATCAGCTTCACTCTTATGATCAGCCCCATTATAGTGATCCCGATCGCTTATTCCCATATTAGAATCATTCTGATCGTCCTCATCCCCGATGACTTCCGAGCACGAGCTGTCGAGTACCGCGGCTTCTTCCGCGGTTTCCGGATGCTTTCTGAATTTCTCTGCCCAGGCCATGGCTCTGTCCTTCAGGCACAGGCCGATGATGCCGAGGACTGCTGTCACGCCGAAGATCCATATCGACAGGATGTAGTTGCCTGTGATGAAGGAATCCCCGACGATGGTCGAGGTGACGATGCTGGGGATCCTCGCGACGACGGAGATCAGGATAAAGGTTCTCATCCGGATTTTCGAGAGTCCTGCGACGTAGGTGAGCACGTCCTTCGGCGTGCCGGGGATCAGGAACAGAAGGAAGGTCACCGCTTCGACGCGGTTGTTGTCCTGAAAGATCTTCTGCTCCTGGACGTTGGTCTTGACGAAGCGGTTGATAAAGCTGATCCCGTATTTCCTGACAAGCCAGAAGACGATGGATTCGCCGATCACGCAGCCGGTCATCGCGAGGATAAGTCCCCAGAACCAGCCGTACATGACGCCGGAGACGAGCTCGACAGGTTCTCCGGGCAGGATCGCAATGACAATCTGAATCACGTTCAGGGCGATCACAAACAGCCAGCCCCATCCGCCGAGCCGGATCGTGTAGCCCTTGATCAGCTCTTCTATTTTTACCGTATACGAATCGTAGTTCTGCAGGTAGGGCCAGAAGTACCAGACCAGTCCTGCACAGACGAGCACCGAAGCTCCGATGAATATCGAAATAACCCAGACGGATTTCGTGCTGTCCTTCATTAACTCTCCGGCGCGTCGGGAAGGTCCAGTACGACCTCGTCCCTGTGGGTGAAGACCGGGATCTTCGTGCCGGAGCCCTTTGCCGCTTCGTTGAGTCTGTTGATGATGTCAAAATCATCCCAGAAGTGCATCGCGATCAGATACTGCGGATGCAGCTCGCGGATAAACCACAGCGCCGCCTTCAGTTCTCCCGCGTCGAGTCTGGGATCGACCGGGACGAACGCGAAATCGATCGGTTCGCGCAGACTTCTCTTAAGCTTCGAGATCTCGTGCTTGTAATCCCGTTCCTCCGCATGCGGGTCGATATGCGGACGCTTTTCCGTATCCCACGCCCACCAGTTCAGATCGCCCGAGTAGAAGAAGACGCTGTCCTCCGCGTTCACCATCAGCGAGATCCCGCGGTCCGTGGATCCGAAGGTCCGGAATATCAGCTCGTTCTTCGAAGACAGCCGCACGACGAGACGTTCGTCGGGCTTGATCATCGTAATATCGTCCGCGCGAGGAAGCTCGATATCGTCCGAAATGATGTAGCGGATCGGAACCCCGAGTTCTCTTAGCCTGAAAATCGACGAATCGTAGTGGTCGTGATGACCGTGCGTTACGACAAAGATCATCGGCTTGCCTGTGCCCAGAACTTCCTCAGGCACCTCGGAGATCACATCGAACAGCAGTACGACGCGGTCAAGCTCGACAGCGAAGCCGGAATGATGAAGATAAGTTATTTTTACCATGATTTTCCTCGCGTTTCTTAAGGCTGGAATCAGCCTTGTTTCAACTTTATACCCTACCATAATGTACTGAAGCTGGCTTTAATGAACCTTTAAACGGCTTCACAAACGTCCGGTATCTGGAAAAACAGGCCGGAATTGAATATACTGTTAAATGAATAAAAAGCAGCAAGCCGTATTTTCAACATTGTTTTCACGCAGATTTCAACAGCCGCTGCGGGCTTTTCGCAGGCAGCACACGGCGGGATCCACCGCCGCGCATCTTTTGGATCCGGGAAACCGGATCACGAACGGATCGACAAGGAGAAAGAATGAGCGAACAGGCGATATCACGGATTTTTGCAGAAAAGAGACCGGGCTTCAACACCCAGGCTCAGCAGCTCTGCTCAGATTTTAAAAATCTTCTCGGCATAGACGGACTCGAAAACGTCCGCCTTATCTACCGTTACGATTTTCCCGAAACAGACGGGAAGACCAGAGAAAAGATCATCGATACCGTATTTTCCGAACCGAACGCGGACATCGTCTGGGAAGACGACGACACGTTCGCGGCAGAACTCGCAGACTGCCACACCTTCGCAGTAGAATATCTGCCGGGCCAGTTTGACCAGCACGCAGACTCCGCAGCCCAGTGCGTCCAGCTCATCACCGGCGAAAAACCGGCGCTGAAGACGGCGCGTCTGTACGCCCTCGAAGGCACAGTAACCCCCGACGAAATAGACAAGATCAAGAAATACGTCATCAATCCCGTCGATTCACGCGAAGCGTCGATGGAACCCGCCGTCCGCCTCAAGGACCAGACCCACGTACCCGACGATATCGCGGTAATCGAAGACTTCACGACCTTTACCCCGGAAGAACTCGAAGACTACAGAGTAAAATCAGGCTTTGCGATGAGCCCCGCCGATATCAAATTCGTGCAGGACTATTTCAGAGACGACGAAAAACGCGACCCCAGGCTCACGGAGCTCAAGGTCATCGACACCTACTGGTCAGATCACTGCCGTCACACGACCTTCCTGACCCAGCTGGACAGCGTCGATATTTCCCCGGAAATGACCGCGGCAGCCCGCGCATACGAAGCCTATAAAGACATCAGAGACCAGCTGTACGGAGCAGACACCGAAAGACCCTTCACGCTGATGGATCTGGCCGTGATCGGCACGAAAGCCCTGAAAAAAGCGGGGAAGATCCCGGATCTTGACGAATCCGAAGAAATCAACGCGTGCAGCGTAAACATCACAGTCGATCACGACGGAACGCCCGAAGACTGGCTGCTGATGTTCAAGAACGAAACTCACAACCACCCGACAGAAATCGAACCCTTCGGGGGCGCCGCGACCTGCCTCGGCGGAGCTATCCGCGACCCGCTCTCAGGACGCGCCTACGTCTATCAGGCGATGCGTCTGACAGGCGCATGGGACCCCAGAGCCGCCATCGAAGACACCCTTTCAGGCAAGCTCCCACAGCGCAAGATCTCGAAGGAAGCCGCCCACGGCTATTCCTCCTACGGAAACCAGATAGGCCTTGCAACAGGACAGGTCACAGAAGTCTATCATCCCGGATTCCTCGCGAAACGCCTTGAAGTCGGCGCCGTCATCGCGGCGGTACCCAAGGAAAACGTCATTCGCGAAGTACCCGAACCGGGCGACGTCGTCCTGCTTATCGGCGGACGCACAGGACGCGACGGCTGCGGCGGCGCAACAGGCTCCTCAGTCGCCCATACCCACGAATCCATCGAAAAGAGCGGCGCGGAAGTTCAGAAGGGGAATCCTGTCGAAGAACGCAAGATCCAGCGCCTGTTCAGAGATCCGGAGCTTGCCAGAATGATCCGCCGCTGCAACGACTTCGGCGCAGGCGGCGTATCCGTCGCAGTCGGAGAACTCGCGGACAGCCTGAACATCGATCTCGACAAGGTACCGAAAAAATACGAAGGACTCGACGGCACGGAACTGGCGATCTCAGAATCCCAGGAACGAATGGCAGTCGTAGTCCGTCCGGAAGACGCCCAGAAATTCATCGACAAGGGCGCGGCGGAAAATCTCGAAGTGACGAAGGTCGCGGACGTAACCGACGACGGACGCCTCGTCATGAACTGGCGCGGAGAAAAGATCCTCGACCTCTCCCGCGCCTTCCTGAACACCAACGGTGCGGAACAGCACGCGGACGTTAAAGTCGTCCCGCAGCCGCAGAAGCCGGAACAGCCGCAGAATTCCGCGGACTTCGCGGACCGCATGAAGGACCTGATGACCGGCATCAACACGATGAGCCAGAAGGGCCTGGGCGAAATGTTTGACGGAACCATCGGAGCGGGCTCCGTTCTGATGCCCTACGGCGGACTCTACGCGCTTACGCCCCAGGACGGCATGGCCGCGAAGATTCCGGTCCAGACCGGAGACACCCGGACCTGCTCCGTCATGACCTACGGCTACGCGCCGTTCACGGCGGAAGAAAACCCGTACCTCGGCGGCGCGGAAGCAGTCGTGCGTTCTCTGTCGAAGATGGCCTGCCTCGGCGCAGACCCGCTTAAGGCGCGCCTGTCCTTCCAGGAATATTTCGAACATCTCGGAGATGATCCTCAGAAATGGGGACGTCCCTTCGCGGCACTCCTGGGCGCGCTGCAGGCACAGCTCGCCTTCGGCACGCCGTCAATCGGCGGCAAGGACTCGATGTCCGGATCCTTCGAGGATCTGAGCGTTCCGCCTACGCTGATCTCCTTCGCAGTCGGAACCGAAGACGCGGGGCAGATCCTGTCCGCAGAACTCAAGGACGCCGGAAACGGCCTCTACTACATCGACATGCCGATGAACGAAGCCGGAGACGACTACGATTACGACAAGATTATCGATATCTACAGCCGCTTCTATAAAGCGGCGGCCGGCGGCGCGGTTCTGTCAGCAAAGACCGTCACCGAAGCAGGTCCTGCGGAAACCGCGGCGCTGATGAGCTTCGGAAGCCGCATCGGCGTGAAATTCGACGCGGACGAAGCGCTGCTCTTCGGAACCGGACGGGGCGGGATCCTGTTCGAAGCGAAGACGCTTCCGTCAGAACTCGAAGAGCTCAGGCCGGTGAAGATCGGTGAAACAGACGATACCGCGGCGCTCAGCTATAACGGCCAGACAGCCGCCCTCGACGCGCTCACCGAAGACTGGGAAGAAGCGTTAAGGAGTGTCTACCCTGAAAAGGCCGACGTGGACGAAACGGTCGAAAACGTCAGCTATACAGGGGGACCTGTGGTCACGGCCTCAGAAAGCTTCGCTTCTCCGAGAATCGTGATCCCGACATTCCCGGGTACCAACTGCGAATACGACACGGCGAAGGCCTTCGAACGCGCAGGCGGCGTACCGCAGACCGTTCTGTTCAGAAACCGGAACAGACAGGATGTCGAAGACTCGGTCAGAGACCTCGCGGACGGAATCCGTAACGCGCAGATTATCGCGCTGCCGGGCGGCTTCTCCGCAGGCGACCAGCCGGACGGCTCCGGCAAATTCATTGCAGCTGTTTTCAGAAATCCTGAAGTGCAGGAAGCGCTTGCAGATTTCCTTGAAAACAGAGGCGGACTGATGCTCGGAATCTGCAACGGATTCCAGGCTTTAATTAAACTCGGGCTCGTTCCTTATGGTAAAATAACCGATATACGGGAAGGGATGCCTACGCTGACACACAATGCCATCGGACGTCACGTCTCGACCATTCCGCTTACGAAGGTCGTTTCGAACAAGAGCCCGTGGCTCGCAGGTGTCGAAGTCGGAGATGTCTTCAGAATTCCGATGTCCCACGGCGAAGGACGCTTCACAGCTTCGGACGAAGTACTCGAACAGCTCATCGCGAACGGACAGATCGCCACGCAGTACGTGGATCTCGACGGAAACGCGACGATGGACGGACGCTTCAATCCCAACGGCTCCAGATTCGCAGTCGAAGGAATCACCTCTGTCGACGGCAGAATCCTGGGCAAGATGGGCCATTCCGAACGTATCGGTAAGAATCTCTATAAAAATATCCCCGGCCAGACGGACCAGAAGATCTTCGAATCCGGCGTCCGGTATTTCAAATAAGCTGAATATCATGCGGAAGGCTCCCTCGGGATCCTTCCGCAGTTTGCGCTTACAGCCAGTTTTACGTTTTCATTTCAGAAGCAGTTTTGACCTTTCAGAGTTCACGCTTTAACAGCGAAGGAGCAGACATGCCAAAGGCAGCAGTCATCATGGGCAGCGATTCGGATTACAACGTCGTCAAGAAATGTACGGATCAGCTCGAGAAATTCGGGATCGATTACGATATGCAGGTCATTTCGGCGCACCGCAATCCCGACCAGATATTCGATTACGTCCGCAGCGCGGAAGACAACGGGATTGAAATCATTATCGGAGCAGCCGGCAAAGCCGCGCACCTGCCGGGCATCATGGCGGGGCTTACGACACTTCCCGTCATCGGCATTCCGATCAAGACATCGTTTGAAGGCGGACTCGATTCCCTTCTGTCCATCGTCCAGATGCCCTCGGGCGTTCCGGTCGCGACAGTCGCGGTAGACGGTTCACAGAACGCAGCGATCCTTGCGGCGCAGATTCTCGCGCTCAAGTACCCGGAACTGAAAAAGAAGCTCGAAGATTTCAAAAAGCAGCTCAACGACGAAGTCGTCGAAAAGAACAGACGGCTCCACGCCCAGCTCGCGGAAGACTGATACGGATAATAAAGAGGAGACGAACAACATGCAGAAACTCGAACAGCTTTACGAAGGCAAGGCGAAGAAAGTATTTAAGACAGACAATCCGGACGAATTCATTATCGAATACAAGGATGATGCGACCGCGGGAGACGGCGCGAAAAAGGGAACCATCGCAGGCAAGGGCGTGATCAACAACGAAATGACTTCCATCCTGTTCCCGATGATCGAAAAGGCGGGCATTCCGACCCATTTCATCGAAAAGCTGTCCCCGACCGAACAGCTCGTCAAGGTCGTTACGATCCTTCCCCTCGAAGTCATCGTGCGCAACACTGCGGCAGGCTCCATCAGCCAGCGCCTCGGAATTCCGGAAGGCACGAAGTTTGACGAACCGACACTGGAATTCTCCTATAAGAACGACGATTATCACGATCCGCTTATCAACGACGACCACGCCGTCGCAATGAAGCTCGCGACCCGCGAAGAAATCGCCCAGGTCCGCGACATGACCATGAAGCTCAACGAATTCCTCAAGGATTTCTTCGCCCAGCGCGGCGTAGACCTCATTGACTTTAAGGTCGAATACGGCAAGGACAACTACGGAAACATCATTCTTGCCGACGAAATTTCACCTGATACCTGCCGTTTCTGGGATATCGAAACCGGCGAAAAGCTTGACAAGGACCGTTTCCGCCGCGACCTCGGCAATATCGAGGAAGCATATCAGGAAATGCTCAAACGAGTCGAAAACTGATCTATCCGGGAACCGAACGGTTCAGAGGAATATGCTAGGAAGGACAGATCTTGACGGATCTTTCAAATAAATACGACATCACGGCACACGGCACCGGCTTAAACGCGGCGGGCGAAAGCCTGACCGCGGACGATAAGTTCCATGACGAATGCGGCGTCTGCGGCTATTACAGCCCGGACAAATCATTCGACTGCGCTCCGCTGCTGTACTACGGACTCTACGCCCTTCAGCACAGAGGACAGGAGAGCGCAGGCATCACCGTCTCGAAGGACGGGCATTCGAAAACACATAAGGATGTCGGCCTCGTAGCCGACGTCTTCAGCCACGGAGAGCTGAAAGAGCTGCCCGGAAACGTCGGGATCGGCCATGTCCGGTATTCGACATCCGGCGAGGGCGGACGGACCAACGCCCAGCCGCTGAGCGTCAAGACCCAGAATTCGGATCTCTCGCTGGCACACAACGGTAATCTGGTTAACGATCAGGTCCTCCGTGAAATATTAGAATATAACGGCATCGTGTTTCAGACGACCATCGACACCGAAGTCATGGTCAATTTCATCGCGAGAAATCTGAGATTCGGCATCGTTCCCGCAATCCAGAAACTCGTCGAGATCATCAAGGGCGCCTACGCCCTCGTGATGACCATCGACGGCAAGCTTATCGGCGTCCGCGATCCCTACGGACTGCGCCCGATCTGCCTCGGAAAACGCGGCGACGATTACATCCTCGCCAGCGAAAGCTGCGCCATCGACGCGATGGGCGGGACTCTGATCAGGGACCTCGAACCCGGCGAAATCGTCATTATCGACGAGAACGGGATCAAGAGCTACGGTCAGAAGAACTGGGTCAAGCAGAAGATATGCATTTTCGAGCAGATCTATTTCGCAAGACCCGATACCGTGATGGACGGCGTCTCGATTTACGAATGCCGCCACAAGGCCGGTCAGATCCTCGCAAAGGAAAATCCGATCGACGCGGACGTCGTCATCGGCGTGCCTGACTCCGGAATCCCCGCGGCCATCGGCTATGCCGAAGCGTCCGGAATTCCCTACGGAATCGGGCTCATCAAGAACAAATACAGCGGACGCACCTTTATCCAGCCCACGCAGGAGCTCAGAGAGCAGGCGATCCGCCTGAAGCTGAACCCGCTGCGCAAGGTGATCGAAGGAAAACGCGTGATCGTCATCGACGACTCCATCGTCCGCGGCAATACCTCGAAGCGTCTCGTCGAGATCCTGCGGGAAGGCGGAGCGAAGGAGGTTCACTTCCTCGTCTCGAGCCCGCCCATCAAGCACACCTGCCATTTCGGCATCGACACGCCCTCCAGAAAATATCTGATCGGCGCGCAGCATTCGGTGGACGAGATCAACGAGATTCTCGGTTCCGATTCACTGGGCTACCTGTCCATTGACGGACTGATGGAATCTGTCGGGATGAAGGACGGATGCTGTCTGGCCTGCTTCGACGGCAACTACCCGATGGAAGTGCCGCGCCTCGACGAAGAAGAAGCAGAAAACTAAACAAGAAGTAAATAAAACGAAGCAGTATATTAAACTGAGAAGGAACAATATAGATAATGGCTGATATCAACGCATACAAATCCGCCGGCGTTAACGTCGAAGCGGGCTACGAATCCACCAGACTTATCAAGGAAGACGTCAAGCGTACCCTTACGCCCTACGTGCTCTCCGAACTCGGCGGTTTCGGAGGAGCGGTCGAGCTGCCGGAAGGCATCAAGAAACCGGTTCTCGTATCCGGTACCGACGGTGTCGGAACAAAACTGATGATCGCGATGCAGATGCACCGCAACGATACGGTCGGCATCGACGCCGTCGCGATGTGCGTGAACGACATCATCTGCTCGGGCGCCCAGCCGCTGTTCTTCCTGGACTATATCGCCTGCGGAACTAACGAACCGAGACGGATCGCGGAAATCGTAAGCGGGGTTGCCGAAGGCTGCGTTCAGTCGGAATGCGCCCTTGTCGGCGGAGAAACGGCGGAAATGCCGGGCATGTACCTGCCCGACGACTACGATATCGCGGGTTTTGCGGTTGGCGTAGCGGATAAGGACAAGCTCATCACCGGCGAAAAGATCAAGGCGGGAGACGTCCTGATCGGACTGCCGTCGGCAGGCGTTCATTCCAACGGCTTCTCGCTGATCCGCAAGATTGTCCGGGACAACCGCCTTCACCTTAGAGATTTCTATCCTGAGCTCGGAGAAACCCTCGGCGACGCGCTGCTGCGCCCGACGATGATTTACGTCAAGGCTCTCAAGGGGCTCGCCGAAAAATATGATATCCTGGGCATGTCCCATATCACGGGCGGCGGTTTTTATGAAAACATCCCGAGAATGCTTCCCGCAGGACTCGGCGCGGTCGTCAAGGCGAACGTGGTCCCGGTCCCTAAGATTTTCCGGTTCCTCCAGGAAAACGGAGATCTTTCAGACGAATCGATGTATTCGACCTTTAATATGGGCGTCGGCATGATCTGCGCCGTAGCGCCGGAAAACGCGGACGGTCTCGTGGACGCGCTGCGCGAACGCGGAACCGAAGCGGCCGTCATCGGTCATGTCGAAGAATCGAAGGAAAAGATCAGGATCGAATTCTGACCGCGGAGAACGCGAAATGACAGACAATAAAGATCTGATGAAAATTGGCGTGCTTGTCTCGGGCGGCGGAACGAATCTTCAGGCGCTCATCGACAAGGTGCACGGAAAAGACGGGGACATTGTCCTCGTTCTCTCCGATAAAGAGAACGCTTACGGTCTGGAGCGGGCGAGAAAGGCCGGGATACCGGCTCAGTTCGTTCCCGATACTGACGAAGCCGGCCGGAAGACCGGCGCCGAAGCGTTCAACGCGGAAATGATCAGAAGACTTAAGGAGGCGGGCGTCGAGCTGGTCGTGCTCGCCGGATATATGAAAATAGTCCCGGAAAGCTTCGTCAGCGCGTTTCCGGAACGTATCATCAACATTCACCCTGCTCTGATTCCCAGCTTCTGCGGGGAAGGCTATTACGGGCTCCGGGTGCATCAGGCTGCGATCGACTACGGCGTCAAGCTGTCCGGCGCGACGGTTCATTTCGTCAGCGCACAGGCGGACGCGGGACCGGTCATCGCCCAGAAGGCAGTACCCGTTTATCCGGACGATACACCGGAAACACTGCAGCAGCGCATACTTGCGGAAGTGGAACACGTTCTGCTTCCGGGGGTCACGTCGGCCATCTGCCGCGGACGCGTTCATCTGAACGGACGGACCGTGACGGTCGACCCGGAATAATTTATATTCAGTAAGCATTTCAGGAAACCAAGGAGAAAACAAATGAAAGCACTGATCAGCGTATCTGACAAAACAGGAATTGTAGAATTAGCGACGCGTCTCGAAGAACTCGGCTGGGACATCCTCTCGACCGGCGGAACGGCGCGCGCGCTGAAGGACGCAGGACTCAAGGTCACGGAAGTTTCGGAAATCACAGGATTCCCGGAATGCTTCGACGGACGGGTAAAGACCCTTCATCCGATGATCCACGGCGGACTGCTCAACGTCAGAGACAACCCGGAACATCAGAAGCAGAAGGCGGAGCTGGGCATCGACGACATCGATCTGGTTGTCATCAACCTGTATCCCTTCGCGAAGACGGTTGAATCCGGCGCGAAGTTCGCCACCTGCATTGAAAATATCGATATCGGCGGACCGACAATGCTGCGCTCGGCGGCAAAGAACTTCAAGTTTGTCACGGTCGTCACGGATCCTGCGGACTACCAGCGCGTTCTCGACGAACTTGCGAACTGCGGAACCACCTACGAAACCCGCTACGAGCTGGCGCTGAAGGTTTTCGAACTGACAGCTCATTACGACGCGATGATCGCCGACTATCTGAAGCAGCACGCGAAAAAGGACTTCCTGCGCGATACCCTCACGCTCACCTTCGAAAAAGTTCAGGATATGCGCTACGGCGAAAATCCGCACCAGGAAGCCGCTTTTTACAAGCTGCCGGGAAAACAGCCGGGTACGCTTACCGCGTCGACACAGCTGCAGGGCAAGGAACTGTCCTACAACAACATCAACGACACCAACGGAGCGCTGGAAATCCTGAAGGAATATCCGGACGAACCCACCGTTATCGCCGTCAAGCACGCGAATCCCTGCGGAGCGGCATCCGCGCCGACAATCGCCGAAGCCTATAAGAAGGCCTACGAAGCCGATCCGACCTCTATCTTCGGAGGCATTATCGCTTCCAACGGCGTAATCGACAAGGATACGGCGGAACAGATGGTCCAGATTTTCCTCGAAGTCGTAGCGGCTCCGGGCTTTACGCCGGAAGCGCTGGAAATCTTCAAGGCCAAGCCCAATCTGAGACTGCTCGTCGTCGACGATATCATGGACAATCCGGACGGCTACGAATATAAGTCGGTCCGCGGCGGTCTCATCGTACAGAGCCGCGACAACAAGAGCTGGGACGAACTGAAGGTCGTCACGGACAGAAAGCCCACCGACAAGGAAATGGAAGACCTGATCTTCGCATGGCGCGCAGTCAAGAATACGAAGAGCAACGCGATCTCACTGGCGAAGGACAAATGTCTTATCGCAAACGGTCCGGGACAGGTTAACCGCATCTGGCCTACAGAAAACTGCATCCTCCACGGCGGAGACGCCGTCAGGGGATCCGTTATGGCCTCCGATGCGTTCTTCCCCTTCGACGACTGTGTGCATGCGGCAGCCGACGCAGGAATCACCGCGATTATCCAGCCGGGCGGCGCGGGCAGAGACGAAGATTCGATCAAGGTCTGCAACGACAACGGCATCGCGATGGTATTCACCGGAATGCGTCATTTCAAGCATTCGTAAATCACAGCCTAGACATAATTCTTAACGCGGAGAACAGGATGAACATACTCATTATCGGAGGCGGCGGAAGAGAATCCTCCATCGCCTGGAAGCTGGCCCAGAGTCCGAATGCGGACAGAATATTCGTACTGCCGGGCAATGCCGGCACCGCGGTCGATTACGAAAACGTCGATCTCGATCCGAACGATTTCGAAGCCTGCATCGCCTTTGCGAAGGACAACGACGTCAAGCTTGTCGTGATCGGACCGGAAGATCCGCTGGTACACGGCATGGCGGACGCGTTTGAAGACGCGGGGATCAAGGTATTCGGACCGAACAGAAAAGCGGCGCAGTTCGAAGGCAGCAAGGCGTTCACGAAGGATTTCCTGATCCGCCACAATATTCCGACTGCGAAGTATCACGAATATCACAGCTACGAGGATCTCGTGAACGGTCTGGACGAATTCGGCTATCCGGTGGTCCTGAAGGCCGACGGTCTGGCCGCGGGCAAGGGCGTTCTGATCTGCGAAGACCGCGCTCAGGCGCTGGCCGGCGCGAACGAAATCATGAAGGACCGCGCCTTCGGAGACGCCGGAGATACTGTCGTCGTCGAAGAATTCCTGACAGGCCGTGAAGCCTCGATGCTGTGCTTCCTCGACGGGAAGACTCTCGTTCCGATGGAATCCGCTCAGGACTACAAGCGCGCCTTCGACGGGGACAAGGGCACCAACACGGGCGGAATGGGCTCCTATTCTCCGAACGTCCTGTTCGACGACTGGTCTCTCGTTGAAAAGATCACAGATACGATCCTTCATCCGACCCTCGAAGGCTTTGTCGAAGACGGGATCGACTTCCGCGGCGTCCTGTTCGTAGGCCTGATGATCAAGGACAACGAGCCGAAGGTCCTGGAATTTAACGTCCGTTTCGGGGATCCCGAAACCCAGAGCGTTCTGTACCGTCTCGACTCGGACCTGCTGGACATCATGCTGGCATGCGCCGACGGCCGTCTCGCGGAAACCCCGATCGAATGGTCGGAGGAACCTGCGGTAAGCGTCGTCATGGCTTCAGGCGGCTACCCGGGAAGCTATCCGAAGGGAAAGGAAATCACGGGACTCGACACCCTCGACGGCGTTACGGTATTCCATGCCGGAACGAAGCTTGAAGACGGGAAGGTTCTGACCAGCGGCGGACGCGTTCTGGCTGTCACCGCGAAGGCGCCGACAGTCGAAGAAGCCAGACAGAAGGTTTACGAAGAAGTGGGCAAGATCAGCTTCGACGGCGGCTTCTGCCGGTCCGATATCGCGAAGCTCGACTGATCGCAGCTTCACGGCCGCCATCAATCGACAAATAAGACAAACACATCAGCTGACGGGAGCAGGCGTTCGCAGAGCGGACCGGCGTTTCCGTCAGCCTTTTACTATCCATGCAATTATTTAAAACCAGTTATTGAATAACAGAAAACCAGGAATATTTAAAAATCATGAAATTCAAATCTGAACCGAAGTACGCGAACGTGTCCGACTTCCTGAAGAAGAAGGATATCGAGTTTTCAGTCCAGCGTTATCTGATCGACGCGCTAAAATACATGGCGTTCGGTCTGTTCAGCACGCTTCTCATGGGCTCCATTCTGAATCAGATCGGGGTTCTGACCGGCAGTGCCTTTCTGACTGAAACAATCTGGCCGGCGGCCCAGGCGATGACGGGTCCAGCCATCGCCATCGCGGTGGGTTATGCTCTGAACGCGCCGCCGCTGGTCCTGTTCTCCCTAACCATCGGAGGATACCTGGGCTACGCTCAGGGCGGCCCCGCTGGCGCCTTTATCGCGGCAATGGTCGCGGCGGAATTCGGCAAGGCGGTATCGGGGGAAACGAAGGTGGATATCCTCCTGACGCCCTTCGTTACGGTTCTCGTCGGCGCGGTGATCGCCGTGATCGTCGGACCTCCCATCGGCTGGTGCATGACGGCGCTGGGCAATCTGATCATGTGGGCAACCGAACAGCAGCCTGTCCTGATGGGCATCATCATCGCGGCTGTCGTCGGTATCGTGCTGACGCTTCCGATCTCGTCTGCCGCGCTGTGCATCATGCTCGGGCTCCACGGAGTCGCCGCGGGTGCGGCTGTCGTCGGATGCTGCTGCCAGATGGTAGGCTTTGCGGTACAGAGTTACAGACAGAACGGTTTCGGCGGGCTTATCGCCCAGGGAATCGGGACCTCGATGATCCAGATGCCCAATATTATCCGGAACTGGAAGATCTGGATCCCGACTATTATCACCTCCGCGATCCTCGGCCCCTTCGCGACGACTGTGCTGCCGATCTGGTGTACCCCGGTAGCCGCCGGTATGGGGACCTGCGGACTCGTCGGACAGATCGGGACCTGGATGGCGATGAGTGAAGCCGGATTCTCCAGCGGAACCATTCTGACCAATATCCTGCTGCTGGAAATCGTTCTGCCGGCAGTGCTTACGCTGCTTATCAGCTCGCTGTGCATGAAGGCGGGGTTGTATACGGGCAGCGACATGAAGCTTGACCTGAAGGGCGAAGACGTCGTCGAAGAAGCGGGAGAAGCGGTTGGCGAAGCTTAAGAAACGGTTCGTCTGCCGCGAGTGCGGCTTCGTCTCGCCGAAATGGATGGGACGCTGTACCGAATGCGGCGCCTGGAACTCTCTTGAAGAAGAGACGGAAATGAAGAGCGTCAAGCCTGCGAAGAGTCCAGAGCACGGAAGCTATTCGAGGCCGAAGCGGCTGTCCGAGATCGACTTTACTGAAGAGGACAGGATGCCCGTGGGGGACAGGGAGCTCGACAGGGTTCTCGGGGGCGGAATCGTCCCCGGCTCGATGGTTCTCCTCGGAGGCGATCCCGGCATCGGAAAGTCCACGCTGCTCCTTCAGACTGTCGAACAGGTCGGACGCCGGGGACAGAAGGTCCTGTACGTTTCGGGTGAAGAATCTGAAAAGCAGCTGAAGATGCGGGCGGACCGGATGAAGGTTGCGAACGAAAATATCCTGTTCATGGCAGAAATCAACGTTCCGTACATCCTTGACACGATCCTGAAGGAGAAGCCGGAGCTGGTCATTATCGACTCGATCCAGACCATGTATTCGCCTGATATCCAGAGCGCGCCGGGATCCGTCACCCAGATCCGCGACAACGCGGCGGCGCTGCTTCAGCTGGCGAAAAAGGAGAATATCGCGGTGATCTTAGTCGGTCACGTGACGAAGGACGGTAATCTGGCAGGCCCCCGGGTCCTCGAGCATATGGTGGACACGGTCCTGTATTTCGAAGGCGACCGCTTTCATTCGTACCGGGTGCTCAGAGCGGTGAAGAACCGCTTCGGCTCGACCAACGAGATCGGAATTTTCGAGATGGCACCGGCAGGCCTGCTCCCCGTGAGCAATCCCTCGGAAGCGATGCTCAGGAGCCGCCCGAAAAATACCTGCGGCTCTGTCGTCGTACCTGTGATGGAAGGAACCCGTCCGCTGCTGATCGAGCTTCAGGGTCTTGCGGCTTCCTCAAGCTACGGAAATCCCCGGAGAATGGCGAAGGGCCTGGATTACAACCGGATGGTCCTGCTGATGGCCGTTATGGAGAAGCGGCTGGGCATCATGCTTCAGGATCAGGACGCCTACGTCAATCTGGTGGGCGGCGTCCGTGCGGACGAGCCGGCTCTCGATCTCGGCACAGTCGCGGCTCTGTATTCGAGCTTCAGGAACTTTGAAGTTCCGGGTGATATGATTGTGTTCGGAGAGGTAGGGCTCACAGGAGAGGTCCGGAGCGTTCAGTATGCGGAGAACAGAGTTCTCGAAGCAGCGCGTCTCGGTTTTAAAAAATGTATCCTGCCGAAGGGGTCTATAAATCCGAAAAAACTGGATAAGAATACTTATGACCAGATCAGAGGCATCGAGCTTTATCCGGTGGAAAACATTTCCCAGGCGCTTTCAATCCTCGGAAAATAATCGGGGTGAATAAGCGGCGGACAGTATCCGAACTACGGAAATTGTGCTATACTTAAAAACGAAAAATGTCCTGAGGTGTTCGTGAATCCTCATTTTTGAACCTACACTTATGAATCGGGAATCTGGTGTTCTGCAGTCTATGTCAAGCTTTATTTGAGAAGACAAAACCTGAAGACAGGATACCCACCTAGCTCTTGCTAGGCGTCAAAAATTGGACACGGCACATTTGGGACACTTAAAACACCTTCGGGTGTTTTTTTATTGCCGGTTTTCGGGTTTTCAGTCCGAAAGGATCCATATGTTATAATATAAAATCAGACCCGCAGGGCGGGAATATACGACTGAAAGCGGATGCGGATTCCGTATCCGGGAAATATGTGATGTTTAACAGTATAAAAGGAACACTCGAGGCGGTCTATCCGGACCGGGTGATCGTGGATACGCCGGTCTTCGGCTACGAAGTCAGCGTCCCGGGATCGGCGCTCGCGTCGCTTCCCGATCTCGGAGAGCCGGTCAGGCTGCTGCTGTGCCCGATTTTCCGCGAGGACGACGTGATCCTGTTCGGCTTCACCGACGAGCGCAGCCGCGAGCTGTTCGAGATGGTCATGAAGGTGTCGGGGATCGGGCCGAAGACGGCTCTTGCGATCCTGACTGAGCTTACGCCGGACGAGCTTATCGCGGCCGTCACGGGCGGCGATGTGAAATCGCTGACGAGAGCGCCGGGGATCGGGAAAAAGGGCGCCGAGCGCATGATTCTCGAGCTCAAGGATAAATTCAAGGGTTTCCCAGTATCGGGAGCGCCGGCCGCAGGTCCGGGAGCGGTGGAAAAAACGCGCCGGGAGGACGAACTGTTCAACGAGGCGGCGGAAGCGCTGGCGGGACTCGGCTTCTCGTGGACGGAGGCGTCCGCGATGATCTCCTCCGCAATGGAGGACGGGATCACCCTCGAAGAGCTTATCCGCCGCGCTTTGACAGGCGGAATGGGATAAACGGGATTTTCAGGATAAACAATGAAAGACAGAATTATCACGACAGCCCCTGCGGAGGCGGAGAAGGAATATGAAGGCCGGCTCAGGCCTCAGAGGCTGTCGGAATATATCGGGCAGGACCGCGTCAAGAAGCAGATGGATATTTTCATTACCGCTGCGAAGGAACGCGGCGATGTGCTCGACCATGTGCTGTTGTACGGCCCTCCGGGACTGGGCAAGACGACGCTGGCCAATATCATCGCCAACGAGATGGGGACGGGGATCCGGACCACCTCAGGTCCCGCGATCGAAAAGCCGGGGGATCTGGCCGCGATCCTGACAGGCCTGAAGGAAGGAGATGTCCTGTTCATCGACGAGATTCACAGGCTCTCGAGAACCATCGAAGAGATCCTGTATCCGGCGATGGAGGACTACGTCCTCGATATCATTATCGGGAAGGGACCCTCCGCGAAGTCGATCCGTCTGGATCTTGCCCATTTCACGCTGGTCGGGGCGACGACGAATCAGGGCTCACTGACGAAACCGCTGCGCGACCGCTTCGGCGTGATCCAGCGTCTCGAAATGTACAACGTCAGAGACCTGAAGCAGATCCTGTCGCGTTCCGCCGGGATCCTCGACGTTCCCGTGTCGGAAGCCGCGCTGGACGAGCTTGCCGTCCGCTCCCGCGGTACGCCGCGAGTTGCGAACAGGCTCCTCAAGCGGGTTCGGGACTATGCCCAGGTACTGGGCGAAGGCGCAGTGGATGAAGAGACGACGAAAACGGCCCTGGAGCTGTTCGATATCGACGAGAAGGGCCTCGATCAGATTGACCGTATCCTGCTCAATACGATCGTCACCCATTACGGCGGAGGACCTGCCGGGGTGGACGCGATTGCGGCCGCCATCGGCGAGGAGCGCTCAACCATCGAAGACGTGTACGAACCCTATCTGATCCAGCTGGGCTATCTTGTCAGGACCAGCAGGGGCCGGATGATCACCCCGGCGGGCTGCCGTCATCTGGGCGTGCCGCTTCCGGGAAGGCTTGCGGAGCGTTATCCGGAGTTCTCCGCGGATCAGATGAAGCTCGATCTGAAGAACTGAAGCTGTTCTTCCGGAAAGGAAACAATTTGACACAATCCAGAAAAGAATACCAGGCGGATGCTCCGGAAACAGGGATGCGGACGGAGGATTACGATTACGATCTGCCGGAGGAGCTCATCGCTCAGCATCCTGAAGAAAAGCGGGATCATTCGCGTCTGATGGTGCTTGACCGCGATAAGCGGAGCATCGAAGACCGGATCTTCTCGGATATCGGCGAATACCTGAAGCCCGGAGACCTGCTCGTCATCAACGATACGAGGGTTCTTCCGGCCAGACTTCACGGAAAACGCGAGAGCGGCGGCCAGGCGGAGGTCCTGCTGCTGCGGCGGCTTATTCCGGAAGAGCTGTCGGACGAGACGCTCTCCCGGGCGATGGTGCTGCCTGGAGATCAGGTCTGGGAGGCGATGGTCCGTCCCGGACGCAGGCTGCGGCCGGGGACTCAGGTGAATTTTTCCGATACCCTCTCCTGCGAAGTGCTCGAGCCCAGAGAGGACGGCCTCAGAGCGGTCCGTTTCGACTGTGACGGGATCTTCGAGGAGGAGCTGGAAAAACTCGGAGAAATGCCGCTGCCTCCGTATATTCACGAGAAGCTTGCGGATAAGAACCGCTACCAGACGGTTTACGCCGTCAATGAAGGATCGGCTGCGGCGCCTACTGCGGGACTGCATTTCACGACGGAGCTGATGGATTCGCTCAGAGAAGCCGGAATCAGATTCGCGCCGGTCACGCTCAACGTCGGACTAGGCACCTTCCGGCCCGTCAAGGCGGATCAGATTACGGATCACCATATGCACTCCGAATCCTATTCGGTACCGGAAGAGACGGCGGCTCTTATCGCTCAGACGAAGGAAGCCGGCGGACGGGTCATCGCGGTGGGGACGACGAGCGTCCGGACACTGGAGAGCGCGGCACAGGACGACGGGACAGTCCGCTGCGGCAGCGGGGAGACGAATATCTTCCTGTATCCCGGCAAGCGCTTCAAGGTTGTGGACGCCCTGATCACGAATTTTCACCTGCCGAAATCGACGCTGCTGATGCTCGTTTCGGCGTTTTACGACAGAGAGGAGATGCTTCGCGCGTACGAACATGCGGTCGATAAACAGTACCGCTTTTTCAGCTTCGGCGACGCGATGTTAATCATCTGATGTTTAAATACGAAGTTATTAAAGAAGAAAAGAATACCGGAGCCAGGCTCGGGAAGATCACGACCGATCACGGCGAGATTGAAACGCCGATCTTTATGCCGGTCGGAACCCAGGCTACCGTCAAATCGATGGATCAGGACGATCTGAAGAAGATGAACGCTCAGATCATTCTCGGGAACACGTATCATCTGTACCTGAGACCCGGCATGGAGATCATGAAGAAGGCGGGCGGCCTGCATAAGTTTATGAACTGGGACCGGCCGATCCTGACGGATTCAGGCGGATTTCAGGTTTTCTCCCTCGGAGATCTCAGGAAGATCAGCGAGGAAGGGGTCGAATTTCAGAGTCATCTCGACGGATCGCGCCATTTCATGACGCCCGAGAAGTCTATCGAGATCCAGAACATCATCGGCTCGGATATTATGATGTGTTTTGATGAATGCGCTCCGGCCGATGCGGATTACGAATACACCCGCAAGTCCATGGAAATGACGTCGCGATGGGCGGCCCGCTGCAAAGACGCCCACGCCAGACCCGACGAGCAGGCGCTGTTCGGCATCGTTCAGGGAGGAATGTTCGAGGATCTGCGCGCCCGCAGCGCCCACGATCTTGTCGCGATGGATTTTCCGGGCTACAGTAGCGGCGGCCTCTCCGTCGGCGAGTCGAAGGACACGATGTTCCATCTCCTGGATACGACGGTACCGCTGCTCCCGAAGGACAAGTCCCGCTACCTGATGGGCGTCGGCTCGGTGGACGCGCTTATAGAAGGCGTGATCCGTGGCGTGGACATGTTTGACTGCGTTCTCCAGACGAGGATCGCAAGAAACGGCACCGCGATGACCTCCCAGGGCAAGGTTGTCGTCAGAAACGCCGGATATGCGGACGATTTTTCACCGCTGGACCCGGAATGCGACTGCCCGGTATGTCAGAATTATTCAAGGGCTTATATCCGCCATCTGATTAAATGCAACGAAATCCTCGGGGCTCGTTTATTGACATATCATAATTTATATTTTACACTTAAGCTTATGGAAAAAGTTCGGGAAGCGATTCGCAGCGATACGCTCCTGGATCTTAAAAAAGACGTATTTTCTAAATACGGACTAGAATAAGGAGCTATTTATGTCGACTCTCACGTCTTTCCTGCCCCTGGTACTGATCGTAGTATTCTTTTACTTCTTTGTAATCAGACCTCAGAATAAGCAGCAGAAAGAAATCCGTCAGATGCGCAGTGATATTAAGGTAGGAGATGAAGTTCTCACGATCGGAGGATTCTACGGAGTCATCTATGCGATCGATGATCAGAATGTCGTTCTCGAAATGCTGCCTGATTTCACAAAGGCGATGGTCGTAAAATCGGCGATCTCCAAGGTGATCACTGAAGCTGACAAGACGGAAGAAAAAGCAGCACCGGAAGATGATGCGACAACTGTCGAAGAAATCGAAGAGGTCGAAGTCGAACCGGCGGACAACGATTCTGAAGCTGCGGATGATACCGAAGCTGAAGACAACTAAGGAGGATTTAGATGAAACATATTAAGATCGTCAAAAAAGGTTCTCTGAAACAGACTGCGGACAAGGGTTGCGGCGAATGCCAGACCTCCTGCCAGTCAGCGTGCAAGACTTCCTGCACAGTCGGCAACCAGAAATGTGCGAAAGCCGGCAGATAAACAAGATTTACGAAAGCAGCCTGCGGGCTGCTTTTCTTTTTTCATTTAAAACGGAGGATCGATGATACACAAGTTTAAGAAGAACGGCTACAATCTCGTTCTGGATGTCGAAAGCGGCACTGTGCTCGATACGGACGAATTTGTATGGGATCTGCTGGGAGAAGACGGCACACTCACGGGAGCGGATGCTGACGCCGTGCTGGCGGCTCATCCTGAAATCAGCGCGGAGGACGCGCAGACGGCGCTGGAAGAGATCGACGGGATGATCAAAGAAGATCTGCTGTATACGCAGAACGACGCGTCTGAACACAATCCCTTCGATATGCGTGCAAGAGACGTCAAGGCGCTGTGTCTGCACGTGGCCCACGACTGCAATCTGCGGTGCGAATACTGCTTCGCGGCTCAGGGAGATTTCAAGGGCGAACGTCTGCTGATGAAGGCGGAAACGGGGAAAAAGGCGATCGATTTCGTCATCGCAAACTCCGGCAGCAGAAGAAATATCGAGATCGACTTTTTCGGCGGCGAACCGCTGATGAATCTCGATGCGGTCAAGGAGATCCTCGAGTATGCGCGTTCGAAAGAAGCGGAATCCGGCAAGCATTTCAACTTTACGCTTACCACCAACGGCGTGCTGTTAAACGACGAGAACAGAGCCTGGCTCGACGAGCATATGGATAATATGGTTCTGAGCCTTGACGGACGCGAGGAAGTCAACGACAGGATGAGAAAGACCATAAACGGAAAAGGCTCCTACGCACTGATTCGGGACGATATCCTGAAGATGGCGCAGCTCCGGGACGGGAAGAAGGATTATTACGTCAGGGGAACATTCACGCGCAATAATCTCGATTTCTCAAACGATGTCAGATTTCTCGCAGGGGAAGGTTTCAGAAGCATTTCGGTGGAACCGGTTGTTGCTGAAGACGGCTGCGGCTACGAGCTGCGCGAGGAAGACCTGCCGGAGATTCTCGACCAGTACGACCGCCTCGCGGCGGACTACCTGAAGCGCGGCGCTGACGAAGAGCATCCGGACTTTAATTTCTTTCATTTTAACCTGAATCTCGACGCAGGTCCGTGCGTGTACAAACGTCTGTCGGGCTGCGGCGCCGGCGCCGACTATCTGGCGGTAACGCCGGACGGGGATCTGTATCCGTGTCATCAGTTTGTCGGCAATACGGACTTCAGACTCGGAGATCTCGACAGCGGGATCGAGCGGACCGATATCCGGGACCGCTTCGCTCAGGCAAATCTGATGGAAAAGGAAAGCTGCAGAACCTGCTGGGCCAGATACTTCTGCGGAGGCGGATGTCATGCCAATGCATGGAATTTCAACAGAGATCTGAAAAAACCGTACCGGGCGGCGTGTGAAATGGAACGCTGCAGGGTAGAAAATGCTCTGATGATTTACGCGGCAGAGCGTGAATCCGAATAACGGCCCGCTTGCGGTCTCAGATCATTTCAGGTACAATTCAGTTATCTCGCGTCTGTGGTTGAAAGTTGATGCCAGTCGCAGGCAAAGCAATCCACGTAAGTTCTGCCAAAAATCGCAGTACGATCATAGTGCGGCCTAGAAGTAAGTCCAGCCGGTTCGAACCGAGAGAAGGAGTTGTGATCATAAAGCTAAACTTCCAGCTGGCGAGTGTGGGGTTAAAAACCAGGTCAGGCGGGATAACGGGGCGCACAGCGCCCCTTTTTTTATTCAGACAGTTTCATATTTTCTCTTCTTTATGCCGCATGTTTTATTGACTTTCTATCGATTATTTTAGTTATACGGACTTATTTTATTTATTTTATTCTGTTGCGGGTAGAGTGTGAAATCGAGTTCACTCATATGCTATAATTGAGAAAACAGACATCGGCCCGGCCTGCCGGGCAAACAGTCTGTTCGGAAGGAGACGGATTATGAAATTTACCATCTACGGGAAAAACATGCATGTTTCCGACGGACTCAAGGACGCGCTTAAAAAGAAATTTTCTAAGTTCGAACGATATTTCGGCCCGGATACGGAAGTGTATGCGACCTTCAGTAAAGAAAAAAACTTCCAGATGCTGGAAGTTACCGTCCCGCTGGGAAGAACGGTCTTAAGGGCTGAAGAAAAAGCGGACGACCTGCTTTCCGCGATTGAAATCGTCGTGGACAAGCTGGAAGGACAGCTCAGAAAGCACAAGACCCGGTTCCAGAAGAACTATGCGGAAGAAGCGAGAAAATATCACTTCGACGAACTGGAAGACTACCCGGACTATGATGAAGAACAGGAAGAAGGAAAGGTCGTTCGTACGAAGAAGTTTCCGATTAAACCGATGCACGTAGAAGAAGCCGCGCTGCAGATGGAAATGCTCGGACATGACTTTTTCGTTTTTCAGGAGGCCGAATCTGACAGTGTCTGCGTAGTTTACCGGCGCAGAGACGGAAACTACGGACTGATCGAACCTTATGTCTAAAGCGAAATGAACAAAGCCTGTCCCCAGCGGACAGGCTTTTTAGCTTTGAGAGTCTTTTAAGCGACTGTCTTATAATTGACAGGCTAAGATGCATCGACTAAAATAAAGTGGACAATGATATTTATGAAGTCTAAAAGTGGGGATTACTGTCCCCGGATTGCAGATAAAGGAATTTCTTTATGATCATACTATCAGCGGTACTTCTCGGGCTGATCATCGGCCTAATTCGTCGCGGCAGCTTTCGCGGTTTTTCCGATATCGCCAAATGGCCGTTAGGTCTTATCGGCGTACTAATACTGGTTTTTCTGCATTACTACTGCTACTTTGGCGGAGAAAGCGCGCTATCTTCTTATTTTTCGATCATCAGCTTCGCCGGTTATATTCTGATACTTGTTACCCTGATTTTTAACCTGGACGATGTTTTTGCGATTATGCTGGCAGTAGGACTGACGGCGAATTTTATCGTGATCTTTGTGAACGGCGGGTTAATGCCCGTTCAGGAAAGCATTATCAGTCTGATGCCTGCTTCGTCCCCCGTTACCGTTTCGATCTCGACGGGAATCAGTCCGGTTTATACGATTATGCAGCAGCCCGGGACGCTGTTATGGTTCCTCGGGGACGTTCTGCCGCTGTCGTTCCTTGCGAATATCACGACGTATTTCGGCTCTGTTCCCGGTATTTCCGCCGGTACGATATTTGTGGCTGTCGGTCTTATCGGATGGGTCCAGGGACTGATGGCAGGCAGCGCGGCTAAAGCACAGGCGCCTCAGAACGGCAGAAGCAGAAAGTCCGCAAAACAGAAGCCGGTGTTTACTCAGGACAGCAAGCCGGTCAGACCGCAGCATTTCGAGTCCAGGACGGAAGAACTGTTCTTCGAAGACGAGCTGCTCCCTGACGATCCGCTGGACAGCTTTTTCAATGACGAGCCGCTCGGCAGCGACAAGACGGAAGTGATTCCGACACTGGATACCCAGAATATTTCCGGGATCCGGGGCCGACTCGGAAGCGCCGCGCTGGGTACAAAGGATATGGACGATTACGATCCATCCTCTGAAACGAAGATAATAAACGGTCTCGAAGATCTTCCGGATTATCTCGCACCGGATACGGAAATCGAACCGGCGCTTGACTCGGAAGAGGTCCTGCCCCAGGGGTTCTTCACCCAGAGCTTCAACGCTCAGAAGGGAGCGGGTCAGAGAGCCTTCGCGACAGGAGAGATCCTCCAGGACGAGCCGCTCGATGCTGATGAAGCAGATACAGGAAATTATACAGCGGTCAGATCGGATATACCGCAGACACATAACGATAACAACAGTCCAGCAGAGGAGGTTGAGCTGACGGACTCGGTGGTCTTCGACGAACCGAAAGAGTCTTTCGAAGACGCAGACGATTACTTTATCCCGAACGATACGCCGCGCAAGCGCTACGATGTCGAAGAAGGTTCCAGTTATATCGTGTCCCAAGCTTACAAAGAAGAAATGGCCAGGAAAGACAGAACGGAAGAGGAAATGCTCAACATATGGGCTCAGGTCTCGGAGGATCAGAGCCGGCTCAAGTCCAGCAGAAGACGACAGAGCCGCTACGCATCGACTGAAACTAACCCGTATCTTGAAGAAAAAAAGCGCCGTGAAGCGGCAGAAATGGCTCGCCAGGAAGCCGAAGAACAGGAACGAATTCGTGACGAGGAACGCCGCCTTGCGGATCAGCGCTATCAGGCTCAGCGTTCGGAAGAAGCGGCCAACAGCTCAAGACCTGTTGAAGATACCGCAGAAGACGTTATCATGACAGATGAAGACAGAGTCGCCGCCGGCTATGAAAAGGTAAGCTTCCAGATCAGCGGCAGAGACGTCTCCTTCTGGAAAAAGAAAAAAGACTGATTTGCGAGAGGGAACCTATGCGTCCCTCTTTTTTATCTGTATAGCGTCATGGAAGCAGGACGCTTTGTAAGGAGAATCAATGGGATTTTTATCTAAACTGTTCGATTCGAGTACGAAAGAACTAAAGAAACAGGACAGGCGTGTTCAGGACATTCTAGCGCTCGAAGATCAATACGCCGCGATGACGGACGAGGAGCTCCAGGCAAAAACGCCGGAATTCCGCAGCCGTCTTGCGGACGGAGAAACACTGGACGACATTCTCGTCGAAGCGTTTGCCACAGTGCGGGAAGCCGCGTGGCGGACCATCGGGATGAAGCACTTTCCGGTACAGCTCATGGGCGGGATCGTCCTGCATAACGGGAACATCGCGGAAATGCGTACCGGTGAAGGGAAAACCCTTGTGGCAACCCTTCCCGCCTATCTGAACGCGCTTTCCGGAAACGGCGTCTTTATCGTCACGGTCAACGACTATCTGGCAAGACGTGACTCCGAATGGATGGGCCAGGTCCATCGTTTCCTCGGACTTGACGTCGGACTTGTCGTCCACGGCATGTCCTTCGACGAAAAGAAAGCCGCCTACAACTCGGACATCACATACGGAACGAACAACGAATTCGGATTCGATTACCTGCGTGACAATATGGCTCAGTCCAAGGCTCAGCAGGTTCAGCGCGGACTCAATTACGCGATCATCGACGAAGTCGACTCCGTCCTCATCGATGAAGCCCGTACCCCGCTGATCATTTCGGGAAGCGGCGACAAGAGCACGCAGCTTTACAAGATCGCGGATGCCTTCGCGAAGACCCTCAAGCCTGCGGACTACGAAAAAGACGAAAAGCAGAAGACGGTCATGCTGACGGAAACAGGCGTCGCCAAGGCGGAGCGCTATTTCAAACTGGACAACCTTGCGGATGTGGACAATATGGAAGTATTCCATAATATCCAGCAGGCGCTCCATGCGAACGTCATGATGACGAAGGATGTCGACTATGTCGTCAAGGAAGGCGAAATCATCATCGTCGACGAATTTACCGGCCGTCTGATGCCGGGACGCCGCTATTCCAACGGTCTTCATCAGGCGATCGAAGCGAAGGAACGCGTCAAGGTAAACCGCGAATCGAGAACCCTCGCGACCATTACCTTCCAGAATTATTTCAGGATGTTCAACAAGCTCTCCGGAATGACCGGTACGGCGAAGACGGAAGAAGAAGAATTCCTGACCATCTACAACCTGAACGTTATCACGATTCCTACCAACAAGGATATGATCCGCGATGACAGGAACGACAGCATCTACCGGACCGAGGAAGCGAAATTCAAGGCTGTCACCGCAGACGTCAAGCATCGTCACGAGCTCGGACAGCCGGTCCTGATCGGTACGATTTCAATTGAAAAGTCGGAAGAGCTGTCCGGTTATCTGCGCCGCGAAGGGATTCCCCACAACGTACTCAATGCGAAATACCTTGAAAAGGAAGCGGAAATCGTCGCGAATGCCGGGCAGCCCGGGGCTGTGACCATTTCCACCAACATGGCCGGACGTGGTACGGATATCGTGCTCGGCGAAGGCGTGCCGGAGCTTGGCGGTCTTCACATTATCGGCACGGAACGTCACGAATCCAGACGTATCGACAATCAGCTCCGGGGCCGTTCCGGACGTCAGGGCGACCCGGGATCCTCTCAATTCTATATCTCGATGGACGACGATCTGATGCGCGTCTTCGGTTCCGAACGGATCCAGGGGATGGTAGACAGCCTGGGCCTCGACGATGCGCCCATCGAAGCGAAGATGCTGACGAAGGGTATCGAAAATGCTCAGAAACGAGTCGAAGGCAGAAACTTCGACATTCGTAAATCAGTCCTTCAGTACGACAATGTCATGAACCGCCAGCGCGAGCTTATTTACGCGCAGCGTCAGGACGTCCTCGACGGAAAGCCGATCGACGAACAGGTCTGGGCGATGACCGAAGGTCTCGTCTCCGATTATGTCGAAATGTACACCAACGGCGGAAATTACTACGACGACTGGGATCTCGAAGGTCTTGATAAATTCTTCCGCAAGAACTACTTTGCGGATACCGACTTCGAGCTTCCCCAGAAGCCGGATTCCAGAGACGAGCTCAAGGACGCGCTGCTGGCTGTCTTCCATGCGAATTTTGACAAGAAGAAGCAGCTCATCGGCGACGATAACATGAAGGATCTGGAACGTCAGATCCTGCTCAGAACTGTCGACCGAAACTGGATGGACCATATCGACAATATGGATCAGCTCAAGCAGGGGATCGGACTGCGCGCCTACGGCCAGAACGACCCGGTCAAGGAGTATACGAAGGAAGGCTTCAATCTCTTTGACGACATGAACAACGAGATCCAGGAAGAAACAGTCAAATACCTGTTCGGACTGACCATCAAGGTCGAAGCACCGAAGCAGCCCGCTCAGGAAATGACGACGAATGAAGGCGCGATCACGGGATCCGAGCCTGAAGACGGCGGTAAGAAGCCGAGAACGACAAAGAAGGTCGGACGCAACGATCCGTGCCCGTGCGGGAGCGGTCTTAAATACAAGAAGTGCTGCGGAAAGAATGCCTGAAAAGCGGAGGTGACTGACAGCTAATGATAGATTTATACGAAACCAGACAGAGAATCGACGGCTTCACCACTACGCTCGAGGGTCTTGCGGAATCACTGGATATGCCGGAGCTTTCCCGGGAAATAAACGAACTGAACGCGAAGACCGAAGCGCCTGAATTCTGGAACGATCAGGCGTCGGCGCAGAAGGTGCTCAAGAAGCTCACGATTCTCAGAGCCAAGAAGAATGCGATGGACGATCTCGAAGAAGGTCTTGACGATCTGAGCGTGATGGTCGAGCTTGCCGAGGAGGGCGAAACCCTCGAGGATATGAACGACAGTCTCGACTCGTATGCGAAGAAGCTTGAGAATTTCAGGCTTGAAACCCTCCTGTCCGGAGAATACGATTCGAACAACGCGATTATCGCGATCCATCCGGGCGCCGGCGGAACGGAATCCAACGACTGGGCGGAAATGCTCCTGAGGATGTACACGCGCTGGGCGGAAAGCCGCGGCTACAAGGTCAAGACTCTCGATCTGCAGCCCGGTGACGTCGCGGGGGTCAAATCCGCGACGCTCCTGATCGAAGGGCTCAACGCCTACGGTTATCTGAAGACGGAACGCGGCGTGCACAGACTCGTGCGTATCTCTCCCTTCGACTCATCCGGACGCCGTCATACCTCGTTCGCGAGTCTTGACGTTTCACCGCAGGTGGACGAAAACGTCGAGATCGATATTAACCCGGACGATCTGCGCGTCGATACCTACCGGGCCAGCGGAGCCGGCGGACAGCACGTCAACAAGACGTCGTCTGCCGTACGGATCACCCATATTCCCACCGGCGTCGTCGTGCAGTGCCAGAACGAACGTTCTCAGCACCAGAACCGCGAGGTCGCGATGAATATGTTAAAGTCCAAGCTCGTCGATATCCTCGAACAGGAACATAAGGACAAGCTTGACGATCTGAAGGGAGATTACGGGCAGATTGCCTGGGGCTCTCAGATCCGCTCCTATGTCTTCCATCCGTACACGATGGTCAAGGACCACAGGACGGATGTGGAAGTCGGAAATATACAGTCGGTTATGGACGGAAATCTCGACCAGTTTATGAACGCTTCTCTGCAGCAGCAGGCTGCGGTCTGATATGGAACCTTCGGGTTCCTTTTTTATAATACAGGATCCATCATGCGAAAAATGAAAACTACGGAGTCTGCGCTGCTCAGGGAGCTGGAAACGGGACGTCTGTATCTTGACGGCGCAATGGGCTCGCTGATGCAGAGCAGAGCGGAGGAAGCGGGACTCGACGGGATCGGCACGGTTCCGGAGATCCTCGGGATCACTCATCCCGAACTGATCCGCGGCATCCACAGAGATTATGTCGATGCGGGAGCGGATATCGTGCTTGCGTGCACGTTCGGAGCAAACCGGTACAAGCTTGAGGGACATACTCCGTATACCCAGGAAGAGATCGTCACTGCGGCGCTGGAAAACGTCCGCGCCTCCGGCGCACGCTATGCGGCGCTGGATATCGGGCCCATCGGAAGCCTTGTCGGCGAGCTCGGTGACGTATCCGAAGACGAAGCGTATTCGATCTTCAGCGAGCTTGCGAAGGCAGGAGAGAAGGCAGGCGCGGATCTTGTCGTTATCGAAACGATGACCGATATCGCTGAAGCGCGGATCGCACTGATGGCCGCAAATGAAAATACGTCTCTTCCCGTCATGGTCTCGATGACCTTCGAAGAAAACGGGCGCACGCTCACCGGTACGCCGCCGGAGGTCTGCGGGATTATCCTCGAGTCTCTCGGAGCGGATATTGTCGGAACCAACTGCTCGACGGGACCCGTCCAGATGCTGGAAAACGCGAAGAAGCTCATCGGCGCCGTATCCGTGCCTGTGGCGGTACAGCCCAACGCGGGTCTGCCGGTCCTGCGGGACGGGGAGACGGCCTATGATGTGGATGCCGGGACATTTTCGGATGTGATGAAGGATTTTGCGGCGGAAGGCGCGGCGATTCTCGGCGGATGCTGCGGATCGACACCCGAATATATCCGTCTTACCAGGGAAAAGACCGGACAGCTGCCGTATCGTTCGGAAGAGGCGCAGATGGTCTTCCCCGGAATGGCGCGAAGCAGCCGCCCGTCGGCCGCCGCCTCCGCATACCGTTCTGTAGTTCCGGGCTCCCGGATCCTCGCGGTGGGCGAGTCGATCAACCCGACAGCCGACAAGAAGCTCAAGGAAGCACTCCGCAGCGGCGATACCGCCTACGCAGTTCAGCTAGCTTTGATGCAGAAGGCGGCGGGCGCCGATATTCTCGATATCAACGTGGGCGTTCCGGGCATCGACGAAGCGGAAATGATGGAAAAGACAATCCGCGCGGTGACCGCCGTCTGCGATCTGCCGCTTCAGATCGATTCGACAGATCCGGAAGTCGTCTCCCGTGCACTGCGCATCTATCCGGGCAGAGCGATCCTCAACTCCGTGAACGGAGATCCGGCAAGTCTGGAAACGATCCTGCCCGTCGTCGCGAAATACGGCGCGATGGTGATCGGACTGACTCTCGATGAAAACGGAATTCCCGAAACGGCGGATCAGCGGATCGATATTGCCCGAAAAATCATCAGGGAAGCCGGCAGAGCCGGAGTGCCTGAAACGGATATTCTGATCGACTGTCTCGTCATGACGGCCTCCACGAGCCAGAAGGCGGCAGGAGAGACACTGGAAGCCGTTCGCAGAGTTTCCGAAGATCTGGGCCGTCCGACTACGCTGGGCGTCAGCAATATCTCCTTCGGGCTTCCCCAGCGCTCGCTGGTGAACAGAACCTTTCTCGCAGCGGCGTTTCAGAACGGTCTCGATACGCCGATTATTTCGGTCCTCGACGAGGAGATCGCGGGAACGGTCGCTGCGTTCAGAGTCCTGAACGGCGAGGACAGAGGCTGCGCAGCCTATACGCGCAGTCATAAGGATACGCCGGCGCAGCCGGCTGTAATGGCGCCTGAGGGCTCTCTCGACAGTCTTGCCGCCGCTGTTGCCGACGGACTCAGGGATGAGACAATTGATATTACGAAAAAACTGCTGAAAACCGAAGATCCGATGAGGCTCGTCGAAGCGGGTCTGATGAAAGGGCTCGATACGGTGGGAGATCAGTTCGAGACGGGGGAAGCCTTCCTGCCCAATCTGCTGTTCTCTGCCGAAGCGGTACAGGGCGCCTTCGATCTGATCAAGTCCGAAATGCCGTCGGAGGCCGATACGAACAAAGGGACGATCATGCTCGCGGCTGTCGAAGGCGATGTGCACGATATCGGGAAAAATATTCTGAAGGTAATCATCGAGAACTACGGATACGAGGTGATCGATCTCGGGAAGGATGTTCCGGTGGAAGCTGTCGCTCAGGCGGTTGTCGCCAATGATATAAGGCTTCTCGGGCTGTCGGCTCTGATGACCACCACCGTGCGTTCGATGAAAAAGACGATCGAAGCGGTCAGAGCCGTCTCACCGGAGACGAAGATTATGGTGGGCGGCGCTGTCCTGACGGAAGATTTCGCCCAGGAAATCGGGGCGGACTATTACGGAAAAGACGCGAAAAGCGGGGTTGAAATCGCACGCAGAGTTTTCGGAGCATAGATCATCCGCATTTCTCTGGGTATATCTCAAGGAGCCGGAGTTTCCGGCGGATTAATTCATGGGATTACTCAAAGGAGAAAGCAATGAAATTCAGTGAACTGAAAGCCGTTATGAGTCCGGAATCGAGACTGATATTCAGAATTTTCACACAGTCTTCAACGACCGTCGATTCGGGCGCGGTCGTACTGTTCAACGTGACGGGACTCGACGACTGCGACGTCCTGCTCGTTTACACGCAGACCTGTATCCAGCATGTGGATCTGAAGATGCCGCTCGATGCCTTTAACCAGGCGAACTGGCAGCAGATATTCGGGAAAGAACCCTTTATCCGCAAGGACGGAGACCATCCCTTCCCGACAACGTATCAGGAAAACGGAATAACGGAACAGCTGTAAGGAGTCGGGAGAAGTCTAAATTCCTAGATAAAGCTGTTTATCATCAAAAAAGAAGGAGCGGATAAGATCCCGCTCCTTCTTTTTAATTCACTTTGTTGAAATAGTCGATAATATTATTTATCGATCATTGCTTCCAGCGTCTTTTCCATAATGTCCAGACTGGTTTCGATAGTGTTGAGATCTGACTTCGCTGTCTTATACACGTCTTCCGTGATAGAGTCATTTTCGAAGGAATTCTTGACCTTCTTTCCGTAGTCCTCTACCTTTTCTTCGAGGGTATCAAGTGTGTCTTCGAGATCCTTCGCAGTCGTGGAATCCGCCGCGTCGACCTTCGTCTTAAGATCGTCCGCTTCCGCTTTGAGATCCTTGATTGTCGCGGTAACGTCATCCGCAGTCAGTTCTTCAGTCGTAACAGCCGAATCGGTCGCTTCCGTTTCAGCTTTTTTAGTGTCACTCCCGCAGCCCGCGAGACTGAGGGCAAGACCGAGAATAAGAACAATGCAGATCCATAAACGATATTTTCTCATGGATGTCCTCCTTTGCTTTTCTGCTAGAGATATACCCGCGGTGCCTGTGAGATACCTGTGAAAACAGCCGAAGCGGAATGAAAACAGCGTAAAGAATGATGTAAAAGACGGTTTACAGCCGGTGTAGAAAAAAAGTTTCAGGAATGTGTTTAACAAACGTTTTCTGGATATAAATTAAAAAGGCAATATTTCCTTATTGCTCCGGGTTAAACACCCTTTTCTCCTTAAATATCTATATATGCAGCCGGTGAAAGCCGGCTGTATATATTTTTTGGACTTTCCGGATGGCAGGCGGACCATATTCTTTCCGAAACTGAGAATATGATACCCTGTTTCA
>CALMRA010000007.1 GCA_937872065.1 uncultured Eubacteriaceae bacterium | reverse complement strand
GCCGGTTCGACTTCAGCTGTCGACGATTCAGTTTCTGTGACGATTTCAGCTTCGGCGATCTCCTCAGCCGCATCGCTGCCTGTCCGGACTATCTGGTCTTCCGCCGGCTGAGCTTGTACTTCCGCCGATTTCTCCGGCTCTTCCGGTTCTTCTCCGAGCCTTTCAAAATCCAGCTGCGCCAGCTCGTCAAGCAGAATTCTCGCTTCCTTCAGGTCCTCCTCAATGGTGTCCTCCTGAGGCGCTCCGTTTTCGTAGACCTTATAGAAAATCATTCCGTTTTTGAGCTTCTGATCGTTAAACGCCGCTTCTTCGACATCTCCGCTGAAGCTGCCGGGTTCGAGATTTCTCCGGATCAGCTGCGCCGTCTGAAGCAGCGCCGCTGCGGTCAGAGCTTCCGCATCCGCGCGTCCGGCTTTCCTGAGCTCCCGTTCAATATCCGTACTCTCGAGTACGAGACTCAGATACAGCTTTCCCGTTTCCTTGTCGAGGATATAGCTGACGTTGACGCCGCCGGCCTGCTGATTCTTTTCAGAGATCCGAATGTACGGAACTTCTGTCCAGGAATCTGTTCCCGGAAACCCCGTGATCTTAAATTCTCCAGGCGGATAGATCCCGGTATTTGCAATGCCTGCGGGGATCGCCTGCAGGATCACATCCTTAAACGAGTACCGAAAATCCTTTCCGTAGAAGCTTGCGTAATCTGTTATAAACGCGTTCAGACTGTCTGACAGAGACGGAGCGTCCTGCCTGTCAAAATAGGCCGTAAGCTTCTCGCCGAGACTGTCTTTAATAAAGTTTCTGTCGTCAGTGGACAGCTCGTCAAGCAGCTCATGGTCCAGCTGGAACACAAAGTGGTCGTCGTTCTGCTGGAGGCTCATAATGCCCATTTCCGAGGCCTTTTGATAAGGTCCGTCCATAAGGAACGACAGGATGTCGTCGAGTCCGGCGTCCGCGACTGAAGCGATCTGCTTCCGGGCAGATCTGTCCTGCTCGCCCGTCTGCTTTTCCCGCTCCGTGAAGAATTTCTTCAGCTTGCCGGAAACCATGAAGACATCCGACTGTCCCCTGTTGCTGAGCTCTTCGAAGAACTCCTTCATAAATTCAATTTCGTAGGCATCGGCAAAATTGTCGGTACCTGCGCCGGTTCCGAAATAATCGAACAGCTGCTGCTTGCGTGAAAGACCGTTCTCCCACGGGAGATCCAGCTTTAGGACGTATGCCCCCTCGTCGTCCGGCTCGAAAACGAGCGCGGGAATCCCCTGGTCCGGCGACTGCAGATACGTTTCGTATTCCGGAAACTCCCCGACGATCCTGCTGCCCAGCGCTTTACTCCAGCTGACGGCTCCTTTATCCGAATTCGGTTCCACGTAGCCCGGAAATTCCCGGCCTTCGTAATACATCGTGATCCGTCTGTCGCCGTCATCCGGCGAGAATTCAAAGAAAGCTGCCGCCTGATTATCCAGCGCCGCTTCAGAGTCTTCAAGCATCCGTTTTGTTATTTCGAGTCTGATCCGGTTTCCGTCCGTGATCCATTTATCCATAAGAACACCTCGCATTACATGTAAGCTTATTATACCCGAGGAGACAGAGCACAATTAAGACAACCTGCCGCAAAATCAGGATAACACGACGGAATTCGCGCATAAAAAAAAGACCGGTTGCCCGGTCTTTCTATGACTTAAAGATTGTTCTTGAAGAAGTCTTCCAGTTCCGTGATGACTACATCTTCATCCGGACCTTCAGCCTGGACTGTGAGTTCTTCGCCGTGCTTCGCGCCGAGACCCATAACGCTGAGCATGCTCTTCGCATTGCCTTTTTTGTCGCCCTTGACGATCGTTACTTCAGAAGCGTAGGGCTGTGTCTGCTTTACGAGAAGTCCTGCCGGTCTTGCGTGGATACCAGCCTGGTCAGTGATGACATACGTAAATTCCTTCATAAAAACTCTCCCTGTAAGTAATATTTCTATAAGTAGTTTAACACTCCGATACTAAAAAATACAGTTTTATTGTCTTCAGTGTCAAAAGACTATAGTTGAAAGCTTGTCAGATGTTATACCCGAATTCGATTTTAAACTAAATCCCTCAGGCTTTTTTTGCTTCCGCTTCCGGGATCGGTTTTTTGAGCAGAGCCAGAAGAGCCATCGTAACGACTGAGCCGACTGCGAGAGCTACACAGTACATTCCGGCGTTACCGACAACCGGGAATACGAAGATTCCGCCGTGAGGAGCCATCAGCGTCGCGCCTACTGCCATTGAGATCGCGCCCGCTGTTGCAGAACCGACAACACATGCCGGGATAACACGTCCCGGGTCGGCGGCTGCGAACGGAATCGCGCCTTCAGTGATGAAGCACAGACCCATAATGTAGTTCGTGATACCGGCCTGACGTTCCGCAGGTGTGAAGCGGTTTTTGAAGAATGTCGTACACAGAGCGATTCCGATCGGAGGAGTCATGCCGCCGATCATGACGGCCGCCATGATATCATACTGGCCGTCTGCGAGCATCGCAGTACCGAATACATACGCGGCTTTGTTGAAGGGGCCGCCCATGTCGATTGCCATCATTCCGCCGAGAACGGCGCCGAGGAGAATCTTAGAGCTTCCGCCCATGCTCTGCAGTCCGTTGGACAGTGCCGTATTGAGCCATGCGACAGGCGGGTTGATGACAAATACCATCGCCAGTCCTGTAAAGAGCAGTCCGAGTACAGGGTAAATAAGGGTAGGCTTGGTGCCCTGAAGCGAATCGGGCATCTTATCGCACATCTTTTCGATGCCGAGCATCATATAGCCGACCATAAAGCCCGCGACGAGCGCGCCGAGGAAGCCTGACGGTGAAGCAGCTGTGAAGTATGTCGTGACGCCGTCTACTGTTTCAGGCGAATAAACCGTTCCTGTGCTGGCCAGATAGCCGCCGAGGAAGCCGGGCATGAATGCCGGACGGTCTGCGATAGACATCGCGATGTAACCCGCGAGAACAGGAAGCATGAAGCCGAACGCCGCGCCGCCTACAGTCTTGAAGAAGGCCGCGACCGGTGTGTTCATCCCGTAATTAGAAGGATCAATGCTGTAATCATCAAGCAGGAATGCGATCGCGATAAGAATCCCGCCGCCGATAACGAATGGCAGCATGTTCGAGACGCCGTTCATCAGGTCCTTGTAGAACTTGCGTCCTGCGCTTTCCTTGCCTTCGCCGACTGTACCGGTAGCGGCAGCTGCGCCTGATCCCTGGAACGGCGGTACGTTCCCTGACAGGGCTTCTTTAATCAGTTCTTCAGGTCTGTGAATCCCGTCCTTAACAGGAACCTGGATAACCGGCTTGCCTGCGAAACGGTCGGTGTCAACCTTCTTGTCAGCCGCGACGATAATCGCGTCACAGGCTGCGATTTCCTGCGGTGTGAGCTTGTTCTTCGTACCGCCGGAGCCGTTGGTTTCGACCTTCATCTTGATACCCTGGTCGGCGGCCGTATTAGTCAGAGCTTCCGCAGCCATGTAGGTATGGGCGATCCCTGTCGGGCAGGCCGTGACGCCGAGCAGTCTCGGAAGTTCCTGTGCGTCCGCTGCCGCTGCAGCCTGACGGACATTCATTTCCTTTTCGTTCAGATCCATGACGCCGCGTTCGACAGCGTTAAGATCCTTGTCTTCCTTCGCGAGATCCTCTTCCGCGAAACGTTCGCGTTCCTTCGAATCGACGATATTCAGGAATTCATCCTTATCCGTCGCGTCGATCAGAGCATCCTTAAAACCGGGATCCATGAGCATCATCGACAGTCTGGAAAGCAGTTCCAGATGCGTGTTGTCCGAATTTTCCGGCACGGCGATTTCAAAGATCAGCTTTGTAGGCTGTCCGTCCATCGAGTCGTATTCGGTACCGTCCTTGACGACCAGTACGGCGAGACCCGGCTGTTTAACCGCTGAAGATTTCCCGTGGGGTATCGCGATTCCGTCGCCGATTCCCGTCGTTCCTTCTTCTTCACGCTTTTCGACAGCTTTTTTGTAGGCTTCCTTATCTGACAGGTTGCCGGTGGCGTTCATCAGGTTCGTGACCTGATCGATCGTTTCCTGTTTTGTTCCCGGCTTCCCGTTCAGATCGATGCCTTTTTTGCTGAGCAGATCCGTAATCCTCATTCCATTTCCTCCTGTTCAGGCAATTCTCCCTTTGCCTGCAATACTATTCAACCGGACTCGGTGCGGGAAGGGTACTAAGCAGCTTTTCCACATCCTTCTTTTCCGCCAGAAGCTCCGAAAAAGCAGATGCTGAGCCGGTCGCGACACCCAGCTTAAAAGCTTCTTCGGGAGCCAGTCCCTGAGCGCTTCCAGCCGTGAATCCTGCAACCATGGAGTCTCCCGCTCCGACCGAATTGACAACCTGTCCTTTGGGAGCCGGAAGAAATACTGCTTCTCCGTTTTCCGGAACGAAAATCGCTCCGTCTCCCGCCATCGAAATGATGACATTGCGCGCGCCCAGATCCTGCAGGCGCTTCGCGTATTCCGCGATCATCGGATTGCCCGTCAGTTCCACGTTAAACATTTCTGCCAGTTCATGGTTGTTGGGCTTTATAAGAAACGGCTTGTAACGAAGCACGTTCATCAGCAGATTTTTCGTCGCGTCGACGACGATGTGAATACCGCGTCCCTGAAGATGAGCGGCGATCTGTTCGTAGGTATCCGCGGGCATCGAGTTCGGGATGCTCCCGGCAAGGATCAGATAATCGCCTTCTTCAAGCTTTTCGAACTGAGCGTACAGCTTGTCCAGCCCTTCCTGTCCGATATCCGGTCCGATACCGTTAATTTCAGTTTCTTCAGCCGCTCTGAGCTTGACGTTTATTCTCGAGTAGCCGTTATTCAGACGGATAAAATCCGTATCGATTTCGCGCTGAGCGAGCTTGCGTTCGATTTCGTCTCCGGTAAAGCCTGCGACGAAGCCTAAAGCGGAGGACTCAAGTCCGAGGTTCTTGAGTACCATGGAGACATTGATTCCTTTTCCGCCCGGATAGAGCGCTTCCTGACTCGTCCTGTTTGTCTGCCCCAGGACGAAGTCTTTTACGTCCGCGATATAATCCAGCGAAGGATTAAACGTCACCGTGTAAATCATAATCTGCCTCCGTAATTTTGGTTTTATTTTTAAGCGACGGTTCCGGTAGAACGGTCGTTATGATCTCTGCATCCTGAATCTCGCCGAAGGTCATCGGATAGATCCTTCCGAACTTTGACGGGTCCGCGAGCACGACGGCCCTGAGGGATTTCCTCATCGCCGCTTCCTTAACCGACCCTTCGATCAGGTCAGGCGTCGTAAATCCGTTTTCCAGGGTAATTCCGTTGGTACCGAAAAAACCGATGCTGAAATTGTAGGATTCGATCTGTTCGAGCGATTCCGCTCCGACAATCGCTTCTGTCTCCGGCCGTATCCTGCCTCCGAGGACGTAGGTCTGAAAACCTCGCCCGATAAGCAGCTGAGCCTGAAACAGTCCGTTCGTCACATAGGTCGCTTTCTTTTCAGTCAGGTACCGGATTACCGCTTCTGTCGTCGTACCGCCGTCGATATAAACAAAATCGTTCTCTTCGACAAGTCGTGCCGCATACTTCCCGATCCGTTCCTTCTCCGCACTGTACAGATTGTGCTTCTGAAGCATATCGGTTTCTTCTGTCCGTATCCGGTGTTCTTTAGAAGTAGCGCCTCCGTAGACCTTTGTGATCAGGCCTTCCTGATCGAGCGCCGCCAGATCCCTGCGAATTGTGGATTCGGATGTCCCCACAACCTCACTCAGTTTTTTGACTGATCCGGAGCCTTCACGCTCCAGAAACTCTACAATCTTTTTGTAACGATCTTCCGTCAGCATTTGTTTCTCCTGTGATTTAAATATAACAGAATTTGACTGAGTTTGGAAGATAATATTTTGTTTTTCTGCCAAAATCTTCCATATTTCTTCAATATCATTCATGTCAACCGTTTACGTTTGTCGGTCTAATTCAATTATAGCTATTCTCTGCCAGAAATGTGCAGAAATCAAAAAAAGATAAGCAGAAAGCTGCTTATCTTTGAAAAAATACTGTATTCATTTGCTCAAATCAGATCACAGGTCTGCGCAGGATATCCATAGGGGCGGCTTCCGGCAGGCGTATTCTGAAGCGCATTTTCGCATGAGGCGTCGATTCGATGGGCCGCATCTCTTCGTCGAACAGTTCGATATCCTTAAGCTCGAGAAAACCGCTTTTTCCGGCCCTGAGAAGCTCGATATCGTCACCTGCCATAAGCTTGTTGCGCTGTTCGACGAGGGCCGTTCCGGTCTTTTCGTCATATTCGAGAACGAGACCCGCGTAATCGCAGCTGCGGACATAGCTGGAGCTCCCGTAGTTCTGATCCCGCTCGTCAGTCTTCCTGTCATAGAAGGCTGTGGTGTAATCTCTGTGAGAAACCTTCTCAAGCTCCGCCCGCAGCATCGCTGCCGTTTCCGGTTCCGTCTCGCCTGCGGCAGCCGCGTCGATCATCTGACGATAGGCGCTGACCACAGTCGCGACATAATAGATGCTCTTCATCCGTCCTTCGATCTTAAAGCTCGTGACACCGGCTTCCATCAGCTCCGGTATCTTGTCGATCAGGCACAGATCCTTCGAATTGAATATGAAGCTGCCCCGTTCGTCCTCTTCGATATGCCATTTCTGATCAGGACGTTCTCGCTCGATCAGATCGGCTCCGCCCGCCACCTCGTCTCCCGGATCCCCCGGACGCAGCGAATAGTTCCAGCGGCACGGCTGCGCGCAGTCGCCCTTGTTCGCATCCCGGCCCGTCATATAATTGGAGAGCAGACACCTGCCGGAATTGGAGATACACATCGCTCCGTGGACAAAGACCTCGATCTCGAGATCCTCGGGACTCTTCTGTACGATCTCCGTTATATCCGAAAGCCCCAGTTCCCGGGCGAGCACGATGCGTCCGGCCCCGTTTCGGTGCCAGAATTCGCAGCTTTTCCAGTTCTGGGTGTTCGCCTGGGTACTGACGGAAATCTTCATATCGGGCGCGGTTTCACGGATCGTCAGAATCACGCCGGGATCCGCCGCGATCAGATGATCGATCCCGATTGAATCCAGATAGCGTACGTATTCCGGAAGCTCAGCGATATCGTCGTTGCCTGCGGTAATATTGACCGTCACGTAAATTCGTTTTCCAAGTGAGTGCACGTATTCTGCCGCAGCAGCCAGCTCCTCGTCGGTGAAGTTTCCCGCGTTCGAGCGCATACCGAAGCGCTTGCCCGCACAGTATACCGCGTCCGCGCCGTAGTGCAGCGCGTATTTCATTTTCTCAAAATCGCCGGCTGGCGCCAGCAGTTCAGTTTTTTTCATATCGTTCTTTTCATTCCTTAAGACTTTGTATTCGATTTTGACCTGTGCAGACCGACGTATTTCATCCTGTTTCTTTCAGCTTATTATACCGCGTCTGGAAAGCAGACTCTCGGCGCCGTTATCAGGATAATCCATACCCCGTCAATAAAAAAAGAGCACCGCAGTGCTCTTATTTTTTTACGCTGACAGAGACACCGTCTCCGACGGGAAGAATCACGCTGTCCCAGCCGGGGTCGTTCTCTATTTTTTCGAGAAAGCGACGCAGGCGTTTTACGATCGTGATCTTTCGGTGGGAGGCGTGAATCTCCTCCGCTACGAGGCCTCTGAATAACACGTTGTCCGCAACGAGCACTCCGTCTGTTCTCAGCAGGCGTTTTGCCGCAGGAAGCATCCTGACGTAGTGTGCCTTGGGCCCGTCCATAAAGATCAGATCATAGGGCGGCGTTACAGGATACGGCGCGGCTTTACCTTTTAAGAGCAGCTCTTCGAGTACGTCCTGAGCTCTGGCGCAGACCGGAAATATCCGGTCCGTCAGACCGAAATCTTCGATATTCTGCTTCGCAGCAATAATTCTTTCAGAATCGGTATCGACGGTCAGGATCCGGGCGTTGTCTCCGATTGTCTGAGCCGCATCGATCGCGGAACAGCCCCAGGCCGTTCCGATCTCCAGGATCTTCACCGTCCTGCTCATCCGGATAATAACCGACAGCAGCGCCGCAGACTGAAGCTCGGCCGTCGGAATATGTGCGTCACGGGCTCTCTCTCTGAGCTCCGCCAGCTTCGGATCTTCCGAAGCTGACGAAAGACCTTCGATCATCCCGGTCAGTCTGTCATTGTACAGATAGCTCACTTCAGATCACTCACTGCTTAGTTGCTCATGTATTTTTCAACATCCGCTTCATGGCCTTCAAGGGTCGTGTTGAAATGTAGCTTGCCGGTATCCATATCTGCTACAAAGTACAGATAATCCGTAGTGCTCGGTTCAAGGGCCGCTTCAATTGATGAAAGACCCGGAGAACAGATCGGTCCGAGCGGAAGTCCCGTATACAGATAGGTATTGTACGGCGAGTCCGTGCTCTGCACCTGTTCTGTCGTCAGGACCGGCGTTTTGGTACCGAGTGCGTAATCCACAGTTATGTCGGACTGCAGCGGCATATCCTGCGCGATACGGTTATAAAATACCGAGGCCGCATCCTTCCGGTCCTCGGGAAGCTTCGTTTCAAGCTCGACAATCGACGCCATAATCACGATATCGTCGACCGTATGGCCGTTCGAATTCGCCTCGTCAATCATTGACTGGGTAAACACATCTGTAAACCGCTGGAGCATCGTATCACAGACCTGTTCCGCACCGCTGGTTCCTTCAGGAACGGCGATATCGTAGGTATCCGGGAACAGATAACCTTCCAGCGTCCGTTCGCTCACCTTGTCGCTCGGTATCGAATCGAGTATCGGATACTCTTTCATATACTGGGCCAGTTTTTTTGTCTCGGCCTTGAATTCATCCGCGGTACATATTCCCGTATCCGCAATGATCGTGCTCATTTCCTCGATATTTTTTCCCTCGGGGATCGTGAACTGGTATTCATCGCCGTGATATGCGTCTCCGTCGACCAGCTTCGTATAAATCTCGGGAACCGTCATAGTCGGAGAAAGCAAATAATCCGCTGCCTGAATACTCTGGCCGCCGTAGGAATGGGTTCCGACATAGCTCTGGAAAATGATCGCGTTTTTGATGACGCCGTCTTCCTCAAGAATCGCCGCTGTGTCCGCAACGGAGCTGCCCTCGGGTATCTTGACCAGGATATTTCTCTCTGTCGTGCTTTTCGCCTCAAGTCCGTTTAAATAATAAGCTCTTGCGCCGAAAAACATCGCTACGAGAAGCAGAAGGGATACGCCGACGACAAGAAAAACTTCCTGACGGTGCGAAATCCGCTTTTTCTTCTTTTTAGGCTGATTTCCCGCAGGCTGCTGTCCGACTGCCGGCTGTTCATAAGCTTCGCTGCGGCGTTTTCTGCTCTTCCCTGCCGGCTGATTCTGCCGGTCTTCATTCTGACTCTGGTTCTCGCGCCTGTTTTCATTATCGCGGCGCTGCTCCGTATTTGATCTTCTCTGGCGGTCCGTTTTACTGTCCGAAGGCTGGACTCTGTCCTGCTGTTCAGGATGACTGTAATTTTCCGGCGGAGAATTGTTGAATTCTCTGCCCAGGTTGCTTCGTCTCATGCTGTGCTCTTTCTAAGCGTACCGACTGCCAGACTAAAAAAATGAGCAAGTCACCTTGCTCATTATCTATTTGTCTTTTATTCTTCCGATCCGGTATCGGATTTCGTCTGCTGCTGTTCGTCCGGCTTTTCGTCTGTCTTTTCTTCCGGCGCCGTTTCTTCCCCCGGCTTTTCGTCGTCTTCAAAGAATCCCGGATCAAGATCCACCGCGTCGGAAATAATACCCATGATGTCCTGGAAGATCATTCCGAAATACATCTGCGACTGGAAATAATCCGCAATCGCCGGGATTCCGAGAACGGTCTGTGTCAGAGTGTTGTACGCGCTGACTTCTTCAGGCGTCAGTTCCTGACCCATCATCTGCTTGGACTGCATCCCCATCTGCTTTTTCGCATAATCGCGGGCGATGTTCCAGCGTTCCTTGTCCTGTTTAAGTGAGGCTTCCGCTTCTTTATAACGCTTGTATTCGTCAGATTCGCGTAAAGCCTGTGCCAGACTGTTGGCTTCGTCGTATACGTTCATTTTTTTCCTTTAGACTTGAATATTATAACATAAAATAGAATTTTCGTTACAGTTTTTTTACAAATAGAACGAATGCTGTTATACGTTAATCAATATGGGTAATATCATCGGTTTGCGCTGCGTTTTCTTAAACAGATAGCGGTACAGCGTTTCGCGGATCTCGCTCTTGATGTCCGCCCAGTCCGTGATTCCCTTATCCTCACATTTTTTCAGAACCTCTTCGATCTGCTTTTTCGCGTCGTTCATCAGCTGCTCGGATTCCTTGACATAGACGAATCCTCTCGAGATGATGTCCGGCGGTGCGACGGATTTTCCGTTCTTCATCTTGCAGACGACAATAAACAGACCGTCTTCCGACAGACGCTTTCTGTCGTTGAGCACGATGTTTCCGATATCCCCGACTCCGAGGCCGTCCACCATGATCGCTTCGGCAGGTACGGATTCTTCCGCAACCTTCGCCGAGAAGTGGTCGATATCCAGTTCCTTGCCGTTCTGGAGTATAAAGATGTTCTTCGGATTCTGTCCGAGAGATTCTGCCAGAGCGCCGTGATGCATGAGCATTCTCGCTTCGCCGTGAACCGGCATGAAGTACTTCGGCTTTACCAGAACCTGGAGAAGCTTAAGTTCTTCGCGCTTCGCATGTCCGGAGACGTGAATGTCCGCGAATTTTTTATAGACAACGTCCGAGCCGAGATCCACGAGGCGGTTGATGACGTCGGCGACCATCTTTTCGTTCCCCGGAACCGGTGAAGCCGAAATAATTACCGTATCGTCCGAACCGATGTTCAGGTAGCGGTGTTCGCCGGAAGCCATGCGTCCGAGAGCAGCCATCGGTTCCCCCTGGCTTCCCGTCGTGATGACAACCAGCTCCTTCGGATTGTACTTGTGCATATCCTTGATATCGATGAGAAGATTCTTCGGGATATTCAGATAGCCGAGATTCGTCGCGACATCCACCATGTTTTCCATGCTGCGTCCGTTGACGACGACCTTCCTGTTATAGGCTGCCGCAGCGTCGATGATCTGCTGAACTCTGTGCACGTTGGACGCGAAGGTCGTGACGATAATCCGGTTCTTGCTGCCTCTGAAAAGCTGGTAGAAGGTTTCTCCAACCGAGGATTCGCTGGGCGTATAGCCGCCTTCTTCGACGTTGGTCGAGTCGGACATCAGCAGATCCACGCCCTCCGCACCGAGCTGTGCGATTCGCTGCAGGTCCATGATTTCGCCGTCGATAGGCTGATAGTCGATCTTAAAGTCGCCTGTGTGAAGAACCGTTGCAGCCGGCGTCTTGATACAGTAGGCGACCGAGTCTGCGATACTGTGATTGACGCGGATCGGTTCGATGTCGAAATCGCCGAGCTTGAATTTTTCACCGGCCTTGATCACGTTAAGATCCGCCTTTGTGAGCAGATTATGCTCGTCAAGCTTCTTCTCGATAAGACCCATCGTGAATTTCGTCGCGTAAACCGGAATATTCTGTTCCTTGAGCAGGTACGCGATTCCGCCGATATGATCTTCGTGACCGTGGGTTATGATCAGTCCCTTGACCTTGTCGCGGTTGTTCTTGATATATTCGAAATCCGGCAGAACAATGTCGACGCCGAGCATATCGTCGTCGGGGAACATGAGTCCGCAGTCGACGATGATCGCCTGGTTTTTATATTCGAACACTGTCATGTTCTTGCCGATTTCACCGAGTCCGCCGATCGGGATAACCTTAAGCTTGTCCCTGGCCGCTCTGCGCTTGCGCTTTGATTTGTGTGTGTACGGAGCCGTATGTTTCTTGACTGCCGGAACCTGAGATTTTCTTGTCCTGCGTGTTTCTCCCTGGCTCTGTTCCTTCTGTCGTTCTGCTACTCTTACGTTCATTGATCGCAGCTTTCCGATCCTGTGCAGCTGCAGTCGTGATCGTCAGAGCCGCAGCAGCAGCCCTGTCCGTCATCATCGTCGGCAAGCGCATCGTAAGCTTCTTCAATGAGCTTGAATTCATCCTCGTCTTCAACCGCTACGAGCATGTCTTCGCCGTCCTCGTCCGTTTCGATCGCAAAGGGATATACCGCTTCTTCACCTTCTCCGGCAAGCAGGACGTAGGTCTTGTCTCCGATATCGAATGATACGACGATCTCGAATTCTTTTTCTTCTCCGTTATCGTTTTTCAGATGTATTGTGTTTTCTTCCATGTTATTCCTCGCTGATTTCCGAATTGACTGACTGCCGTTCGGATTCAAGGTATTCCTGGAGAATAATCTGAGCAGCGACCGTATCGATCATCTGTTTTCTGTCGCTCCGTTTGACGCCGGACTCCGCGAGTATATCGCCGGAGGCTTCCGTCGTCAGCCGTTCGTCCCAGAACACAAGCGGAAGTCCCAGCGCATTTTTCAGAAAGCCGGCATAATTGCGGGCTTTCCGGGTCTGTGCGGACTCCTTGCCGGAAAGGCTGAGCGGCAGACCTGCAACGATAAGCTTCGGTCTGAACTGATCGACGACGTTTCTGAAAAAGTCGAGATCCTCGTCCCTGCTCCCTCTCCTGTATGTCCTGTACGGCTGGGCGGTAAATCCGAGCGGATCGCTTACGGCGATCCCGATGTATTTGTCACCGATATCCAGTCCCAGTATTCTTTCCATGAATCTCCTGTTCCGGCTGGCTCACAGCCTTGAAATGAAATGAAGCTTCGGGTACCTCAGACGATCTTCAGGCAGAAAACGGGGCAGACAGACGCGCAGTAGCCGCAGCTCAGACACTTGTCCCTGTGCACGGCGGCTTTACCGTCTTTCAGATACAGAGCGTGCTGTCCGCATCTTCTGACACAGCTTCCGCAGCCCTCGCACCAGTCGTCGATATGCAGCTTTCTGGGCATATCCGCCACTTTTTCCGCCAGATCGTGCGGAACAGTCTTCCCCTGCAGGACAAGACAGTTATAACGTACTTCTTCCGGACTCTGCATGCCTATCGCTACGGAATCGAGGATTCCTGCGTCGAGCATTTTTCTCGCATAGTCGAAACATCGCGCCTTTTCACGGATGAGCGTACCGCCTCCGAGCGGTTTCATCCCGTAAACGCCGCGGCCTGCTTTTCTGAGCGCAGCTGCCGCTTCGCGCATTTCGTGCGCGGTTCCGTCTTCAATACCGACGCCGGTCGGATTGATAAGCGGAAAAACGACCTCGATATTCGGAAAATCAAGCGCATCCCTGACCGCTTCGACCCTGTGGGTCGAAACTCCGAAAGTCCGTATCTTCCCTTCGGCTTTTGCCTTCAGAAGCTCTTCGATCGCTTCGCTGTGGCCTTCGAAGGTATACCTTGATTCCTGCTCGTGCAGCATGTAGATATCGACGTAGTCTCTGTCCAGCTCCCGTAAAGCTCTTTCAAGACTTTTACGGACTCCCTGTGCGGAATAGTCGTACGACTTCGTGCAGATCACCAGATCCTTTCTGATTTTCAGAAGCTCACGCAGATAATCGTAGGTGTTGTACAGATCCGCCGTATCGTAAAAATTGATGCCTGCGTCCAGTGCTTCCGTGAGCACCCGCAGACCGTCCGGAACGGTCAGAGCCCGCTGCAGCGGCCCGATCGTCAGGGTTCCGAAACAGATTTCCGAAACCTTTATATTGGTTTTACCCAAAGTATTCATTTTCATTTTGCACAGTCCTCGCCTTGTCAAATTTTAGCGGCGAGCACCCTGCAAAATAAAAAGGACAGATAAAACAAAAGCTCCCAGCAATGCCGGGAGCTCGTTATGCAAGCTGCCTTGGTCGGTCAGGACTGGGGTTCAGTCCCTTCCAGACTGTCAATATAACGTTTGACCAGCTCCTCGAGGAGCTCGTCGCGTTCTACCTTCTGAATAAGCATACGCGCGTCACCGTGGCTAGTGATGTACGTCGGGTCTCCCGACATAACGTAGCCTACGATCTGATTGACCGGATTATATCCTTTTTCGACCAGAGCAGTATAAATACGCCGCATTATATCGTCAATCCTCTGTGATTTTTCATTGTTGACGTCGAACAGAATTGTTCCGCGGTCAAATGAAGTTTCATTGTTCATACTCTGATCCTCCTGCTGCATACTTGTAGATTGATTTTACCGCTTTTGATGAAATTTTACAATAAAATCTGATGTTTTATGCATTTTCAAGCTGAGCCCGAATCATTCCCGGTGCTTTTTCAAGCATTTCCGGCAGCTTTTCAGGCTTTCGTCCGCCGGCCTGAGCCATATCCGGACGTCCGCCGCCGCCTCCGCCGGTGATTTTGGCCGCTTCTCTGACGAGATTCCCCGCGTGGAAGCCCTTCTTGACCAGATCCTTCGTCGCTGCCGACAGCAGGATAACCTTGCCGTCGCCTGCAGACGCCAGCAGTACCGCCGCGGAGCCGAGTCTGTCTCTGAGCTTGTCCGCGATTTCGCGAAGCTCTTCCGTATCCGCTCCCGCAACTTCGGCGACGACCGCTTTCGCGCCGTCTCCGAGATCCGCCGCATTCTCGATCAGTACGTCGACGAGACTGCCGGCTTCCTTATTTTTCAGCTCGGCGATCTGCCTGTCCTTATCCTTGAGCTGCTGGTTCATTTCATTCAGACGTTCCGCCAGCTGGTCGGGCGTCGATCTGACAATCTTCGACGCTTCACGCAGCATCCGGCTGTTGTCTTCGACGACATTGAAGGCGTTCATGCCCGTCGCCGCTTCGATTCTGCGCACGCCTGCAGCAACCCCTGTTTCAGACAGAATCTTGAAGAATCCGACCTGTGCCGAGTTCGTGATGTGACATCCTCCGCACAGCTCCGCGGAGAAATCGCCGACCTGAACCACCCGGACGATATCCCCGTACTTTTCTCCGAACAGCGCCATCGCGCCGAGCTTTCTCGCTTCGTCGATTTTCATCGTCGAGGTCTTGACGTTCATCGCCTTCAGAATCTGTGTGTTGACGATCTTTTCGACCTCGCGGATCTGGTCCTGGTTTACCGGTTCGAAATGGTTGAAGTCGAAGCGCAGACGCGTCGGTGAAACGAAGGAGCCTGCCTGTTCCACATGGTCGCCGAGAACCATCTTGAGCGCCTTCTGAAGAAGATGCGTCGAGGTATGATTCCGCTGTGTCGCATGTCGGAGCTCGCTGTCGACCTGTGATTCGACAACCTCGCCTTTGTTGAAGCTGCCCTTCGTAACGGTTCCCCGGAGAATATGACGTCCGAGACTTCCCTTTCTGACGTCGTCGACACGCAGTTCGCCCTCGCCCTCAAGCGCCGTGACGATTCCTCTGTCGCCGATCTGTCCGCCGGATTCCGCATAAAACGGAGTCTGGTCCAGCAGCATCAGAATCTGATCGCCTTCGGAAACGGTATCGGAGAGCTCTTCATCTTTAATCAGACCGAGGATTCTGCCTGTTCCGTTCAGATGTTCGTAGCCGGTGAATTCCGTAACGGCGTCCGAACCGAGCGGATTGAAGGGATCGTCTGTAAAGACCTGGATATTGCTGTCTTTTCTTGCCTGACGGGCGCGTTCGCGCTGCTCGTCCATCGCTTCCTCGAAGCCTTTTTCATCCAGAGTAAGCCCGCGTTCCGCGAGGATTTCCCGTGTCAGGTCCTTCGGGAAGCCGTAGGTATCGTAAAGCTTAAACGCAGCGCCGCCCGGGAAGACCTTGTTTTCTTCTCTGATCTGATCGTCAATTTCGCCTTCGAGCAGAGACATCCCCTGGTCGATGGTTTCCTTGAAGCGTTCTTCTTCGATCCTGACAAGCTTCTTGATGTAGTCCTGCTTTTCAACAAGCTCCGGATAGTGACCGCCGTAATTTTTAACGACTTCGTCCACGAGCTTATACAGGAAGATATCGTCGATTCCCAGAAGCTTGCCGTGTCTGACGGCTCTTCTGAGCAGACGCCTTAAAACGTATCCGCGGCCTTCGTTGCCCGGCATGATTCCGTCCGCCGCCATGAATGTGACGCTGCGGATATGGTCGGTGATGACGCGGATCGAAATATCTTTCTTTTCGTCTTCTCCGTAGGTTACGTCCGCTAATTCACAGACCTTGTCGAGGATGCTTCGGATCGTATCGACTTCAAAGATATTTTCCGCGCCCTGCATGATCGTCGCGAGACGTTCCAGTCCCATCCCGGTATCGATATTCTTCTGGATCAGATCCTTATAGGTTCCGTCTTCCTGGTGATCGAACTGGGAGAATACGAGATTCCAGAACTCGACGTAACGGTCGCATTCACAGCCCGGCGCACAGTCGGGACTTCCGCAGCCGTATTTTTCTCCGCGGTCGTAATAAATTTCAGAGCACGGACCGCACGGACCGGTTCCGTGTTCCCAGAAATTGTCTTCCTTGCCGAGACGCACGATGCGGTCTCTGGACAGGCCTACCTTATTGACCCAGATATCCTCCGCTTCGTCATCGTCCTCGTATACGGTGACCCAGAGCTTATCCGGATCCATTTTCATGACTTCCGTACAGAATTCCCAGCTCCACGGGATAATTTCATTTTTAAAATAATCGCCGAAGGAAAAGTCTCCGAGCATTTCAAAAAACGTACCGTGACGCGACGTGATCCCGACGTTTTCGATATCCGGCGTACGGATACATTTCTGACAGGTTGTCACGCGCTTTCTCGGCGGTACTTCATCGCCGGTAAAATAAGGCTTCATCGGCGCCATCCCGGAATTGATGAGCAGGAGACTTTTATCTCCGACCGGAATAAGCGGAAAGCTCTTTAACCGCAGATGATCCTTGGATTCGAAAAACTCCAGAAATTTTTCTCTTATTTCATTTAAACCTAACGGCTCCATTGGTAACTCCTTAATAAAATCGGTGACGTCTGTCTGTGCAGACGGCCCCTGAATGATTAATTATAACAAACCGGTAAAGGCCTTTCAATTTTCTGAAGGCATCTCCTCGGGCGCAGAGCCATTATTTTCAGCTTCTTCCGCCGGTATTTCTTCCCATTTTTCCTGTTCCGCTGCCGCTGATTCATCATCCTCCGTATCTGCGGAATCAGGTTTCTCCGGCTTCTTCGGGAACACAGGCGTAAACCGTGTGGGCTCTCCGTCGGAGACAGGATTTGCCGCCGCTTTCACAAGATATCGCAGCAGCACCTTGAGCGTGCCTGCGATCGGAACAGCCAGCAGCATGCCCACTCCGCCCATCAGCTGGCCGAAAAAGAAGACTGAAAAAATAATTCCGACAGCGGACAGTCCGACGCTTTCCGTCATCAGAGACGGCGCAAGCACATTGCCGCAGAAAACCTGTACGATGCCCATCCAGATCACAAGCACGACCGTGGGCAGAATTCCCGAGAACAGCGCAAGAATCGCGATAATGATACATCCGACCACCGGTCCGAAATACGGTACGAAGGATGTGACCGTCGCAATAATTCCGATAACGGGCGCATAGGGGACGCCCAGCGCCGCAGCGCCGAAGGCAGTCAGAAGACCGGCGCACAGGCTCATCACCGCCTGTCCCCGGATAAAGCCGCCGATCACGCGGTCGATGTCAGAACCCATTTTGCTCGTAACCGTACGTCCTGAAGCCGGTATAAAGTAGTCGAGCTTGTTGACGACTCCGCCGGTATTCAGAAGCAGAAGAACGGCGACGATCGGTACGATCACCAGATTCATCGCCTGTCCCGAGCTTGCGAGAAGCGTGTTCGAAAAGCTCGAGAGCATCGAGCTGAAATATTCGCTCGCTTTGTCTATCATATCCTGAAAATTGAACGACGAAAGCGCATTCTGCCCCAGAAGCAGCGTCAGCTTCTCATCGATCCTGCTTGTCGAATCGGACAGCTCCGTATACAGATCGGGCAGGATTTTCGTCATCTGCGAGATGCTGCTGACCAGCTGAGGCACGAGAATCACGAAAAACAGCAGAATGACCAGAAAGGTCCCCAGCGTGACGACCGTGACCGCCATTCCCCGTTTCATTCCGGTCGCCGTCAGACGCTTGACCAGCGGAAACAGCAGATACGCGATGATGATTGCCACGATAAAAGGTCCCGCCACGTTCCAGAGCGCAGGAAAAAGGACACACAGTATAATTATCGCAACAAGCATAATCAGCGCGTTCAGAAGCAGCAGAATCCGTCTGTCCTTGTTCATCTGCCTTCCTCCCTGATCCCGAATATCTTTCGCATCAGTCCGCTCTGGCGCGGATCTTCGGGAAGATCATTGCGGGCGCGGTTGTAGCACAGCCGGGCCAGCTCGGGTTCCGCTCTGAGGTCCTCCGCGGCGATAATCACAAAACCGAAATCGATATCGTCAAAAAAGCTCCGGGACAAAATATAATGTGTAATTTTGAGTTCTTTCGTAAATACTGCGTCTACGACCTTTGCAAAACGCACGTTATACTTGTCGAGTACAGGCGTGCCGATGAGCGAAAACGTCTGTGTGTTCTTTTCTTCGAAGTCCTTCTTCAAATCACGCCGGATCGCATGCTCCGACGTGATCTGTATAAATTCTTCTTCAACTCTGACGATGTCCTCCGGTACAAAAAAAACGGAAGGCGTAAACCGGCTCCCGTTCTTGATGACACAGCTGACGATGCGATTATCTCTGATCTTCAGGTCGGTGATCAGTCCGTACCACCTGGCCGGATTTTCGGAAACAACCTCAAGATTCAGTAAGGATGAAATTTCCATCACGATTCCTCCGGTAAAACACTGTTAGAAAACCGACCTCCCGGGTCTGTTTCCCGTATGGCTGTATTTTACCACAGTGAGTAAATTCGTTTTCATCGCTTTTCAAAAAAAACGAAAGCCCGCAGCGGTGCGGACTCCCGTATGAAAGTTTTCTGTCTCTGTTCGATAACTTAAGCTTCAGTCTTCGCTTCTTCTTTATTCTTTTCCCAGTCTTCAAGTGCTGCCTGAATCGCTTCCGCAGCAAGAACCGAACAGTGGATCTTTGCCGGGGGGAGACCGCCCAGATCGTCGATAACCTGCTGATTCGTAAGCTTTCTGGCTTCGTCGACGTGCTTGCCCTTAATCATTTCAGTGGCGACCGAGCTTGTCGCGATCGCGGCGCCGCAGCCGTAGGTTTTGAATTTGACATCTTCGATGATCCCGTCGTCGTTGATCTTCATCGACATTTTCATGATATCGCCGCAGGCCGGAGAACCGACCTGACCGACGGCGTTTGCATTTTCGACTTCACCGACGTTTTTCGGATTGGTGAAATTTTCCATAACTTTTTCTGTATACATTTCTGGCTCCTTTTATATCGTTCCACATATTCACGCGGAAATTCATTTAATGATGGTGGTGATGATCACCGTGTTCATATACCGCGGCATCGATCGGATGCGCTTCGTCCAGCGGGCTCATCGCGCGCAGACGCTTGACGATCGGTCCGAGCTGCTCGATCACATAATCGATATCTTCTTCCGTCGTATCTCTGCCAAGAGTCAGCCGCAGGGACCCGTGGGCACGTCCAGCGGGAAGTCCCAGCGCCAGCAGGACGTGGGACGGATCCAGCGAACCGGATGTGCAGGCGGAGCCGGAGGAACCGGCTATACCGGCCAGATCCAGACTCAGCAGGATTCCTTCGCCTTCAATATAATCGAAGATAAAGCTCGCGTTGCCCGGAAGTCTGTCTTCCGGATGTCCGGTCAGCTCCGATTTCGGAACCGTTTCGAGCACGCCTTTTATAAGCTTGTCGCGAAGCTTCTGCATATGCTCCGTATGTTCGGGAAGCTTTTCCTTCGCAATTTCCGCAGCCTTGCCGAAGCCGGCAATACTCGCCGTATTTTCAGTGCCTGGACGTCTGTTCTTTTCCTGGGCGCCGCCCTGAAGAATATTTTCTACCGGCGTTCCCTTCTTGATGTACAGCGCGCCGATGCCCTTCGGTCCGTAAATCTTGTGACCGGAAACCGACAGCAGGTCCACGCCGAGATCCTTGACATCCACCGGAATGTTTCCGAATGCCTGAACCGCATCCGTGTGGAACAGAGTTCTCGGATTATGTTCCTTGACGATTTCGACCATTTCCTTAATCGGTTCGATCGTTCCGACTTCGTTGTTCGCCATCATAATCGATACGAGGATCGTATCGTCCCGCAGGGCCTTCTTCAGGTCTTCGGGACTCACCTTCCCGTACTCATCTACCGGAAGATACGTCACATCGAAGCCTTCTTTTTCCAGCTGCTGAGCCGTGTGCAGGATCGCATGATGCTCGACTGCGCTGGTAATGATATGACTGCCGCGTTTCTTATTGCGCCGCGCGGCGCCCTTGAGGGCCCAGTTGTCCGCTTCCGTACCGGAACCCGTAAAGAAGATTTCGTTCGGCTGTGCGCCCAGCGCGTCCGCGACCTTCGCGCGGTTTTCTTCGACGAGCTTTTTCGCGTCGCGACCTTCTTTGTAGATCGACGACGGATTGCCGTAGTTTTCCGTAAAAACCGGCACCATTTCCCTGACGACTTCTTCGTCTACCGGAGTGGTGGCCGCATTGTCTAAATAAATTCTTTTCATATGCGCCTCTTATTCTTTTTCAGTCTCTTGGATGAACGCCCTCGTCTCAGACGAACCGTTTTCGATTCCCTGAACCCTGTCGTCGTTCATCATATCCGCAAGACTCCTGCTTTCGAGAAAGCGGCTGATGCAGCCGTAAAGATCCTGCCAGAAGTATCTGGAGGAGCATCCGCAGGCGAGCGTACAGCTCGCCCCCGGATTTTCAGCAGTACAGTCTGTAAACATCAACGGCCCTTCCAGGGCCTTGAACATTTCAGCAGCTGTGATCTCGGCAGGTGGCCTTGTCAGAATATACCCTCCCTGGGCCCCTCTGACACTTTTGACCAGTCCCGCCTTGCGAAGCATGCCGATTAGCTGTTCCATATAGGAATCAGAGCAGTGCTGAAGCCCGGCGATCTCCCGTACGGAAACCGGGCCGTCGCCGTAGCGCCGTCCCAGCGTACACATCGCCATCAGCCCGTAGTGCGCTTTTGTCGTGATTTTCATAACCGCCTCTTAATTCGCAGTAAGTTACTGTGGATTCATTATAGAACTAAAGACTGAGCCGCGCAACCATGTTCCGAATTTCGGACAAAAAAAAGAGGCCGAAGCCTCTTATTTTGACAGATTACATGAACAGCGGTGCGAATACGACCGCAACGATGGTCATCAGTTTGATCAGGATATTGATCGAAGGACCGGAAGTATCCTTGTAGGGGTCGCCGACAGTATCGCCGACAACAGCCGCAATATGAGCCGGGGAACCCTTTCCGCCGTGAGCGCCGGATTCGATATACTTCTTCGCGTTGTCCCACGCGCCGCCGGAGTTAGCCATCTGGATCGCGACGAGCACGCCTGTTACGACAGCGCCGGCCAGCAGACCGCCGAGAGCGGCTTTGCCCAGCAGAAGTCCGATGGCAATCGGAGCGACAACAGCGAGGCAGCCCGGGATGAGCATTTCGTGAAGAGCCGCCGTCGTCGAGATATCGACGCAGCGCGCGTAGTCAGGCTTGCTGGTACCGGCCATGATGCCCTTGTCAGCCTTGAACTGACGGCGTACTTCTTCGATCATCTTGTTCGCGGCGTCGCCGACGGATTCCATCGTCATCGCGGAGAAGAGATACGGAAGCATCGCGCCGATCATCATGCCGATGATGACGTTCGGGTCCAGAATATCGATAACTGTCAGACCGACAGTCTGCGCATAGGTCGCGAACAGAGCCAGCGCTGTCAGCGCGGCGGAGCCGATCGCAAAGCCCTTGCCGATCGCAGCCGTCGTGTTGCCGACCGCATCGAGGCTGTCCGTGATGTCACGGACTGATTCCGGAAGTTCAGCCATTTCGGCAATCCCGCCTGCATTGTCGGCGATCGGACCGTAGGCGTCGACCGCAATGGTCATGCCTGCAGTTGAAAGCATACCGACAGCTGCCAGCGCGATACCGTACAGACCGTTGCCTGAACCTGTCTGAGCCAGCGCCCAGTAAGCCAGGAAGATACCGACAGCGATCGCGATAATCGGGAAAGCCGTTGATTTCATACCGACAGCAAGACCGGAGATAATGGTCGTCGCGGCGCCGGTTTCCGACTGTTCCGCGATATGCTGAACAGGCTTGTATTTTTCAGATGTGTAGTATTCCGTCAGCTGTCCGATGATGATACCGACAGCAAGACCGGATACGATCGCGATAAACGGATAGAACGTACCGAGCAGATTTGTCGACAGGAAGTACGTGACAATGACGACAAGACCGCCGGCAATGTAGGTGCCCATGTTCAGGGCCTTCTGCGGAGATCCGCCTTCCTTGACGTTGACGAAGAATGTGCCGATCACAGAGCACAGAATTCCTGCGCCCGCAAGCAGCAGCGGGAAAATCGCCGCTTCCAGCTTACCGCCGAGACCTGTCGTAAGCATGCCCAGCGTCATCGCCGAGATAATGGAACCTACGTAGGATTCGTACAGGTCAGCGCCCATGCCGGCTACGTCGCCGACATTATCGCCGACGTTATCCGCGATAACCGCAGGATTTCTCGGGTCATCTTCCGGGATTCCCGCTTCGACCTTGCCGACGAGGTCGGCGCCTACGTCAGCAGCTTTTGTATAGATGCCGCCGCCGACACGTCCGAACAGCGCCATTGAAGAAGCGCCGAGTCCGAAGCCTGTGACGATGGACATATCTCTGAAGATCAGGTAGCAGACCGAAAGTCCGAGGATTCCGAGTCCGACTACGCACAGTCCCATGACCGCTCCGCCCGAGAAAGCACAAGTAAGGGCCTTGTTCATGCCTCCTTCTTTAGCGGCGTTCGCCGTTCTGACGTTCGCTTTTGTCGCGACCTGCATGCCGATAAAGCCTGCAAGTACGGAGAGGCAGGCGCCCATCAGGAAGCTGACGGCTACTTTCCACCCCAGACCGGGAACGAGGCAGAGTACTATAAATAAGACCGCTGCAAAAATCGCAATTACTCTGTATTCGCGTTCGAGAAAAGCCATCGCGCCTTCATGAATGAAGCCTGCGATTTCTTTCATGCTCTCGGTACCGGCCGGCATTTTACTTACGCGAGATGCGTAAAACCAGGCACAGACCAGCGCAATTACCCCGATAATCGGGGCAACCAGTATCAAATTATCCATTGCTGTCCTCCTAAATCATTCTTGTGTTATTTTTAAACGGAATAAAAAAATAATACTGGCCTGATGGTATGCCCTCTCCCCCAGGCCAATATTCTGTTTCCGATTTAAACGAATTTAAGAACTACGTTGTAGACAAATGCACCGACCATAAAAATGGCAGCTGACCATTTAACAGTACGTTCAAGAACAGCCGTAAAGCCGTGCGATTTTTTCTGCCCGAACAGGGTCGTATCCTGACCGCCGATAGCCGAACCCATACCCTGACTTTTCGGGGGAAGCATGACGATCGCGACAATCAGAACGATACTGACCGCGATGATAGCGAAGAGAATAATATTCGATAAAATTTCCATTGTGCACCTCCTTCCGGTCATTTTAAGTCTACGTTACATAATAACAATCCCGCTTCGGTTCGTCAAATAAAGACGAGCTTCTTCGGGGTGAATACATTATACAGTTTATTAAAACGAAATCAAAGCTTTTCTTAGTAATTTATTCTCAAGTTTTTGAAAAAAAAACGGCGGAACGAGTCCGCCGTTTCTGATAATTTTATTTTTTTGACTGAATTCAGGCCTGTGCGTCGAATTTTACGATCTTCGCGAAATCCGCAGTCAGGGAAGCTCCGCCGACGAGCGCGCCGTCGATGTTCGGTTCTTCCATCAGAGCGACTACATTGCCGGGCTTAACGCTTCCGCCGTACTGGATGCGTACGCCTTCCGCCGCTTCGGGACCGTACATTTCACCGATCGTTTCGCGGACCCATCCGCAGGCTTCGTTGGCTTCCGCATTCGAAGCGGTCTTGCCGGTTCCGATCGCCCAGATCGGTTCGTAGGCAATAACGACAGCCGTGATATCGTCGATATCCTTCAGACCGTTCTTGATTTGATTGACGACGATGTCCTTAGCCTTGCCGGATTCTCTCTGTTCGAGGGTTTCGCCGCAGCAGGTGATCGGCTTCAGACCGAGCTTAAGCGCCTTGATGGTCTTTTTGTTGACCGTTTCATCTGTTTCGTTGAAATATTCGCGGCGTTCGGAATGGCCGATGATGACAAATTTAACGCCAATCGCCTTAAGCATTTCGCCTGCGATTTCACCGGTGAACGCGCCGGCTTCTTCCCAGTGCATGTTCTGGGCGCCGATTTCGATGTTCGTGTCCTTCGTCAGGCGGACGGCATCCGGAAGATCGATGAACGGCGGGCAGAATACGCATTCTGCTGTCGCATCCTTGACAAGCGGCTTGAGCGATTCGATCAGTTCGTTCGCTTCCTTGATGCCCTTGTTCATTTTCCAGTTGCCTGCAATAATCGGTCGTCTTGACATATTAATCCCCCCTTAATCAGTCCGGAGCTCCGGACAATATTCGGAAAAGCGGAGCCTGAGCTCCGCCGACTGTTTACTTATCCTGGAGCGCTTCGATTCCGGGCAGCTTCTTGCCTTCCATAAATTCGAGGGAAGCGCCGCCGCCGGTCGAAATATGGCTCATTTTATCCGCGTAGCCCAGCTGCTTGACAGCTGCAGCAGAGTCGCCGCCGCCGATAATTGTGATCGCGTCGGAGTCCGCCATCGCTTTTGCGATTGCGAGGGTACCCTTTGCAAATTCCGGGAATTCGAAAACGCCCATCGGGCCGTTCCAGATTACTGTCTTAGCGTCTTTGATCTTATCCGCATACAGCTTGTCTGTTTCAGGTCCGATATCCAGGCCCATTTCGTCAGCCGGAATCGCGTCGACCGGGTAGGTCGTCGGAGTCGCGTCAGCTTTGAATTCCTTCGCGCAGACTACGTCTACGGGAAGCATCAGATCTACGCCCTTTTCCTTCGCTTTTGCGATCAGGGATTTAGCAAGATCGATCTTGTCGACTTCGAGCAGGCTCGTACCGACTTCGCAGCCTTCAGCCTTCAGGAACGTGAACGCCATACCGCCGCCGATAAGCAGCGTGTTGACCTTGTCCAGAAGGTTGTTGATAACTTCGATCTTGTCGGAGACCTTTGAGCCGCCGAGGATCGCGACGAACGGACGCTTCGGATCTTCGAGCGCGCCGCCGATGAAGTCGAGTTCCTTCTGAATCAGGAAGCCTGAAACAGCCGGAAGATAATCCGCGATGCCTGTTGTGGAGGAATGAGCGCGGTGAGCGGAACCGAACGCATCGTTGACGAATACGTCGCCGAGGCTTGCCATGTCTTTGGCCAGCTGTGCGTCGTTCTTCTTTTCTTCCGGACGGAAACGCGTGTTTTCAAGAAGCATGACTTCGCCCGGCTTGAGTTCTGCAGCAGCCTTTTTCGTCACTTCGCCGACGACTTCGCCGTCCTGATTAAAGATGACGGGCTTGCCAAGCAGTTCGCCCAGACGAGCCGCTACCGGCTTGAGAGAGAACTGAACATCGGCCGCCGACTTCGGACGTCCGAGATGGGACATCAGAATCAGGCTTCCGCCCTGGTCGAGGATGTATTCGATTGTCGGCATAGCCGCGAGAATTCTCGTATCGTCGGTGATTTCACCTTTGTCATTGAGCGGAACGTTGAAGTCCGCGCGCATTACGACTTTTTTGCCCTTCAGATCGATATCTTTTACTGTTTTTTTCATTGGATGCCTTTCGAAATTCGAATAAATACACTGCCGTGCGCGGTAAATCCGTGACGGCGCCTGAAAAAAAAGGGGCCGCGAGGCCCCGGGACCTTGTTCAGGTCAGTTTATCGATGTTAGACTTCTGCGAAGTACTTGATCGTTCTTACCATCTGTGATGTGTAAGAGTTTTCGTTATCGTACCAGGAAACGACCTTGACGAGCGTATTGCCGTCCGGCAGATCCTGAACTTCTGTAAGAGTCGCGTCGAAGATCGAACCGAAGGTGCTGCCTACGATATCAGAGGAGACAATTTCGTCTGTGTTGAACGCGAAAGAATCGTCCGCAGCAGCTTCCATAGCCTTGTTGATGTCTTCAGGTGTAACTTTGCCTTCAACGATCGCGTTAAGCTGTGTGATGGATCCTGTCGGAACCGGTACACGCATAGCCGCGCCGATGAGCTTGCCGTTCAGATCCGGAATAACCAGGCCGATTGCTTTCGCAGCGCCGGTTGTGTTCGGAACGATATTGACAGCAGCAGCTCTCGCACGTCTCAGATCGCCTTTTCTGTGCGGTCCGTCGAGAATCATCTGGTCGCCGGTGTAGGCGTGGATGGTTGTCATGTAGCCTTTGACGATCGGAGCAAGCTTGTTAAGCGTGTTCGCCATCGGAGCGAGGCAGTTGGTTGTGCAGGAAGCAGCAGAGATGATCTTATCTTCCGGTGTGATCGTTTCCTGATTTACACCGAAGACAATTGTCGGAAGATCGTTTCCTGCCGGAGCAGAGATAACGACTTTCTTCGCGCCTGCTTTAAGGTGAGCTTCCGCTTTATCCTTAGAAGCGAAGAAACCTGTGCATTCCAGAACTACGTCTACGTCGAGTTCCTTCCAGGGGAGCTGAGTCGGATCCGCGATCTGTGTGATCGAGATCTTTTCGTCGCCAACGACGATAGCGTCTTCAGTTACGGAAACCTTGTCGGCATATTTGAACTTGCCCTGTGAGGAGTCATACTTGAGGAGCTGAGCGAGCATTCTCGGGTCCGTGAGGTCGTTGATCGCGACAACATCGTATCCCGGTGCGTCGAACATCTGACGGAATGCCAGACGGCCGATTCTACCAAAACCATTAATTGCTACTTTTACAGACATCTACTTGCCTCCTTGTTTAATCAAACAATTTGATGACCAGCCAATTAGTCGAATTAATTATACGTCATGCACAAAATCTTTTCAATTAGCCGCAACCGTTCAAAATAATTTAATGTCCGGTTCCGTTAATCCGACAGCGTGTCTCAGGTTGTTAAATAAAAAACACTTTTTTCATTATACCTGATAGCTTTTGGAAAAACATAATTTTTTCTACTTTGCGCTGCTCTGTCCGGCGGCTTCGGGAGCACGTCTAAATCCGGCCGTTCATGAAATCGTTCTACTTCCTTTAATAATCCGCTTTTCCGGCAGATTCGTCAAGCACGCAAAAAACGAAAAATCCCCGAAGCATAAACTTCGGGGAGTGATTGTCTGGTACCGGTGGCCGGACTCGAACCGGCACGGATCGCTCCGCGTGATTTTGAGTCACGTGCGTCTGCCAATTCCGCCACACCGGCATCCGTTTTCCATAACGGAAAACAAACGCTTATTAAGCTGGGTCTCATGACGATGCTTTAAAAAGCCAGGTGAGACTGGTTAACATTATACGACAGATCGGCAGGTCCCGCAAGAAAAACGGCTTTCGCTCATTTTTCCAATGACGGATAATTCTAAACAATCCGCCAGGTTCCCGACCGGCAGACCGGCAGCGTAAACCGAATCTTCATCTGCATCGTTCAGTCCAATTCAATTCCTTCGATAATCCTGCCGGCAGTCGAGTCCGGATCGTCCGTCTCGATCTGAATATCGCAGTCTTCGTAAAAGCGCGTACGTTCGTTCATCATCTCGGCCAGCTTTTCTTCGAGCTTTCTGCCTCGCAGCAGCGGTCTCGTACTGTCTCCTTCCAGCCTTCTTGCGATCTCGGCAGGTTCGGTTCTGAGCCATACGACTGTTCCGGAATCCCGCATGATTCTTCGGTTGCGCTCGGACAAGACAATCCCGCCGCCGGTTGCGGTTACGAGAACACTGTCCGTATTCTTCGGCCGCTCCGCAAGCGCGATCAGAGTCTGGGTTTCACATTCGCGAAAGTACGCCTCGCCGTATTCATCAAAAATTTCGGATACCGGCCTGCCCTCGGCTTCTTCAATCAGAATATCCGTATCCACATAGTCTGCATGAAGCATCCGCGCGAGTACTCTGCCCACTGTACTTTTCCCCGTCCCGGTACATCCGGTCAGGAAAATAATTTTCTTGCTGCCGCCTGTATTACGCATCGGCTAGCCCCATCATTCTGCGCGCCTCATAAATCTCCGGCAGTGAGATCTGCCCCGGCGCACTGGACTGCGTTCCTTTCGCGAAGCTCAGGCAGCTTGACAGCAGCTCCGGAACCGCTCGTCCCACGATACCGCTGCGCCCCATCGCAATCAGAATAAGCGGCCGGCTGTCGCGGTTCTTAAATCTGCGGCCAGCTTCCTGCAGGGTCATAAAATCGTCCATATTCTTGCACATGAACGCCGCCTTGACGATATCGGCATCCCCGCATCCTCTCAGGATCTCGTCAATCGACTGTGAACGGGGAGTTTCAACGAAATTATGCGACGACAGAATAAGCTGCTTCCCGGAAGCACCGACAAGCTCCGCAGCTTTACGCCTGAAACCTTCCTCCGATGCTCGTTCGATATCAAGACAGTCAAACAAATCGTTTCTAACCGCATATTCGATCAGTTCAAGACGCCTGGCATCAGTCAAAGTACCGGCACCGCCCTCCTCGATGCTGCGAGGGGTAAATATGATGCCCGTCCCGCTGTCCTTCAGTCCTTTTACGATCTCCGAAGCCCGACTAAGGTCTTCGTCAGAATTTAGATAGTCTACCCGCCACTCGGCGAAATCAGGATGCTCCCGCAATACCGATCCGGCCTGTTTTCCGAGCTCCCCGCAGGTTACGGCAACTATCGGAATACAGAAAACGCATTTATTATTTCCGAGTTTCATCCGTTACTCCTGAACATACTTCTGATAAGAATTTATTTCTTTCTCAGGTTTATTTTTTATTTCTGAGATATCTTTCTTATTATAACGTAAGTCGGCAGGATCATCCGGACTTTCACACTTTGAACAACAAAAGCAGCAGCTCCTGCTTTCAGGTATCCGGAAAACGCGCAGTTTCCGATGAATATCTTTTCTGGATCAGATAGGTATCTGTGACTGTTCCGTCAGAAATTGTAAAGCGTCCGTAATACTCGGACGGAAACAGCGTGCCTTTTACATCCACTGTAAATACTCTGTATCCGCCGGCCTGGGCTGAAACCTGAGCTGCAGCAGAAATTCCGTTTGCTTCATATAACAGGCTTCCGGACCATTCCGGGTCACGGGCAATCTCCGCCTGAGCCATAGACAACACCCCCGACACAGCGAGCTTCGTCCCGAAATATTCGCTGTATGACCTGCCGGTTTTATTCTGTACGGGCACCTCCGATGATACTGCCGTCATAAACAGAAGAAAGACGCAGACTACGATCAGAACGATCGGCAGTACTGCGCCTTCTTCTCTGCCGCCTTTTCCTGCGGAAGAATTCATCTTCATCCTATAATTATTTTTTTCAGGCCTGTCCGCTCACTGCGGACCGCTTCTGACTCCTATTCTATATAGATGATTGTTTTCTGAACGAAAATATACGTTTCAATTGTCTCATTTCCTGCCGATGCCCGAAGGACCAGATCTGCACCGTCCATTACAAGACTGAAATTTCTGATTTTTGCGAAACGCTGATGTGCCTCTCCGCTCCCGCCTATTCCTTCAAGACTGTCCGTATAGCAAAGATGTCTGTATACACCTTCACCATGCGTTTCGAAATACATTTTTTTCGTCGCCGATTTATCCTTACCCTTATTGTCGAGATCGTCGAAATAGATAATCCCGTCTCTGATAACAATGGTTTCAGTCATATCGACGAGCGACTGGAAATAAATATGCATTTCAATCAGACGGGAACGGTCCTGAAGCGAACGGCTTTCCTCTAATACCTTAAGCTGCGTATATAATACCGAAGTCAGTACGCTCAGCAGGATCATCGCTCCGGCAGATGCAGCCAGCAGTTCCGCCAGAGTCGATCCTTCTTCAGATTCAGCAGCTCTATCCCTCTCTGAAAAAAAGCGTTCGATATACGGTTTGATTCGTCTCCTCCTCCGCAGTTTTTTTACTGAAACTCAACTCGTACAGACCGGATTCTTTCTCATCGATAAAAAATTCGTATCCCGGAAAACGCTCCTTCAGTCTGTCCCCGATCGTACTGCTGTCCAGCGTTTCGTCAGAGACCGTTTCCAAAACGATTCCTGCGATTTCACCTGACTGCCCGATCTCCCGGGACTGCTGTATCGTCTGAAGCACCAGCGTTGTGTGGACTGTTAAAGTGGATAGACCGATCAGTAAAATCGCTGCTGCTGCGATTACCTCGATAAAAGCGGAGCCGCTCTCGCTGTCTGTCCGTATCGGTCTACAACGGAAGATAAGAGATGCAGCGCGCTTAAGCAGCGTTTTCCGAAACATTATTTCCTCTCATGAAAGCCTGAATTTACGGCTTTAAATTACACTGTCGATCCGCAGGATTCTTTTGAGTTTCCGCGAATACGGGACCGTTCAGCGCTCAGACTGTCTCGACCGGTTTAAGATAAATAAGCGAATTGACCGGCTGAACGATCAGCTCTCTTTTCAGCTTCCCGTCGGCCGAATTAAAGATAATATTTCCCGCCTGGGAAATGCTGCCGCTGAGCTTGAAAATAATTTCCTTCCCCGCATTCGATCCAAAATAGGCTCTGATTTTAAGTCTGCTGCCGAAACTGTACTGGATGCTTTTCACGTTGCCGTCCGCATCCGGTGCAGTCACGTATATCGTGTCTTCTGTAAAATAGATTCGGCTTAAGGCTGTTTCCTTAGGCGTGCCTGCCATCACTCTGATTCTTTCGTTAAGCATGATAGCGAGGACCCTGTTCGTATCTGCCTCAAATTGTTTTCTGACGGCTGCTTCCTTAAAATCATGCAGGACGAAGGCAGCGCTTCCGCTTAACATAACCATAATAAGCGTACAGATCAGAAGCTCCGTATAGACATAACCCTGCTCATGCTCATCCTTCATGACAGGCAGTCAGCTCCGGTCCACATCACTGCAGGCTTACGGAGTTCCGCTTCCGGAATCCTGCGCATAACTGACTGCGACGATACCGGTACTCGAATTGAAACCGAAGCTGTTGCCGGTCCGTTGAGCTGTATAATCAGAATTTTTCAGATATTCTCTATCCTGAAGAGCTGAAACCAGTTCTGCGAACGCGGCTTCGGGTGTGTCGGCTGTGATCGAAATCGGAGTCGATTCCATGAGCTTCGCGGTATCGTAGGCGGTCTGAACGGCAGCGGCAGTAGACTGATCCGCCTGATCCTTGACATTATCCAGCACCTTCGTAAAGACCGGTACCGCAACGGCAGCAAGTACGACCATAATCGCGCAGCTTATGAGCAGCTCTGTGAACGTAAAGCCTGAGTCTGCCGATTCTTCGAGAAGTTCGTAGTCTTCTGAATCGGAGCCGTAATATCTCTTGTTTATTCCATTCATGATTTTCCTCAGTTAATTTGTGTGCTGAAGCTCTGATAGTTCTGCAGGACCGGCAGGAACAGTGCAAGCATGACAATTCCCACGATAATCCCGAGAAATCCGATCATAACAGGTTCCGCCATTCTGGCGTACCTGTCGGTCCGCTCGGCGAGCACATCGGAATACCAGGCTTTAACGGAGCTCATCGCTCCTTCAAAGTCTCCTGTTTTCTCGCCGAGACGAACCATTCCCATAAGAACCGGTTCGAAAATCTTCGTCTGATCCAACGATTCAGACAGACGCTTCCCGATATAGAGGTCTGTCCGGACATCCTCATACACAGAGGCCAGATAACGGTTCTGAGCCGTTTCCGAAGCAACTCTGAGCGCTTCCGGAAGGGTGATTCCGGTTCGAAGCAGTATCTCCAGAACACCGGCCAGCATGCGGAGTCCGTCGTAATACTGCAGCTTTCCGAATACCGGAACCTTCAGACAGTACCTGCCGATCTCTCTGGCAAAGTGTTCATCCGCTTTGCAGCGACGGCTGATCATAAGTCCGGCTGCTGCCAGAATTGCCGCCAGCAGCGGAATCAGATAAACTGCGGCGCCCGCACAGGCAGTGACAACCCGGGTGAGCAGCGGCATTTCCATTCCCGCATCAGAAAAACTGCTTTCAAACACAGGAAGGACGTAACCGGTGAGAAAAGCCAGTACCGCGAAAGCGAAGACCATGACCACACAGGGATAAAACAGTAGTGACACAGTTTTCCCCTGCTGTTCCGCTTTCGCTTTGTACAGGCCTGATGATTCTTCGAGCACCTGCTCGAGATCTCCTGATATTTCTGCCGAATACAGCATGGTGCAGAACAGGTCAGGAAAAGAGCCCGGACAGGACCGAAAGGAGTCGGAAAGATGTTCGCCGCCCAGCAGATGCTCCCGTACGATGTTCAGATCGGTTGTGAATGCCTTTGAATATTCATTGCTGTCTGCGATTATCGACAGACCTTCAGGAATCGTAATTCCTGCTTTGATCAGTCCCCGCAGCTGAGAACAGAAGACGGCAAACCTTTTTGAACTGACAGTCGGGAAGACTCCGGGCATCGGCGGTATTTTAAACCATTCCTTCATTCAACAACCTTCGGCCTTCATTTATCGAAATACTTCCGCAAGCCACCTCCTCGGTGATTTTTGAATCGAACGACACCCATCCTCTTGCTTCCGCTTCTCTGCGGAGCCGGGCGGGCTTCGTCTTCCCGGTTACGAGTGAAATCAGTTCCCGGTCATACGGTAGTACTTCGTATAATCCCTTTTGTCCGAGTACACCGGTATGTCTGCATGCGGGACATCCGGTGCTGCGATAGCAGCCGCGCTGAGCGAGAATATCTCCGGTATCGGGAGGCACCTGCAGCGCGCAGTGCGGGCAGATACGGCGCATCAGTCTCTGAGAGATAACGCCGGTGAGCACTTCGGACAGGACCTGAGGCCTGATTCCGAGCTCGCCCAAACGCGATGGAACGGAGAAGCAGTCTGAAGCGTGAATCGTACTCAGAACGAGATGGCCGGTGTTTCCGGCACGCACCGCCGCCCGCGCGCTCTCTTCATCTCTGATCTCTCCGAGAAAAATCACATCCGGATCCTGTCGGAGAATCATTGTCAGAAGATAAGCAAAATCGCAGGCGCAGTCCGTCTGAAACTGCGTTATAAACGGCAGCCTGACTTCGACCGGATCTTCAATACTGACTAAACTGAGCGCTTCGGTACTGATCTGTCTTAACGCGCTGAAACAGGTAGTGGACTTGCCGCTTCCCGTACCGCCGGTTATCAGAATCAGACCGCTTTTTCTGCGGAGCATCTGCGAAAACAGCAGATAATCACTGTCCGTAAAACCGAGATCCTGCAGGTCTCTCGTGTAGGTAAGAGGATCGAAGATTCTCATAACCACCTTTTGCCCCGAGGACGTCGGCAGCGCAGAATAACGGACAGAAATCTCTCTGTTCAGGCAGGAGAAAGCGAAGCTCCCTTCCTGCGCCCGCTTGCTGTCAGTAAGATCGACACCGGCCAGACATTTCAGACGGATCGCAAGCTTGGACGCGATGTTTCGGCCGATAACCATCTGCGTCTTCAGACTTGCGTCGATGCGAAATCGAATTCTCGCACCGCCCCCGTCAAGGGGTTCGACATGCACGTCTGACGACCTGCTTCGAACAGCCTGTTCCAGTAACGAATCTGTAAATCGAAGGTACATGGACTCTTCTGAAAAACCGTCTTCCGTCGAATTCAGTTCCGTAAGATATTCATGCATTTTCATCTTCTTCATTGCTTCACCTTATTCTCTATCGGCTACGTTTTGCAGTATAAACGGACATATAAACCTTGTCAATAACTTTTTTAAGTTTCTCTTTATCTCTTATAATAGTTATAAACGTTATTAATCTAAAGTTTTTTAAGGCTTTCAATCAAATTAAATTGAGAACTTGTTTGATTTTTTGTTTTTATAATAAGCAAACATTTTCATAGATACATTCGATCGCAGATATCGTCTTATCAAAATCTGAACTTATGTATAAAAGCGACAAAAAAATAAAAAAAGCCCGGATAATCCGGACTTAGACAAGTCTTGAGAAGACCTTTTCCGAGGCGTATCTGAAAACATTTACGGCAAGCTTTGCCTCGATTTTCAGGTAGCTGCCGATATTTTTTGACTTGACCGGCACCTTTTTCAGTTTTTTCAGATTCCTGAATCCTTCAGCAAATCCTTCGCGATATTCTTTTCCATAGCCGCCCGCAGCGAAGCGCAGATATTTTATGCCGAATCCCGCGGCAAGAAACGGCAGATTTACCGCGATCTGTACAGGCGGCATATTCTTATAAATCAGGTAAATATTATTTCTTGCCGATATCTTTACCTTAAACGGAGAATATTTCTCACCTCCGGCTGTTGTCGCGGAACCGATATGATAGCAGACTGCCTGCGGCTCGTACCAGTTCTCATATCCCTCGATCAGCGCGCGCCAGCCGATATCGATATCCTCAAGATAGGCGAAATGATTCTCGTCAAAAATTCCTATTTCATCAAATACTGAAGACCTGTAAAGCCCCGCGCCGGCACAGGCAGAAAATACACGGTCCGGTTTTCTGAAGAAACGCACGGGCATACCGTCTCCGCGTTTCCAGCCCCAGCCGAACAGATTCATAAAATCTCCTGTGTCATCAAGAAGATCCCGCTCCTTGAACCGGATCATCTTTGAAGATACTGAGAATATTCGCTGTGAATTCTCCGCAGCCTGCGTGATTTTTTCAACAAAATCATGATTTAAAACCACATCGTTATTAAGCAGCAGTATGTATTCCCCCTGTGCCGCTTCAATTCCTCGGTTCACCGAATACGCAAAGCCGGAATTGCGCTCATTTAGAATAAGCCGGATATTATTAAACTCTTCAAGAAGGGACGGACTTTTATCGATTGAACAGTCGTCTACGACTATTATTTCAAGATTTGAATACTCCTGGGCAAAAACGGACACCAGGCAGTTGATGATATATTTATCACCATTGTAGTTCGGAATTACGACGGAAACGAGCGGCTGTCCGCTTCCCTGCTTTTTATTATTCATGGTATGTTTGTCAGCTTTCTTAGTCGGGCAGACGAAGGGCAGCCCCTGCGCCATCTCAGCTTTCTGTCCGGTTTCTGTAGTATATTGTTTTTATTATAACTCTTAAAATAAAAAACTCCCCGAAAACGGAGGCCGTATGTCAGGCTTCCGTCTGCAGGGAGGTATTCTCTGTAGATGTCGTTCTTCTTAATGTCGATATGTTTCAGCTTAAGCTGCTATCTCCGCTATGATGGCAACAATCTTCGCCGCATAGGACGTATCTGCCGCCCATGTGCCTGACAGCTGTCCGATTGTCGCTGCGCATCCTCTTGTAACATAACCAAATCTGCTGTCAACCTGCTCGTTGTTGAGAGGATCGGTAGACGCGTAAGCTTTTAAATGCTGAATCTGCGCACGGATGCCCATTCGAATTCCCACCGAATTGTCACCGTATATTGAGAAATCTTCTCCGGTGACGCCGTTTCCCGCCGCGCCGAGTCCTGCAAAATTGAACTGCGAGATATTAACGCTGCCCGTAAACTGCAGATAGCTCGTCTCAAGCATAGCCTGAGCAAAAGCGATATCTGCACGGACGCCTTCTGCGCTCGCTTCGTCGATGTACATCTGAGCAAATGCTTTCAGATCTACACCTCTCTTCGTATAATAATCTGGAAAGGTATTACCTGACTGTGTGTACAGCTGCACCAGCTGGTCGGCTGTGACCGTACTGGTCCCCATGATCTTCGTTTGAGTCGTAACAGCCTCTGCGGCAGAGCTGTTCGAAGCCGGTGCCGCAACCTCTACGGATGCAGAGGCTATACCGACATAGCTGCCGGTATCACTCCTGCCATAAGCGTGAACGTAGTATACGCCGGATTTGGAACCGTGATCTGCGATATCCACCGTACAGGTTGCCTGCGACCCGGATTTATCCGCCTGATACCAGACAAGATCATCCTGACCGTTATCTTCGCTCCAGACCGGGAACTTGATGCTCGCATAATTGCTGACTCCGTCGAGCACGATCGATATTTTACCGTTCGAATCTGCCGTAACACTTAACTTTGGTGTTTCCGTTTGATCCGCAGCGTCATTATAATAATACGTCGAGCCGAGTCCCTGAGTCCTGCCGTTATTGTCAACTCCGTATACATGGATATGGTACTGTCCCGTATCATCATTATGATCCGACACTTTTACCTTTACGCTGTAGGTATCTCCGGACTTCTGAGCCGTATACCATACTAAGTCGTCCTGACCGTCCACATCACTCCAGACGGGGATAAGAATCCTGTTCACACCGTTCGGTGCATTGATCCCGCTCACCGTAATCGTGAAGCTGTCCGAATCCGATTCAGTTACTGCAACGGACGACGCGGTCATCTGAGGAACATTAAGTGTAATATTCTTCAGGAACGTCTGTGTCCCGCTGCTGTCGATGCCGTAAGCATGAATATTGTAATCTCCGGTATCGTAACCGTGATCCTTCAGACTGATCGTACAGACATACTGGCCGTTCTGTTTGACGGCGGTATACCATTTCAGATCGTCCTGGCCGTTATTCGCACTCCAGACGGGGAACAGAATCTTGTTTACACCCGCGGGAGACGAAACTCCGGACAGTGTAACAGTAAATGTTCCGTTTTCCGGTTCAGTTACGGTCAGCGTAGAGGCTTCCATTGTCTTTACAGTTACAGTGGACGAAGACAGGAAAAACTGCTGGTTCAAATTGTCGGTTCCATAGACGTGAACGTAATAGGTTCCAGTATCCCATCCGTGATCCTTCAGATTTACGGTCGCAGTATAAGAATCTCCGTTCTTCACTGCCGTATACCATTTCAGATCGTCCTGACCGCCGTTAGCGCTCCATACCGGGAACAAAATCTTCTTGACCCCGTTTGATGCGCTTACGCCGTTGAGCGTAATTGTAAACTGCCCGTTTTCCGGTTCTGAAATTGTCAGACTCGTATAGGACATGACCTTGAATTCGACCGTCATCGGCTTGATTCCGCCGGACGATGAGTAAGCATGTACGTTATAGACTCCGGTATCGTTGTTATGGTCCGATGTCCGGATTACAGCCTTATAGCTGCCGTCCGTCTGACGTACCGTCGATACCCATTTCAGATCGTCCTGACCGTTTACTTCGCTCCAGACTGCAAATTTGAAGCCTGTACCGTCTAATCCTTTGATATAGGCGCTGGCAGTCGTTTCGTTCTGCTTCACAATCGAAACGCCGTCGGCTATGCCGGTAAGCTCTGTGACCGTAAAGGTGGTCATGCCGCGATAGGAGGAATTACCCTCTGTATCATAGGTATAGACATGAGCGATATACTGCCCCGTCGCGCCTCCGTAATCTGAAATGTCGATTGTGACCGACCAGACTCCTCCGCCCATGTCGACCGCATCGTACCAGATCAGATCCTTCTGATTGTTGTCAGAAGTCCAGACCGGGAATTTTACCGATTTAACACCGCTGTCATCCGCTACGCCCGTCGCTGTCAGCGTAATGACCGCATCTGTCGTAGGCAGCTGACCACAGCTTGACTGGAACGAATCGATTGTCGGCGCTTCCGTATCCGAAGAGGTTTTTCCAAAATAGGAATTGACTGCCTTCAGAAAGCAGTCCGACGCGGAATCGCGGTAAGCCTGACTGTTCAGATACTCTGATTCCGAATTATTCGATATAAACCCGCCTTCGTATAGAACGCAGGGAGCGCTCGAGTGAGCAGGAAGATAATCGTCTCGCTCTACTGTTTTTCTGTATGTCAGTTTGCCGTCTGAAAAGCTGCTTTGAAGGATCTCTGCAAACTTTTCGGATTCCTGTGCTGCCGAGCACGGTGAGCTGTCGCGGAAGGCAGTACTGCCGTCCGACCACAGACCGGAAACCTCATACACTCCGGATGTATCGTAGCTTCTGTAGCTGCTCCAGTATAATTCGAAGCCTGAAGCGGAGCTGCCCCCGGAATTATGGTGGATCGAAATCACAAGATCCGGATTTTTACTGTCGGCAAGCGTGTTGAGAGCCGAAAACGAATTTCCCTGTGCCTGAGTTCCAAGAGTGTACTGGGATAGAGTCTTATCGGTCGTATGCGTGATATAAACCTCATATCCCGCCGCAGCCAGTTTTTTAACGAGTGCGCCGGCCAGATCCTGATTGACCTGAGCTTCGGTAACTCCCGTCGTTTCATTTGTCGCTCCAGAGTCATAACCGATGCTGTGTCCGGGGTTGATGACAATGACCTTCTGCTGCGCGCTGACTGCAGCATTGCAGACAAAAAGCAGACAGAAAAGTATTCCGATAACAATAACGGCAGGTAAAAACCTTTCTTTATTCAGTTGTCGAGAAATTATATATCCTCCTTTCTTTAGATTTGATTTTCCGGAAAGAGCCCCTGATGATTTTCCTGATGTCTTATGCCTTCCCGTGAAAGTCATGGTTAATTATATCACTTTTAAGAATTCATTAATAAATTAATGCCGCGAATAAACAGCAGTGTTTCAGATAAGGGGCGTAAAATAAAAACAGACCGAAAGATTTTAATCTTCCGGTCTGTTTTTATTATTCGTCGGTTTTTATTCTGAAGTCTGCGTGCCCCAGGGACAGATTGGGATTGTACATCGGATCATCGTCGATCAGATCCGCCCATTTACCACGGACTTTCCTGATTTCACTGTACATTCTGTTCATTTTTGCCCGGGTCGTGTCAAGTCCGCGGGTTTTTGATTCATAATGATACAGCAGAGCAGCAGGATCGTAGACACCGTAGTATCCGGCATCTGTCAGCGCGCAGCACAAATCCACATCATTATAAGCGATGGCTATATTTTCATCAAATCCGCCGACTTCGTTAAACTTGTCCTTCGCGACCATGAGGCAGGCGGCCGTAACGCACGAGTAATTTGTCGCAGATGCCAGCTGATTAAAATAACCGGGATCATCCTGCGGATAATGATAATGGATGTGACCTGCAATTCCGCCTATTCCGAGAACCACGCCCGCATGCTGTACGGTATCGTCAGGATACAGGAGTTTAGCTCCGACCGGACCGGTCTTCTCATGCTGCGCAAAGCCGAGCATGCTCTGCATCCATTTTCCGGACAGAACCTCGGTATCGTCGTTCAGGAAGAGCAGGTAATCCCCGTCGGCATGATCGACCGCCAGATTGTTGATTCTCGAGTAGTTGAACGGAATATCGATTTTGACAACTTTGACTTTATCAGGATATTCAGATTTAAGCTCTTCGAATATTCTGAGCGTTTCCGGATCCACACTCCCGTTATCTGCGATAATCACCTCGTAATTATCATATTCTGTTCTGTCGCAGACCGACCGGACAGAAGTTTCAACCACGTGCCTGCTGTCGCGGGTCGGAACGATCACACTTACTTTCGGTTTTCCGACAACTTCATATTCAACGCTGATCACCCCGGGCACCGGTCCCGATGTAACCGTACCGGGCGTTCCGCGGCGCTCCAGCGCCTCTTTAACGGCTTCAAGCGACGCAGCAAAGCATTTAACATCCGTCCCGCTCTCTTCGGGATGCTCAGACGCATGATACAGCACCTTCGGAATATGAGCGATCCTGTCGGTCTGTTCGACCGCTCTGAGGACCAGATCGTAGCTTCCGGCTTCCGCGAATTCCTGTCTGAAACCACCGACAGTATCGAGGATTTCTTTTTTATAAAACACCGGTCTGCCGATATAATTGCCGGAAATAAGCGAATCCGGAGCGTAGTCACTTTTAAAATGAGGATTCGCTCTTTTTCCGTACCCGTTTATCTGATCTTCATCGCTGTAAATCAAATCGAGATCGCGGTCTTCATTGAGAGAGGATACGACTTCGTAAAGCGCGTTATCGGATAATACCGCGTTAACTTCAGGAAAAACAACAAACTCGCCGTCAGCAGAATGAATCGCTTCATTCAGCGCATCGGTTTTTATCGGAGAACCGGAAGATGCGATCTTAACCCGGCTGTCCTGACCGGCAATACCGTCGAGCAGTCTGTTTGTGCTGTCCGAAGCCTCTGAAGACACAGACAGAATCATCTGCCAGTTCGGATACTCCTGTGAAACCGCCGATTCATAGAGTCTGAGCGCCGCATCTGCATCGCCCTCCTGAACAAATGCTGCCAGTGACACAAGGGGCCTGTATTCAAAACGATCGATTTTCTGTCGGATACGATCGATATTTCCAAGACCTTCGTTCGCATCGATCCAGTCCTGATAATCAGGTGAAAAGCCCGGAAGGTTGTTCTTAATCTTCCGTATCAGAACAGGCAGCTGTTCCCTGTTCATCAGCGGACGCACCTTCTGATAGACGCGTTTGGCAATTAACAGCGGGCTGCCCGATTCCGATTCCGAACAGTACTTTTTATCAAGATCAAGCGTGACCGTCTTTTCCTCGATCGGAGTCCGGAAATGAATCCTGACTTTTCCTTTCAGACTGCGAAGTCTGACCGATATGATAAATCCGGGATTTAAGGTTCCGGTTCCGGGAGCAGAGCTGCAGACATCCGCTCTGGGTTCACGGATTATTTCCGTATGCTCGACAGGCTCGTCCGCTTCGATTACGATATTCGTTTTTTCAGAAATATATTCCGGAAGAGCCCAGCCCCGCAGTCTGAGTGTCTGAGAGGCAGGATCTCTCCATACTAGGTCTAAATTAGCTTTCAATGATTAACCTGTCCTTCTAATAACGGATAAACGCAGAAGCAGAACCGCCCTGCTGCAGTTTCGGACTGATATACCGGTCGTTCATTTCTTCCGCCGGATATTCTGCGCATAGATTACGAAGCTCGAAGCCGCCTCCGTTAATATTCGAGTCCTTCTGTACAACGGATCTTGAAACGTAGACGACGTTTTTTCCTGCCTCCCTTGCACGGAGTGAAAGATCGATATCCTGTTCGAAGGGTTCGAGCTTTTCGTTAAATCCTCCAAGCTTGTCAAACAGATCCTTTTTAACGAGCATACAGTCGAGACTCACCGCATAGACACACTGAGGAGCCGCGATTCTGTAATAATAGCCCAGATCAAAATGACTGTGATCGACCATCGGCAGATATCTTCGGCCGTTTTCCACGGAAACGCCGGCGCCCAGAGTTCTATACGAGTTGTTCAGAACCATCGGCCCCGCAATTCCCGTATCCTCGAGCTTTGCAAAATTAACCAGCTCGGTAAGCCAGTGTTCGTTCTCCGGTCTGATCTCGTCATCCACAAACACGAGCAGTTCGCTGTCTGTCAGAGAGGCCGCGTAATTTCTGAGCTGCACGTCGCTGCGCGGAGCATTATCCTGAATATACCGGACCCGTTCGTCTTCCGTAAATACCGGTGTGTTCACCGCAATAATGTCGAAGTTCGGGTAATCAGTTCTAGTCAGGATATCGCCGGCAGCAAACTGACGCATACTGCTGGAGCTGCCGTTCTGACCGGCCAGAATAACCGTAACCTTCGGATATTTTCCCGGGAAATAGTCTGTTTCATACGTACCGTAGTTTTCTCCGATACGAACCTCCACAGGAATTCCTTCCGCTTTGAGCGTATCTTCGATAACCTTTCTGCCCGCCTCATAGGCGTACAGCTTCGCTTCGGGATTTTCCGCAACCGATCCCTTGATCGTCCGCCAGTGATACAGAATCTCTGGCACATGTCCGACCTCTCTTGCCGCCGACGTAAGTCTTCTGACAAAATCGAAATCCTGAGCCCCGTCGTAATCGGGATTGAGCATGCCTTCCTTTTCCGCCAGGCTTCTTCTCACCGCAACAAAATGGGTGATGTAATTATGAAAATCAAGAAGCACCGGATTCCAATCCGGTTTAAAAAACGGGTCGAATCTGACTCCCTCTTCATCGATCTTATCTTCATCCGAATATACAAAATCGCATTCCGGATGCTGTTCTATATAGGAAGCCATCAGGCCGAGGGCATTCGGATCGAGCAGATCGTCATTATCCATAAAAGCCAGGAAATCGCCGTCCGCCTGCTCTTCAGCCGTATTGGTCGCCCTTGAAATATGCCCGTTTTCAGTCCTGTAGGTGACTTTGATCTGGGGATATTTTTCACTGTACTCTTCAAGCACCTCGCGGACTCTCGGGTCCGGCGAACAGTCATCCGCTATGCATAGCTCCCAGTTCGGATACGTCTGGTTCAGTACCGAATCGATAAAAGCACGCAGCCATTTTTCGTCGATATTGTACACCGGTGTGATAATAGAAAATTTCGGTCCTGCTGCAGAATCGAATTCCGGCGTCGGAGTCTTGTGTGTCTTTGTCCATTTTTCATAGGCAGAGATGTCTTTTTCATCCTGAGCTCTGCCGAGTCTCGTTCTGATCGCTTCGTCGATATGGCCGATCATCTCCAGCGCTGTTTTCTTTCTTCTGCTGACAAGAGTCGTAACATATTCCGTGTCGGGTGAATCGTTTGAGGATCTGAATAGAATCGTATCCGCACGTTCTGTCCAGTCTCCGGGAAGAGTCATGCTGAATCCGAGATCGACATGGTCTCGAATCATATACTTGTCACAGATATCCGGCCGGAATACCGGTTTAAACTCGAATTCCGGAAGCCCCTGATCTGCCGCGGGAAGCGCCGGAACACGGTTAGCTTTATCTATACACCATCCGGAAATGACCGACTGATCTTTTTCCGCATCGTAACTGACGCTGTCCAGATGAGCATTAAATTTAGCCTGATGCCTTTTCACGCTTTTACCTTTCTCTTCTGCTTCTGATTTTATTCATCAGGTCACGCATGGAGGCGGTAAGCTTCCATGACCGGCTGTTGACAATACTTGAAGTCAACGCTTCCATCTGTCTGAGTCTGTCTTCAGTTTCTGCAGCACAGGCTTCTTTTTCTCTGAGCGCCTGTTCAAGCTGTGCGATCTTCTTAGGATTTTCCTCAGTCAGGAAATACTCTGCCGCGCGCAGCAGATGATCTGCCTGGGCATAATATTCTCCGGTAATGGCAAGACTCCGCATATTTTCGAAATCCCCGAGTATCAGAATATTCGGATCGTCATTATAGAAATACCAGTCGGAGCCGTCGCACACGGCATTCTGCGGAAATATCGCCAGATCGTTTTTCACATTTTCAATATTCAGGTTTCTAAGCATGACCGAACAGGAACACGGATCCAGTCTCATTGCATGAACCGAAGCGGAACCACGCCTTTTGAGAATCGCTTCGAAATTGAAGTCCGCATAAAATCTGTTGTCTTTAATAACAAGCGGCAGCTCCACGGAATCCTGTTCGTTAAAACCGCTGCCAAAATCGAGGTACAGTCTCATTTTCTGATTGTATCTGGCGAGCTGCTGATTGAGCATCTGATCAGAATTCACCTGGAAGCCGAAATACTTCTCTACAGTCTGATCCGCTACATAGCAGTCCGAAAAGTACTTATGCCAGCTGTGGAAAAGTTCGGAATCTTCAGGATCTAGCCCGGCGATAAGCATCAGATCTTCAAGAGAGTAATTCTTGCTGATTTCATTCTGCTGACGGAAGGCCATATACAGACTGCGCCAGATTGTCAGATCTACCGGAACCGGAAACTGAAAAACCCACTCGTAATCGATAACGAAAGTCCCGTGATCATTCGTGATGATATTCGGAAAAATCATATCTACGTTGCTTGATTCACGGCACAGAAACGGTTTATCCGAACCATTCCGGCCGAATACCTGCGCAAACTGAGGCGTATAATAGTCATCTCTGACTGCAGTCCCTTTGCGCAGGCTCGCGCAGTAATCCTGCACCAGTTTTTTAAACAGCGCCTTATTCTCATTCACTGATGCTTCCACCAGCTTATCGTTGAGGCTTGTCCCCGGTATAAATTCAAATTCGACCGCTTCGCCTGCAGCCGCGGCCGGCGCGTTCAGATAATCGCCGATCCAGGTATTTTTATCATAATAATCGAGCATATTCTGAAGATGGGGCTTCGCTTCAGGAAAGAGCGCGGTCTTGGCGATTTTCTTCCCCGACTGCGTGCTGACGATCATTGTCTGCAGACAGAACGGCTTTTTCCTGAGCAGCGGCAGCTTCACATAATCGATCTGCTGCGCCGGTTCTGCAATCGGAGCCTGTGATACTTCGATCAGAAACGAATTAAAAAAGCTGCTGAGGATCTTTTCTTCCTTAAGCAGACGTTCGAATTCCTGTTCGCTGAACAGAGTCAGACGGTTCGCATTAAACGAGTAATCATGCAGACTTGAATCTGCCATTCCAACCGAGCGGTCTGTATATATCGCGGTCGGAAATTTATAGTCGGGCGCAGGATAATAAAGCTTATGATACGCGAAGCCTGAACGTGTGATCAGATCCACCAGTTCGTTCTTTGAAAAAGTCCGGACAAAATCAATCCCGGCGTAATCATTAATTCCGCTGAACAAAGCGGATGTATGATCTTCAGGCGCACCGTTCAGGTACTTCATCCCAAGGCGGTTCTCAATTGCAATCAGAATCACACCGTCGGGCTTGAGCAGTTTTTTAAGCTCATTCAGAAAATCTTCATATGGATTATCCGTATCCGTAAAGCTCGCTGCGTACTCGAGCACGCCGTTAAGTACGATATAATCGAATTTTTCACTGAAACGGATATTGTGGAAATTTCCGCTGATAATCTCAAGATTCGGAAACTCGCTGTTTCTTGCATAGTTTACCGAGCTTCTGCGTTTCGTAAGTTCAACCGACGTGACCTTCGCTGCGCGCCGGCAGAACAGACCCGATAAAGCGCCGCAGCCGGCGCCGACTTCCAGCAGCGAGCTGTCTTTTCTGAACGGATACCAGCTCAAAATATTCTGTCTGAAATCGCTCAGATGATAGAGCGTAGGCCACCTGCAGTCCTTCTTCAGAAAATCGTCTTTTGACGCGCCTGATTCGAAGAGCTGAAGGAGTTCATCCTCCATTGTTCCGTCCGAATATTCAGACTCACCCTGATAATAATCCAGATTTAAACGAGCCATATTAATCTCCAATGCTGTCCAGTTTATCTAACAGTACTTCAGAATGGGTGTCGAAATAACCGACCGTATCCTGTTTTGACAGGACCGTAATGCTTGCGACGTCGTAAAAACGATGAAAAACCGAAAAGTTGCCCTGTACATCAAGTCCGGTACAGCCCAGTGAAATAAAATACGACCCGCCCTGAAACGGAATTTCCTGCCTGAAACTTGCCTCGTAAATTTCTCCCGGTTCGGCTGTGAACCCTTCGATTCCCTCATACATCGTGTTCGTTCCGGTAATTTCCGTTCCTTTGATATTTTTAAACGTCAGCGCAAAGATCGGATCCTTGATTTCCTCATTGAACCGGACCTTGAATTTGACAGTAAGCTCGTCGAATTTTTCGATCTGCGGGGCCGCCTTGCCATTTGCGTCCAAAACCGTAAGTTCGATAATCTCCGCCTGTTTCGTTCCGTATTCGAGAATCTGTTCGTTCAGACGAATATTGCACTTAAGCTGTCTGTTGCTGAACAGTTCCTTTTCGGTACTGCCGTCACTTCCGCCCCGCTGTTTGTTAGCTTTGAGCATTTCTTCGTCGACAAGAATCTGTTTATAGACATCGACCATTTCATGCGCGGTTCCTTCATCGACGACAGTGCCTTCATTGAGAACCATAACGCGGTCACAGTATTTTATTACTGAAGACAGATCATGGGTAACGAAAATGATCGTCTTTCCCTTTTTCTTGATCTCCGTAAACTTCTTGTAGCATTTCAGCTGGAAAAATGCATCTCCGACAGAAAGAGCTTCGTCGACGATGAGGATTTCCGGATCGACGTTAATTGCGATGGCAAACGCGAGGCGGACAAACATACCGGAAGAATAGGTTTTGACCGGCTGATAGATATGATCGCCGATATCTGCAAAATCGATGATCTCCTGAAGCTTCTGATCCATTTCAGCTTTCGTAAAACCGATAATCTGTCCGTTCAGATAAATATTTTCAATGCCGTTGTATTCGGGATTGAATCCCGCTCCGAGCTCCAGCAGCGCTGAGATTCTACCGTTAATTTCGACGCTGCCGCTGCTTTCAGAAAGAACGCCGGTAATAATTTTCAAAAGCGTCGATTTACCCGAACCGTTCTTCCCGATTATCCCGTAGCATTCGCCTTCCTTGACCGCGAAATTGATATCGTTAAGCGCATAAAAGTCTTTATGATACTGTTTCTTATTCTTCGAAAACGAAAGCGCTTCTTTGAATCGCGCGTGATTGCTGTCGTAAAGCTTATAGACTTTCGAGAGGTCCTGAACTCTGACCGCTAATTTTTTCTGTTCCATTCATACCTCCTAAAGCACATCCGAGAAGTGAGGGCTGAGTCTGTTGTAGACTTTCGAGCCGATTATTAAAAGCAGCAGTGTGAATACCCAGAAATACAGTGACATTGTATCGTACTGCCAGAACCATGGGCCGTTTAAGAAAGAATCTCTGTATCCCTGAACAATGTAGGGGC
>CALMRA010000006.1 GCA_937872065.1 uncultured Eubacteriaceae bacterium | reverse complement strand
GGAGCGGAAAGCGGGTTCTGCTCCTCAGCACGGATCCCGCGAGCAACCTTCAGGACGTATTCGAACAGCCCCTGGACAACAAAGGGACGAAGATAGAGAGCGTTCCGGGTCTTACGGTCATCAACCTGGATCCCATCGAAGCGGCCGAAGAATACAAGCAGTCGGTGGTAGGACCGTACAGGGGAAAGCTTCCGGAGAGCGTGATCGCGAATATGGAGGAGCAGCTCTCAGGATCGTGTACTGTCGAGATCGCTTCCTTTAACGAATTCTCAAAATTCATCACAGATCCGGATATTGAAAATAATTACGACTCTGTTATCTTCGACACGGCGCCGACCGGTCATACGCTGCGGATGCTCCAGCTGCCCAGCGCCTGGGATTCGTTTATCGATACGAGCACCCACGGCGCATCCTGTCTGGGACAGCTGTCGGGTCTGGACGAGCATCGCGAGATGTATAAGCACGCAGTTAAAATGCTCGGGGATGAGAATCTGACGACACTTGTCCTTGTCGCACGTCCGGACAAAGCATCACTTGCGGAAGCTGCCCGCGCATCCGAAGAGCTGGGACAGATCGGAATCGAGAATCAGATGCTTGTGTTGAACGGACTGCTGCCGCATGTAGATTCCGATGACACGCTGGCGGGCGAATTTGCTCAGCGCCAGAACAGGGCTTTAAAACAGATCCCGGAAGCATTGAGGAAGATGCCTTCACGTTCCATTGAGCTTCATTCCTTCAACCTGTCCGGCATCGAAAGTCTTGGCAGAATGTTCGGCCCCGAGGAAGAATCGTCGGAGACAGTCGAGCTTGCGCATCTCGAATCGAAGCAGATGAAAGATCTGATCGACGATCTGGTCAGGAGCGGGAAAAAGGTCGTCTTCACAATGGGCAAGGGCGGTGTCGGCAAAACGACGATTGCAGCTCGGATCGCACGGGAGCTGGCCGGGCGCGGCAGAGCTGTCGTGCTTGCGACGACTGATCCGGCTGGACACCTGGCAAAGGAAGCCTTCAGGGATCCTGGAATCGAAATACGAAATATTTCCGAAGCGGAGGAACTGGCAAAGTACCGTGAAGAGGTAGTGGGGAAGGCAGTGGCAGGAGGTGCGTCTCAGGAAGATATCGACTATATCGAAGAGGATCTGCGCAGTCCCTGTACCCAGGAGATCGCTGTATTCCGTGCGTTTGCAGATATCGTCGATGAGGCTCAGGAGAAGGTGGTCGTCATCGATACGGCGCCGACGGGCCATACGCTGCTGCTGCTTAATTCGACGGAAAGCTATCATCATGAAATGGAACGGTCGAAGGCAGATATTCCCGAATCGGTGACGCGCCTGCTGCCGCGGCTCAGGAATGCTGAAGAGACGGAAGTTGTGATCGTCACACTGCCCGAAGCGACGCCCTTTTACGAAGCGGACCGTCTGAAAGAGGATCTTGAGCGCGCGGAAATCGCCCAGAAGTGGTGGGTGATCAACGCGAGTCTGCTGGCTGCAGAGCCGGAGGACAAGTTCCTGAAGAGCCGCGCTGCGGGAGAAGAACGGTGGATCAGACAGATCGAAAAAACGGCCGGCGGAAACGCCGTGCTGGTCCCGTGGACTGCGTGAAATACATCTGCCGAGTTTTAAGTAATTTTATTTAAAAATGATACGCTTTCAGAAAACAAGACTGAAAAGCGCTTCTAATTAACGGAGGTACTCAAATGACTAAAATTGAAATCTATGATCCTGCCATGTGCTGTTCCACCGGCGTATGCGGTCCCGGTGTGGATCCTGAACTGCTGCGGATGAGCACTCAGCTTGACCGTCTGAAAAAGGAAGGCGTAGACGTCGTCCGCCACAATCTGTCGGAAGAACCGCAGGCTTATGTCGACAACAAGGTCGTCAACGATCTGCTTGCCGCTGAAGGAGTCGAGGCTCTGCCGATTACGTTCGTCAACGGAGAGCTGCAGACGAAGGGATCGTACCCGGGGACCGCGATACTGACGGAATGGACGGGAGTCGAACTTTCTGAAGCGGCTGAAGCCCCGAAGAAAAAATGCTGCTGCGGAGGCGGAAAAAGCTGCTAGAAAGCCCTGATGGGTTTAATCAGCCCGGATTTAATTGATCGGAGAAAACCAATGACCAGAATGCCAGTCGTATTTGCGGGACACGGAAGTCCGATGCTCGCGATCGAAGATAATGAGACAACCGGAGAATTCCGAAGAATCGGAGAAGAAATCATCGCGAAATACGGCAGGCCGAAGGCGATCCTCGCGATCTCCGCTCACTGGTACACCGACGGCACGTTTATCCAGAGCACGGAAACGCCGAAACAGATCTACGATATGTACGGCTTCCCGAAGGAGCTGTACGAACTCAGCTATCCTGCGGACGGAAGTCCGGAGCTGGCAGACGAGATTCAGAAGATTCTCGGAGACAAGGTTCAAGTCGACAACGAATGGGGAATCGATCACGGGACATGGTCCGTTCTCGTTCATATGTTTCCGGACGCGGATATTCCCGTCGTTCAGCTGTCAATAGACGGTACCCTGACGTCGAAAGAATCCTTCGAGCTGGGTGAAAAGCTGTCGTCGCTCCGGGAACAGGGAGTCCTGATTTTCGGAAGCGGCAACATCGTCCATAATCTCCACAGGATCGAACCGGGTAATCCGGGCGGCTCGACTCATACCCGGGAGTTCAGCGATACCATCGTCGAGGCGGTGGAAAAGCGGGACGACGCGAAGGTCATCGGCTACGAACGCGAACCCAACGCGCCCTACGCCGTTCCGACACCGGAGCACTTCCTGCCGCTGCTGTACGTTCTCGGCGCAGCCGGAGATGACAAGGGCAGAGTGTTCAACAACGAACACAGCATGGGATCGATCTCGATGGCAGGATTTACGTTCGGACTGGAATGAAATTCGACCGGAGCTGTATATAAATTATTTTAGATGCTTCCTTAATGGAGCGGTTTACACAAAGAGCGCTGCAGATCATTATTCTGCAGCGCTCTTTCTTTGAAATACGGTCGACATTTTCAGCCGTTTCAGCTATTTTTCGGTGTCACCGGAATGGTCAGGCTGCTGTCGTACTTTCCGCCTGTGTAAATGACGTGACGGCCGCGATTATGATCCTGCGGCAGAGGAGCTTCTTCGCGTTCCGGCAGCTTTTCGCCGGATTTTTCTCCGAGGGTTATCATCCTAACCTTTTCACCCGGCATGTATGTGAAGCCCTCTTCCGGCACTTCGATCTTCTTCGTCCCGAAGATATCCGGCGCATTGCCGGTTTTAGAGGATTTCCAGGCGGAAACTGTAAGCTGCAGATATTCACCCTTTCTGAACTGTATCGCCGTCGGCCAGATCGCGATATCCAGCGGTACGATCTCAGCGTTTTCGAGCTTCTGCTCGTGCGCCATTGTCTGGAACGGCTGTTCTTCCGTACTGCGCTCCGGATCCAGCTCCCGCATCGAGGCGCGCATATAGCCCTTTGCCGAGACAGCCTTCATCGGCGAGACGAGAAATTTGCGTCCGAAACGGTTCAGCTTCTCGACCTTTACCTCGAGATCCATATCGTCGTGATCCGGCGCCTGAACCCACAACCGCAGTTTCATGTATCCGGAAAGCTCCATATCGCGGTCTGTCTTCATCCGGAAGACTGTGCTCTTCTGTTTCGAATCAGAGTCGTAAACAGCGCTGCTCTGAATGACAGTCGAATGCCTGCTGAGAGTTCCCTCCGCAGCGTTCAAATAAAGCTTCCGGCTTACGGTTCTCACAGGCGGGAAGGAGTCTTCGGGACGGTCGACGATGTCTTTTCCCCCGGGATTCAGGACGCTCATCCGGACTTTCGGCGTATTCTCCCATCCGTTATCCTTATCCATCAAGTAGCGGTCGAAAAACTTTCTAAGGTCTTCGACATGTTCCGTATTGTAATAATCGTCCCATTCTCCGGTGTTGTGTATCCTGAGCCATTTATTTTCGGATGAAATCCGCTTCCAGCCTTCGATGCTGCCGTTCGTGTGAATCGGATTCGTGTAGCTTGCGGCGATATAGGCGGGCGTGACGATCGATTCGAGATCCGCCGCTTTGTCGCGCCAGTAGTCGTTCATCAGCGGCGTTTCATTCATGATGGTCACGCAGTCTTCGACGCCTCCCTTCGGAGTCGAAGCGAAGGAATCGGTGAGGAACTTGATAAATTCCGGCATCATCACACCGCCTCTCGTCGCGACTTCGCGATAACAGTCGTTGAGTCCCTCCCAGGGCGCGATCGCGGCCAGATGTTCAGGCTGCTCCGCGGCGACGAACCACTGAGAGATCGCGAGCCACGAGTTTCCGCTCATGCCGACCTTTCCGGAACACCACTGCTGATCCGCGGCCCATTCGACAATGTCCGCACCGTCTCTGCCATAATCGCTGCCGAAAAACAGGACGATGCCTTCCGAATTGTACGCGCCTCTGACGTCCGGGTTGATCACCGCGTAGCCGTGAGAGACCCAGTACGCCGGATCTGGTCCTTCGAATTTCTGCAGACCCGATGTCGCGTTTTTCGGAACTCCTGCCCGCATCGGTACATCGTCAAGCCACTGGCTGCCGATCTCCTTCCCATAGGGACTAAGCGCCAGAATCGCGGGATGCTTCTGATCATCCGCCGGACGGAATACATCTGTATAGATTGTCACGTCGTCACGCAGTCTGACCGGAACGTCCCGTTCGAGAACGATATCGCAGGGAAGAGGCATCGCTCCCTTCATACGGATGCTGCCCTTTTTAAGCAGCAGCTTTTCCTGACGGAAACCCGGGTAACGGGCGGTCGGCGCGGTGACAGGCAGGGCCTGACGTACCGGAACTTCCAGCTCCGTGCCCGTTCTGTCATGAAGGATCATCCTCCGCTTATCTGTTGAGTCGTTCATAATTTTCATTGTCTTTTATTCTTTCTGTTATTCTAGTTTTCTACTTCGATACTATTGTAGCGAAATGCGCAAGGCGATACAATAGTACCAGAATGAACGCTGCAGAACGTTCAATTATTGGAGCGAAACGGAGAAAAAACAGCATGTATCATATCAGCAGAGACAAGCGCTCCGCCCAGTCGGCGCAGCTTATATATGAAGGCCTGATGGAATGTATAAAAAAGAAGCCTTTCGACAAGATCACGATAAGCGATCTACAGAAGGCTTCGTCTGTGGCGAGAACGACGTTCTACCGAAGCTTTGACAATATATCAGATGTTCTGTACTGGAAATGCGACGAGTGTTTCAGGGAAGTGCTGGGAGAATACAGACCGGACGCGTATCCGGACGAGATCGAGTTTGCGCGTCACTATTTCGGATACTGGATGGGGCACAGCGATATTCTCGAGCTGCTTATCCGGATCAACCTGCAGGATATTATCTACGCCTGTCATATGAAGAATGCGGAGACGCTTCACGAACGCTACGGGAATCTTCAGGGAGCTCCGATGACTCACGGAAACTACTTCATGGCTGTGCGCACAGGTTTTACGATCAGCATTCTGACTGCCTGGCTTGAAGGGGGCAGGAAAGAGACGACGGAGGAAATTATCGAAATCGTCGGGGAGCAGCTGGCGTATCTCGGGAGAAACGGCAAGCTGTATCCCTGACTATTTTACGATTGAGATTTCGCTTTCGATAATGTCCTGGTAAATTTCATCCACACTGGCGGCCTGAATCAGGTCCTGAAGCAGTGTCGTGTTCTTGATCATCCGGGTCAGGTCGATGACAGCCGGAATATGATCGTTAGTGTTTTCCGGTGCGAGGAAGAAGACGACCTGCGCCTTCTTATCCCCGAAGGAAACAGGCTCTTTATAGACGATCAGACTCATCGCGGTCTTATGTACCGCATCGGAGACTCTTCCGTGAAGCATTGCGAATTCACCGTCGGTGACTGCGTAAAAACCAAGCTTTTCCATTCCCCGGATGGTCGCGTCGACATATTCTCCGGTAACGGCGCCCTGTCGAATCAGAATATCGCCTGCCTGCCAGACGGCTGTCCGCCAGTCGGGCGCTGTTTCGATGAGACGGATCGAATCGAAGCGCAGCAGCTTTCTCAGGCTTCTGCCTTCCGTTTTGTGTGTGACACTCTGGCAGCCCAGTTCTTTCTCAATCAGGTCCATCACTTTCTGCCGGTCCTCCGACGAGAGAAAATCCAGTTTCTGTTCGAGGGAGACCAGACTGCTGCCGATGCGCTTTCGTTTAATTCCAAGCGCTTCTATCGCATCGTAGTCTTCGCCGGTCGGAAGAGGATTTACGACAATAGCCGGTACAGGCAGTTCGACCGGAATCTTTGTCGTCGAGATCACCGCGTCGATTCCTTCAAGATTCTCAGTGCTGATCCTGTATACAGGAAGCGTCCGCACAATCCGGATCTGATATTCGTTCTGGAGCTTCTCCTTGAGCATTGTCGTTGTGCCGTAGCCGTGTCCGCACACGAGCAGGATCTTCTTCGGAGGGATGCTTTTCATACGCCTGATGCTCGCGAGAAAATAAATCACAAGGTAGACGTATTCGTCTTCGCTCTGAATTCTGTTCAGCGGCTGAATGCTTCTGCAGATTTCTTTGATGAGACGAAGTACCGGCAGATCTTCGTCGCTGAGCACGGTAATCATCTTATCATCCAGACAGATTCCGTTCCTGACTCGCTGAAGAAGCGGAAACATGTGTGAAAGGATTCCCTCTACAAGCAGAGTATCTTTCGAAAATGAGGTTTCCATTTCGTCAGACATCCGGTCGATAAGCCTGAACGTTACTGCTTCTGCTTCGACGAGATCGATATCCGAATTGTAGCGGGCGAATTTACTCGTGAAATCCAGAAAACGGACGAGAATCGCGGCATTCTGATCGGAGACTTTTCGGCCTGACAATGCTTCAAGTTTTTCGATAAAGCAGTCGAACCCCGCCTGACAGCTGCTGACGGAGATCGTATCCGACAGCGGATAGATTTTTCCGTTAATAATAAACCACATCAGGATCAGGACGTTGGAAATATACCAGTTATATGAGATATCGGCCAGAACGATCCGGTTGTCTTCAAGCATCTCATTCACGGCATCGACAATCCCTCTTACGGATACTCCTTTATAAGCTTTTGCGATGACGTTAAGCAGCGCCGCTTCAAAATTTGACGGTTTCTCAGGCGGCGTCATCAGCAGGGGCAGATACTTTTTAAACTCGCTGTTGAGCAGACTTGTTCTGTCGGGTTTCGGACCGGTGATTCGAAACTTATCCGTATAGGTAATGGTCAGGCCGAGAGGTTCCAGTTTCTTTTCAAGCGCGGCGATATCATTTTTGACAGTCGAGCGGGCGACCTGGAAATCGCGCGCCAGCCAGTTAATCTTAAAATCATCCTTGAGGATCATCAGGATCATCAGTTCGAGATCCATTCGCTCTTCGGTGGAAAAATAGAATTCACGGCATTCCGTCAAAGCATCTTCGGGAAGTCCGTCCGGGTAGACGAGTACGCCTTTCGGACGTTTCTCGATAAGAGGCAGTTTTTTGTCTTTAAGCAGATCGTTTATTCGGTCGACGTCGTAACGGACGCTGCGCTCCTTCAGATCGAGTCCGTCGGCCGTTTCGCGAAAGGTCGTAACTGTGTGCTTTTTCAGATATGCGGCAATGCTGAGCATTCTCGTGCTGATCATCAGGCCTCCTTTCTGATCTGAATAGTCCGTGTTCAGGACGCGGCAGACCGGTACCGCCGGAATACCGCAAAAAATAAAGTGGGAAGGGGAGAATCCCCTTCAAAATTTTATTCTGGCAGCTGCAGTGGCGGCCGTTATGCAAATTTATGCTTGATGGTCCGGATCACACCGTCGGCTTTTTTGATGATATCTCCGACAGGCATTTTCAGTACTTTCTTTCCTTTAAAGCGGTCAAGTCCGGACAGATCTACATCGTTTACGATAACGGCGCAGACCGCTTCGTCGATATCTTCGGGTTTGAGCTGGTTTTCGACTCCAGACCCTCCCTGGGTTTCGACGATAACTTCAACGCCTTCTTTTTCGCCGGCAAGCTTGAGCGCTTCCGCCGCCATATAGGTATGGGCTACGCCGGACGGACATGATGTGATTGCAACGACTTTCATTTCGTTCTCCTTATAAATTAAACCCGATATTTCAGATTTGTAATTCAGATCCTGTAAAATTCATTATGCTCAAATTATATTATACGTACATAAATCGCGGCTGCGGAATAATTCCGCAGCGCTGATTTACTACACCAGGTATAATCCCGGATCAAACCGGCTCTTAATCCCGGTTTTAGAAATCTTCGAAATCCAGATCCAGATCTTCAAAGGATTCTTCTTCTTCCTTATTCGTTTCAGGATTGCGTTTGAGGAAATTTACCATAATCGCGGTGACGAATGAGCCGACGAGCACGCACAGGAAATACTGCCAGCGGCCTTCGACAACCGGCAGAACGATCAGACCGCCCCAAGGTGCGTGATTCAGGATTCCCATCATGAAAGCCATGACGTTTCCGACCATCGCGCCCACCATCAATGACGGTATAACACGCAGCGGGTCGTTGGCGGCGAACGGGATCGCGCCTTCGGTGATGCCCACACAGCCCATCAGGATCGCCGCTTTACCGGCTTCTTTTTCTTCTGCATTGTACTTTTTCGGAGCCAGGAATGTCGCGATGCCCATGCCGATAGGCGGAGTGCAGATCGCGACGCCTACGCCGCCCATCAGGTACGGGAGCGTATCAACCTGTGTCTGTGCAAAAAGTGTGGCTACCT
>CALMRA010000005.1 GCA_937872065.1 uncultured Eubacteriaceae bacterium | reverse complement strand
GCCATGTCGGATACGGCAGCATCCCGCTGTACGTACGGCCGGGTTCGGTTATTCCCTTCGGCGCCTGCGGAGACTCTCCCGTTTACGACTACGCGGACGGCGTAACGCTTAAACTTTATGAACCTGAAGACAATGAGACCGTCATCTGCGACATTCCGGATGCGTCAGGAGAAACGGCGCTGCACTTCTCATGCGAGCGCAGCGGAAATATCTTCAGGCTGTTTCTCGCCGGCGGAAGCGACGTACATATTCTGCTCATCAACCTGAAGGTAAAACAGGTCAGAGGCGCGGACGTATCGGGTTCGCTGCTGACAAACTGTCAGACGCAGATCACGGTGGAACTGGAGCAGTAATCAGATGATACAGAATTCAGCGAAACAGAATACAGTCAAACGGAATTCTATGAAGAATAAAAAGAATAATACGGACAGACAGATCGAGTCTCTGATCGGTCAGCTTACGCTGGACGAGAAGATCGCGATGATCCACGGCAGCGAGCTGTTCAGGACAGGCGCGGTACCCCGTCTCGGGATACCGGCGCTGGTCTTCAGCGATGGACCGATGGGAGTCCGGCAGGATTTCAGACCGGACGGCTGGACCAGCGCGGACGGATCAAAAAAGCCGACAAGCTACCTGCCCAGCGGCAGCGCTCTGGCCGCGACCTGGGATCCCGAAATTATCGAAATGGCCGGACTCGTGCTCGGCGAAGAGACGCGGGCCAGAGGAAAGGACGTGATTCTCGGACCGAGCCTGAACATCAAGCGGACTCCGCTGTGCGGACGCAATTTCGAATATATGAGCGAGGATCCGCTGCTCGCAGGAACGGCGGCCTCGGCGATGATACGCGGGATTCAGTCCGCAGGCACAGCGGCCTGTCCGAAGCACTTCGCGCTGAACAGTCAGGAGACGGAACGGCTGTGGGTAAACGTCGAGATCGACGACCGGGCGCTGTACGAGATTTACCTGCCGGCGTTCAGAGCGGCCCTTGAGGAAGGCGGCGC
>CALMRA010000004.1 GCA_937872065.1 uncultured Eubacteriaceae bacterium | reverse complement strand
GCAACCGACTTACAATTGATAGTAGATGAGTATGTAACGTTTACCTGGCCTTGTTTTAATTCTCAAGGAGAAAACAATGAAACCTGAATTACTCGGCGAATACGGCTTGTTCATCGGCGGAAAATGGAAACCGGCTAGTGACGGCGCGACCTTTACGGCGACCTCACCTGCAACGGGCGAAGTCCTTTCCACCTGCGCTCAGGCGACTGAAGGAGACGTACAGGATGCTGTTGACGCAGCATGGGAAGCATTTGACACATGGAAGAAGACGACGCCGTCGGAACGTGCCGCGATCCTGAACAAGGTTGCCGACATTATCGACGAAAACACAGAACTGCTTGCAACCGTCGAATCGATGGATAACGGCAAGCCGATCCGTGAAACGATGGCGATCGATATTCCGCTGTCAGCGAAGCATTTCCGTTATTTCGCAGGCGCACTGCTTGCGGATGAAGGCAGCGCTTCCGTTCTCGACGAACAGTTCCTGTCGATTATCCTGCACGAACCCATCGGGGTTGTCGGACAGATCGTACCGTGGAACTTCCCGTTCCTGATGGCTGCATGGAAGCTTGCTCCGGTTCTCGCGGCAGGCGACTGCACGGTCTTTAAACCGTCAAGCGACACCTCTCTGTCAGTTCTCGAATTTGCACGTCTCGTTCAGGACGTTATTCCGGCCGGCGTATTCAACGTCGTAACGGGCTCCGGCTCCAAGTGCGGCCAGTATATCCTGGACAATCCGGGATTCAGAAAACTCGCGTTCACAGGCTCGACAGAAGTCGGGAAGAACGTCGCGATGGCGGCAGCCGACAAACTCATCCCGGCTACCCTCGAACTCGGCGGCAAATCCGCAAACATCTTCTTTGACGACTGCAACTGGGATCAGGCGATCGACGGCCTGCAGCTCGGTATCCTGTTCAATCAGGGCCAGGTCTGCTGCGCAGGCTCGAGAGTCTTCGTTCAGGAAGATATCTACGATAAATTCGTCGCGGACGCGGTCAAGGCTTTCGAAGCTGTTCAGGTAGGCATGCCGCTTGATCCGCAGACTCAGATGGGTTCGCAGATCAACAAGCGTCAGCTGGACAAGATCTTAAGCTACATCGATATCGCGAAAGAAGAAGGCGCGACCATCGCATGCGGCGGCAAGGCGATCACAGACGGCGAATTCGGCAAGGGCTCCTTCATGGCTCCGACGCTTATCACGAACGTAGGACCGGATGCGAGAGTATGCCAGGAAGAAATCTTCGGACCTGTAGCGGTCGTCATCAAGTTCAAGGATGAAGCCGACGTTATCAAGATGGCAAACGACAGCGTATACGGTCTCGGCGGCGCAGTCTGGACACAGGACATCACGAAGGCGCTGCGTGTTGCAAGAGCGATCGAAACAGGACGTATGTGGGTCAACACCTACAATCAGATTCCTGAAGGCGCACCCTTCGGCGGATACAAGAACTCCGGTATCGGACGTGAAACCCATAAGATCATGCTCGAACACTACTCACAGATCAAGAACATCATGATCAATCTGTCTGAAGCTCCGTCAGGATTCTATCCGAAGAAATAAGCTTAAACAACGTAATCGAAGCCGCAGAGGCTGACAATAAAACATCGAAAGCCGGTCCCTCGGGACCGGCTTTTTCGATTGGCCGGATTGAACGTCCGGTCTGCTGCTTATCGTTATTTTCGTAATACTCAGATTTCTCCGCGCTTGGCTTTTCCGAGGCGCTTGATTTCCGACTTCTTTCCGTGGCGCTTCGTCAGCGTCCGGTACAGATCGTCGTAGCCGATGTCCGCGTCCGCCAGCAGCACCGCGAGGTGGTACAGCAGATCGGAGGCTTCCGAGGCGATCTCGTCAGGATCTTCGTTCTTCGCCGCGATAACGGTTTCCGTCGCTTCTTCGCCGACCTTCTTGCAGATCTTATCGGTTCCCTCGGACAGCAGATAGTTCGTATACGAGCCCTCTTCCGGGTTTTCGATGCGTTCGCGGATGGTCTGTTCGATTTCGCACAAAATCGAGCTGTTGCCGAGATCGAGCTGCGGGTTCGACCATAGCGTGCGGTAGAAGCACGAGGTGTTTCCGGTATGGCAGGCCGGACCTGCCGGAATAACTTCGGCAAGAAGAGTGTCTTCGTCGCAGTCGTATTCCAGAGAGACAAGGGTCAGGAAATTGCCCGAGGTTTCGCCTTTTGTCCACAGCTCGCTGCGGCTTCTGGACCAGAATGTGACCCGTCCGCTTTCCAGGGTCATCGTCAGCGATTCTTTATTCATATACGCGAGAATCAGTACCTGTCGAGTGGAATAATCCTGTACGATGCATGGAATCAGTCCGTTCTTATCGAATTTAAGCTCTTCGACGAGCTGTTTCTGTTCTTCTGTCACTTTCTGCCTTTCTTCACGCGGCGCACCGGCAGTCCGCGCTGCGCCAGATAATCCTTGAGATCGGGGATCGGAATTTCATCGTAATGAAACACCGACGCCGCAAGCGCCGCGTCCGCTCCGACTTCGAGAACGTCCGCGAAATGGCTCATCTGACCCGCGCCGCCGGAGGCGATAATCGGGATCGTCAGCTTCTGCGAGAGGGTCCGGTTCAGATCGAGGTCGAAGCCGTCCTTGACCCCGTCAGTATCGATGGAATTGATGCAGATTTCTCCGGCGCCGAGATTCTGTCCCCGCTGAGCCCATTCCACCGCGTCGATCCCGGTGTTGTCGCGTCCGCCGTTGACAAACACGTCCCAGGAGCCCTGTCCGTTTCGCTTCGCGTCGATGGACAGGACGACGCACTGGCTTCCGAAGCGGCGGGCCGCTTCGGAGATGAGCTCCGGATCCTTCACGGCGGAAGAATTGACGGAGACCTTGTCCGCGCCGGCCAGCAGGACCTTCCTGAAGTCCTCAGGCGACGAGATACCGCCTCCGATCGTAAACGGGATACGCACGTTTTCGGCGACCCGTTCGACGACATCGAGGAAGATGCCGCGTTTCTGATGAGAAGCCGTGATGTCGTAAAAGACAAGCTCGTCGGCACCTTCTTCCGAATAGCGCTTTCCGAGATCCACAGGGTCCGCGACGTCGCGGATCTCCTTGAACTTCCTGCCCTTGACGACGCGGCCGTCGTCGACGTCGAGGCACGGGATGATCCGCTTAGCGAGCATCTCTGGACCTCTGTTCTTTCAGAAATCTGCCGAGATCGATTTTACCTTCGTAGACAGCCTTGCCGGTGATCGCGCCGTACAGGTTCATCGATTCGAGATCGAGAAGATTCTGTTCGGAGGCGACACCGCCGCTGGCGATAACGTTCATGCCGCGGAGTCCGCGGTTCAGAATTTCGAGCATTTTCATATTGGGACCGGAAAGCATTCCGTCCTTCGAGATATCCGTATAAATCAGCGTAGACAGTCCTACAGCTTCCAGACGGGACGCCGCTTCGAGCACTTCGATATCGCTGGATTCAGTCCAGCCCTTCGTGCAGACGATGCTGTCCTTCGCGTCGAGAGAGACCGCGACCCTGTCGTCCCATCTGCTGATCAGCGATTCGATAAAGTCAGGATCCTCGACAGCCTTTGTCCCGATGATGATCCGGCTTACGCCGGCATCGAGATAGCGCTTTGCGGTGTCCATGTCGCGGATGCCCCCGCCGAGTTCGACGGGAATGCCGATAGTCGATACGATCTGCTCAATAACCGGCAGGTTCTGGGGAGATCCCTCGAACGCTCCGTCCAGATCCACGATATGCAGATACTCTGCGCCGAGCTTTTCGAAATTAGCCGCCATAGCGGCCGGATCGTCGCTGTAGACTGTTTCTTTCTTTTTTTTACCCTGCAGAAGACGGACACATCTGCCGTCCTTCAGGTCTATTGCTGGAAGTACGATCATACGATCAGCTCCTTCAGATTATTCAGAAACTTCGCGCCGGCAGCGGCGCTTTTTTCAGGATGAAACTGTGTTCCGATCACGTTGTCTTTTCTGACAACAGCCGGCACCTTCATGCCGTATTCCGCGTAGGCCAGAACATTGTCGTCAAAGAACGCGGGAACCGCCCGGTACGAGTGGACGAAATAGACGTACTCGCCGGTTTCGACACCCTTCATAAAGGGATCCTCCGGATGACAGACAACCAGCTCGTTCCAGCCCATATGGGGGATCTTGAGCCCTTCGGGCTCCATCAGCTCGACGGTGCCTGGGATGTAGCCCAGACCCGCCGTAAGACCGTCCTCAGAGGAAGAGTCGAAGAGCATCTGCATGCCCAGACATATTCCCTGGAACAGCTTGCCGCGTCTGACATTCCTGTCGATGATATCGGTCAGTCCCGATTCGTTCAGGCGGTTCATCGCGTCGCGGAAGGCGCCGACCCCGGGAAGGATAATCGCGTCGGAATCGTCGATAACCAGAGGATCGGCCGTGATGATTCCGGTGATTCCGGTTTCCCGCAGCGCTGTTTCGACATTCTTCAGATTGCCTGCGCCGTAGTCGATAATCGCGATCTTCTTTTCGAGGCTCATTCGATGACCCCCTTCGTGCTGGGAACGGCGTTCGAGCCTGCCTGAAGTCTGACGGCTTCACGCAGCGTCCGGCCGAAGCCCTTGAAGACGCCTTCTACGATATGATGCGCGTTGCGGCCGTATTCGTTCTTGATGTGCAGCGCGATTTTCGCGTTGTCTGTAAACGCGATGAAGAATTCTTCGAGCATTTCGGTTTCAAGGGCGCCGATAAATTCTCTGTTCAGGGGCACATCGTAGACGAGGGCCGATCTTCCCGAGATGTCGACCGCGATACGGGCGAGGGATTCGTCCATCGGCGTGAATGTGAACGCGTAGCGCGTGATTCCCTTTTTGTCTCCGAGAGATTCGTAAAACGCGCGTCCGAGACAGATTCCGATATCTTCGACCGCATGGTGGTTGTCGACGTCGTCGCCCTCCGCCTTGACGGTCAGGTCGAACATGCCGTGTGCTGCGAACAGGGTAAGCATGTGATCGAAAAAGCCGATCCCGGTGTCGATATCCGACTTGCCGGCGCCGTCCAGGTTAAGAGTTACGTCGATATCCGTTTCAGCTGTCTTTCGTTTGATCTGTGCGATGCGTGTCATTTTTTTTCTCCGTACAGGTCGATGACCGTTTTTTTGACGGCTTCATTTTCCGCCGGCGTTCCGATAGATAGTCTGAACGCGTAATCGGATTTGAAATATTTAGTCAGGACGCTGCTGTCGATAAAACACTGCTGAAGCTCGGGCGCGTCCTTCGTTTTAAAGTAGATAAAGTTCGCGGAGGAGGGATAGACGGTGATCTGCGGATATTTCTGCAGAAAAGCGGTCATATCCTCGCGCGAATCGATAATTTCCGGGACCTTGTCAAGAATCTGATCCGCGTTTTCCAGAACTGTCCGGGCTGCGATCTGCGTGAGTGCGTTCAGGTTATACGGTCCCTTGACCTTGAACATCGCGTCGATGATGCGCGGGTCTGCCACCGCCCAGCCGCAGCGGGCGGAGGGAAGACGGAAGGCCTTCGACAGGGTTCTCAGGACCACGAGGTTTTCCCAGTCGTCCGTCATCCGGACCAGAGAGCCGTCCGCGAAGTCCACATAGGCTTCGTCAAGGACGATCAGCGACGGCGTTTCTTCGAGAAGACGTACGATCTCGCCGGCGGGCATCCGGTATCCGGTCGGATTGTTGGGAGAGCAGACATAGACGATTTTCGCGCAGTTGTCCCGCGCTTCTTCGATGAGACCGTCCACGTCGATGCTGCCGTCGGGTTTGTCGAAGACGGAGATGAAGCTTCCGCCCGCGATCTGAGTCCAGATGTCGTACATTGAAAAACCGGGCTTGTGGGTGACCACCGTATCGTCCGGTCCGACAAAGGCTTCGGTCATGATCATCAGGATTTCGTCGAGACCGCTCCCGCAGATGATCTTATCGGGAGGGACGCCGCAGAAATCTGCGGCGGCCTTCGTCAGCTCCGAGGCGCCCGGATCCGGGTAGCGGTTAAAATCCAGCTGACGGATTCTGTCGGCGATTATTTCCGCGACTGCCGGAGGCAGATTATAGGGGTTTTCGTTTGCGTTCAGAACCGCTTTCGCCTGCTGAGGCTCAGGTTTGTAGGCTTCCAGTGAAACGACATTTTTTCGTGTAAAATTACGCATCAGTCCGCAAGCCTCCTTTCCACCGATCTGGCGTGAGCGTCGAGTCCTTCGGATTTGGCAAACGCGACGATTTCCGGACCTTCCCGGCGTATCGCGCCGCTGTCATAACGGAGCAGAGACGTCCGCTTCAGAAAATCGTAGACGCCCAGCGGCGACGAGAAACGCGCCGTTCCCGATGTCGGGAGCGTGTGGTTGGGACCCGCGAAATAGTCGCCGGCCGGTTCGGGCGTAAATTCTCCGATAAAGATCGCACCTGCGTTGTGAACACTGTCCACATACTTTTCGGGTTCTTTGATCGCCAGTTCGAGATGTTCGGGCGCGACGGCGTCCGCCAGTTCGAAGGCCTGTTCGAGAGTATCGGCCGTGAAAATAAAGCCGTAGTCCCTGACAGACGCGGATGCGATCGCTCCCCGTGAAATATCTTCGGTAAGCTGTCTGTCCACTTCTTTGATCACCTTGTTTGGCAGATCGGGATCCAGCGCGATCAGGATGGGCATCGCCATTTCGTCATGCTCTGCCTGAGCCAGCAGATCCGCTGCGACCCATGCGGGCTCCGCGGTTTCATCCGCAATAACGAGGACCTCCGAGGGACCGGCGATCATGTCGATCGCGACCTTTCCGAACACCTCGCGCTTTGCGGTCGCGACGAAGATATTGCCGGGACCCGTGATCTTGTCCACCGGTGCGATGCTTTCAGTTCCGTAGGCGAGAGCCGCGATCGCCTGTGCGCCGCCGACCTTGTAGATCTCGGTGACG
>CALMRA010000003.1 GCA_937872065.1 uncultured Eubacteriaceae bacterium | reverse complement strand
ATCGACGTCGAAGCGGACAAGCGCGCAACCTCGATCTACACAGTGAACAAGGTCGTTCCGATGCTGCCCTTCAATCTGTCCAACAACCTGTGCTCGCTGCGTCCCGACGAAGACCGTCTGACATTCTCGTGCATCATGGATGTGGACAAGCACGGGCAGGTCCTCGACTACAAGATCCAGCGCTCTGTGATTCATTCCAGCGCCCGGATGACCTACAGCACGGTGAACGAATTCCTCGCGGGTGAAGATACCGAGCGGACAGAATATCTGAAGCCCTTCAAAAAAGACCTGACGATGATGGAAGATCTCGCGAAGATCCTCCACAACGAACGGCGCGGAGCGAGAGGCTCGATCGACTTCGAATATCCGGAATCTGTCGTAGTCGTCGACGATAACGGGAAGCCGATCGACATCAAGACGTCGGAACGCGGCGTCTCGGAACGTCTCATCGAAGAATTCATGCTGCTGGCCAACGAAACGGTGGCGGAATACGCGTCGAAATCCGGCCTGACATTCATGTACCGGAATCATCCCCATCCGGACGCTGACAAGCTCAAGGAATTCCGGGAATACCTGAAACGCTTCGGCTTCCATCTCGGCAAGGAAGGCCAGATTCCTAACAATCACGACTTCCAGAAGCTGATGAAGGATATCGAACATTCGCCGAACCGTGAAGTGATCACGCTGCTGGCGCTGCGCACGATGCAGCAGGCGCTGTACGAACCGGAAAACAAAGGCCACTACGCTCTGGGCGCGGCAAACTATACCCACTTCACCTCGCCGATCCGCCGCTACCCCGACCTGACGGTTCACCGCAACCTGGCTCTTCTGGCGGATACGAACGGCAATGTTCCCGAAAAGGAAAAGCACCGGATCGCGAAGAAGCTCAAGGAACAGGCGGCTCACAGCTCGGAACAGGAACGCGTCGCGGACAATATCGAACGCGAAGTCAAGAAGATGAAGAAGGCCGAATATATGACCGAACACATCGGAGAAACCTTTGACGGGAAGATCTCCGGCGTTACGGGCTTCGGTTTCTTTGTGGAACTGCCGAACACGGTCGAAGGTCTTGTCAAGATGACCGCGCTGAACGACGACTATTATATCTATGATGAAGGGCTGCACCGCCTGGTCGGACAGCGCTTCGGGAAGATCTACGAGCTGGGCCAGCCGGTCAAGGTCAAGACGGTCGGAGCGGACGCCGCAGCAAGACAGGTAGACTTCGAAGTTATCGAATAATAAAGATTGAATAGATGAATACGAACCGGCCGCAGAAACGGCCGGTTTTTCTTATTTTAATCCGTCAGTCTGTTGACTTTAGCATATATCCTGATATAATTAATTATTACTGCGAAAGGATACGGATATGGCTGATTCGATTAAAATGATAGCACGAAACAAAAAAGCGACCCACGATTACTTTATTGAAGAAAAGTATGAATGCGGGATCGAACTGGCCGGTACCGAAGTCAAGTCTCTGAGGCAGGGCAAGGCGAGTCTGAAGGAATCGTACGCGGATATCCGCGACGGCGAGATCTTCGTCTATCAGATGAACATCTCCCCTTACGAACAGGGCAACATCTTCAATAAGGACCCGCTGCGCACCAGGAAGCTTCTGCTGCATAAGCAGGAGATCCGCAAACTCAGCAGCCTGAAGCAGCGTGAAGGCTACACACTCGTTCCTCTCTCCCTGTATTTTAAGAACGGGCGTGTCAAGCTTGAACTTGCGCTGGCAAAGGGCAAGAAGGTCTACGACAAGCGTCAGACCATCGCCAAGAAAGATGCGGACCGCCGGATGAAACGCGACCTCCGTACAATCAAATCCTGAACAGTTTTTATCCCGGGGACGTAAAGGTTTCGACAGGGATCGTGAAGTATGGTAAGCGAGCCGATGCGTTGATCATCGTAAAAAGTGACACCTAAATATAAACGCTAAAAACGAAAGACCTGTAATGGCGATGGCAGCGTAAGCTGTTAAAGCCACGTGAAGTCTACCCGCGGCACAAACTGCCGCACGCCCCTCTCTTTAACCTGTGACTGAGAGTACCGGCGTTCATCTAAGCAGGGAACCGCATATCGGAGTTTCCCGAACGGTATGTGTATCAGGGAATAGTTTCTTTCCGCTTTGTCCTGAGAGCGGTCAGCGGCGAAATCTAAATCAGAGACTACGCTCGTAGAAAACTGTATGAATCGGTTTTTGGACGCGGGTTCGACTCCCGCCGTCTCCACCAATTTTGAAATTAAAGCAACAGCTGAAATTGCCCTATAAAGGCATTTCAGCTGTTTTTATTTTGCCGTTTTCTGTCTGCACTCAATTTGCATACAAATTGAATACATTTCTCAAATGATTATCAACTCATATCGAACCTTCACTCTCATAAAAATAGCTATTGCAGGCAAACTCCCTTCCCTCTCTTTCATATCAGTTATTCTTATCCGACACTGTCGAAACCGAAATTGTTCCCAGCGGCACAAGCCTTTATTATAAAGATAAGCAAAGGAAACAAAATTGAAAGGACTGAAATGAATGAAATTATTCGGAGATCAGAACTTCGGTTTCGGATGTATGCGCCTGCCCATGAAAGACGGCCAGGTCGATATTGAACAGATGAACGAAATGGTCGACACCTTTATGGCCGACGGCTTCTGCTATTTTGATACGGCCCACGGATACCTCGGCGGCAAAAGCGAGACGGCGCTTAAAACCTGCCTCACCGACCGTTATCCCCGCGACAGCTACATCCTTACGGACAAGCTGACGAATTTCTTTTTCAAAAAAGAAACCGATATCCGTCCGTTATTTGAAAGCCAGCTCAAAGCCTGCGGCGTCGACTATTTTGATTTTTACCTGATGCACGCTCAGGGGGCTGAAAATTTCGATTATTTCAAAAAAGCGCGCGCTTATGAAACGGCGTTCGAACTGAAGAAGGAAGGAAAAATCCGTCATGTGGGCATTTCCTTTCACGATAAAGCGGCGGTACTGGAACAGATTCTGACCGAATACCCGCAGATTGAGGTCGTGCAGATCCAGTTCAATTATCTGGACTACGACGATCCGGCAGTCGAAAGCGGAAAGTGCCTGGAGGTCTGCAGAAAACACGGCAAGCCGGTTATCGTTATGGAGCCTGTTAAAGGCGGAAGCCTCGTAAACCTGCCGGAGGATGCGGCGGCTGTTCTGGACGCGCTTGACGGCGGCAGTCCTGCAAGCTACGCGCTGCGCTATGTCGCAGGCTTTGACGGAATCCGGATGATCCTCTCGGGAATGAGCAGTATCGAACAGATGCAGGATAACCTTTCCTTCATGAAGGGTGCGAAGCCTCTTAACGATACGGAAACGGAAGCTGTTCACAAGGTATGTGAAATTCTCCGCTCGAAGAATCTGATCCCCTGTTCGGCCTGCCGTTACTGCACAGAGGGCTGTCCAAAACAGATCTCCATCCCCGATTTGTTCGCCTGTATGAATGCGAAGACTGCGTTTCACGACTGGAACGCCGATTACTACTATCACGAAGTTCATACAAAACGCGGCGGCAGGGCCTCGGACTGCATAAAGTGCGGTCTTTGCGAAAAAGCCTGTTCCCAGCACCTGCCCATCCGAAAGCTGCTCGAAGAAGTGGCTGCGGAATTCGAAAAAAGATAAGGAGAACATAAGATGAATAAAGACGTAATGATTTTAACAGGAGCCGGTCAGATCGGTATGGCCATCGCACGCAGAATGGGTTACGGAAAGACGATTCTGGTCGCTGACAAAAACCCGGCCAATGCGGAAGCCATTGCGAAAACTATGAACGAAGCAGGCTACGATGTCATCGCGGCTGAAGTGGATCTCGCATCCCGTAAGTCTATTCTCGCGCTTATCGATCAGGCTCAGGATCTCGGGGATATCACAATGCTCGTAAACGCAGCGGGTGTCTCCCCCAGCCAGGCGCCTGTTGAAACCATCCTGAACGTAGACCTTTACGGGACCGCCGTTCTGATGGAAGAAGTCGGTAAGGTGATCGCACCCGGCGGAGTCGGCGTCACGATTTCAAGCCAGTCCGGCTGGAGAATGCCGGCACTGACCGCCGAAGAGGATGCGCTGCTCGCGACAACTCCGACGGAAGAGCTTCTCTCACTGGAAATACTGCAGCCTGAAAATATCAGGGATACGCTCCATGCCTATCAGCTGGCCAAACGCTGCAACGAAAAACGAGTCATGGCGGAAGCCGTCAAATGGGGAGAACGCGGCGCCAGAATCAATGACATCGCGCCCGGCATCATTGTCACACCCCTCGCAATTGACGAATTCAACGGTCCCCGCGGTGATTTCTATAAGAACATGTTTGCAAAATGTCCCGCAAGTCGTCCCGGTACGGCGGACGAAGTGGCAAACGTGGCGGAACTGCTGATGAGCGACAAGGGCGCCTTTATCACAGGATCGACCTTCCTGATCGACGGCGGAGCAACATCCAGCTACTTCTACGGACCGCTGAAGCCGGAAGCATAAAGTGATAAAGACCGCTGGAACGTGGCAGCCGACGTTTCAGTGGTCTTTAGTTCTAATAAAATCAACGGCAGAAAGAGTCAGTTACTTCTTGCCGGCGTGCTTGCGTTCTTCAACGATCCCGGCCATCCATTCGACAATTGCCGGATCGGTATGGGAGAAGAACGAGCTCTGTTCTTTATCCAGCGCCGCGATCTTGTCCATATCTTCTTCCGACAGTGTGAAATCAAATACGTCGAGATTTTCCACCATACGTTCGTAATGGGTGGATTTCGGGATCACGACGATGCCGCGCTGAATGAGCCAGCGCAGCATGACCTGAGCGGTGCTCTTGCCGTACTTCACCCCGATTTCTCTGATCGTTGCGTTTTCGAACAGACCTCCGCGGCCTTCTCCGAAGGGCGCCCAGGCTTCCTGCCGGATATCATATTTTTCCATGATTTCATGGGCGGTCTTCTGCTGATTGAACACATGGGTTTCCACCTGATTGACCATCGGCTTGATGCTGGAGAACAATGCGAGATCGATAAGTCTGTCCGGATAGAAGTTCGATACGCCGATCGCACGTATCTTTCCTTCATTATACAGCTCTTCCAGCGCCCGCCAGGCGCCGTAATAATCGGAAAAAGGCTGATGCAGCAGACAGAGATCAAGATAATCTGTCTTCAGCTTTCTCATTGATTCAATGACGGAAGCCTTCGTTTCTTCATAGCCGTAATGCTCGATCCATACTTTAGTGGTCAGGAAAATATCATCGCGGGCGATACCGCTTTTTTCAATGGCCTCCCCGACTTCCTCCTCATTGGCATAGCTCTGAGCCGTATCGATAGAACGGTAGCCGGCTCTCAGTGCATCCAGTACGCAGCGTTCGCATTCTTCCTTCGTGACCTGATAGACGCCGTAGCCAAGAATCGGCATCTTTACTCCGTTATAAAGTGTTGCATATTCCATAGTTTTCTTCCCTTCTTATATAAATAACTGTACAAATTTATTCTGCATTCTGATTATTCGCTGCGACGATCTCCGACAGCTGGATATGCTCGTTGCGATAGCGGACATCCGGATTCTTTTCCGCGAAGCCGAAGAGCTCCTTCATTTTGATCGCATTCTTCGGGCAGGCCTGAATACAGGCATAGCATGCCTGGCAGTTCTCACCTGTGCGTGCAGCCTTCTGATTTTCTACATGAATACATCCTGCCGGACAGACCTTTGCACAGATTCCGCATCCGATACACGCGTCCGTAAATTCGAAGTCCGCCCATACTGTCTCAGGCTGGTGTTTGACAAGCTTCATGTAGCCTTCGTGAGCTGCCCGGTCCATCAGCGTTACTTTTTCGATACTGTGTCTGCCGGCGTCAATATCGGCTTTTATCGAAGCAAGCTGCCCGTCCACCTTTTTATCGATCTTCATCTGCTCGGCCATGTCGAAGCCCGGCAGGAAATTATCCACCGTCAGCAGTGTCGCGATATAATCCGCCTTCTTTCCGGAAGCTTCGATCGTTTTTTTTGCGAGCTCCACAGCGCTGGCGTGTCGGTTGCCGTAGGTCAGAATAATATACAGATAGTCTGTATGCAGTTCTGACTTCCGGATAAATTCTTTAACCATTTCCGGCATTTCGTGTCCGTAAATCGGACAGACGATACCGATCTTATCATCCTCAAAGACGAGATTTTCGCTATTCATAATCTGCGGGATACTGATGAGATTGTTGTCAAGCGTCTTCGCAGCGTACAGGCTGTTTCCTGTTCCGGTAAAGTAAAATATCATGAGCAGCCTCCTTTATCTGACTTCATTATAAAAAGCGAAAAAACGGTTGTACAGAATCGTTTCTGCAGTCTGGTTTTCATAGAATGAATAGTGAAAGTTTATAATTTCGATCGATAATGCTATACTGTCCATAAGTATTCAAGGAGGCAGGCCATGCTCAACTATGAAGAGATGCAGTATTTCGCTTCATTTGCAGAAACCGGAACCTTATCCGGCGTCGCGGAACAGTTTCATATCTCACAGCCGACAATCACGCGGGCGATGAAAAAGGCGGAGAACGAATTCGGCGTTCCGCTTTTCGATCGAACAAAAAACAGCATCAGCCTGAACGACAACGGCGTCTATGCTGCGCAGGAGATATCGATTCTCCTCAAACAGACTGACGAGACGCTTCGCAGAGTACGCGCCTACGACCGCGCAAACCGTACGATTTCCATCGGCTCCGGCGCAGCGGTCAATCTTCCGGAGCTGATCCAGAAGCTGACTGAAAATTATCCCGATAAGGCGATAGCTTCGGAGCTTAAGAAACCGCCGGAGCTCCTGGACGGGCTCGATAAAAACGTCTACCAGCTGATTATCCTGCCCTTTAAACCGGATAATCCTGATTATCGTTCGTTAAAAATCGGAGAAGAGCACCTGATGTTTCTCCTTCCGAAAAATCATCGCTTCGCGAGAAGAAAATCACTCTCTTTGTCAGAACTGAACGGCGAGAATATGCTGCTGTTTTCGGAAATCGGCTTCTGGGCGGACATTGTCAGCAGGAAAATGCCCGACTCCCGCTTTCTCGTACAGACCGAACGATATTCGTTCGAGGAGCTCATCGCGAATTCGATTCTCCCCTGTTTTACGTCAGATCTTGTCGTAAACGGACGCGAAGAGTTGCTAGGCCGCCGGGCAGTCACGATAGACGATCCGGAGGTCAATGTCAGTTACTATCTCGTCTGTAAAAAAGAAACCGCCCGGGAATACTCGGTGCTGTTTAAATAAACATCGATGTCACCGATGTTTATAAGGAAAAGATTATGACTGAGAAAACATCCGGCAGCATCGACAGAACCAGGGCAGGCTTTGAAATCTGAGTGACGACTACATCCCGGTTTTCACTTACGAGAACCGGTTTTTTCTGATATTTTATATTTACAGCGTGTCGCCATCAGCGTAATTCCAGCTGAGGCGGCATATCGAACAGGACGGCGGTATGCACTGCCGTCTTTTTTGCGTCCTGAATTATCAGGAGTAATTATGCCTAAAACAAAAACACAGGGAATCGTGTTCGGTCTGATCATGTCGTATACAATGGCGATCGGAATGGAAGTCTACAACACCGCGGTCACTGCCGGACTTCTCGGAGCACCGGGCGGCTTCACGAATCTGACGCCGGAAATTTTCGTATCCGCGTTTCAGGAAAGCCTTCTCATGGTCCTCTTTGTCATTCTGTATTCAGAGTGGTTCGGAAACCGTATGGGCGCGGCTTTTGTGGAACGTCACAGCACACCTGACGACAACCCGTATTTTCGGCAGCTTCTCAGGCAGGCCGGAACCGTCGCGGTAATGTGCCCCGTCATGAGCCTGACAGCCTCGGTCCTGTTCACAGTTATCCTCGGCGGCGTATCCTGGACGATGCTTCCGATCGTCTGGTTCGGAACGTTAATGAAGAACCTGCCCATGGCCTTCTTCTGGAATATGTTCGCAGCCGCACCCTTCACCCACTGGGTGTTCGGACTGATTTTCGAACGCGGGGAAAATAAAGCGGCAGTAAATATACATTCAAAAAAAGCGGAAACAGACAGCGCTGAATAAGCGCTCTGTTTCCGCTTTTTTATTGCACGCAGATTTTCTTTCATATTTCAAAAAAAGTAACGTAAAATGATATGAGCAATTTAACTTTAAAATCTACGAATCCTGCGGATCTTTAATTCAAAATATCAATTTATAAAGGATGAAAAATGTCTGAACATTCATATAAAGCGGTGGTCTTCGATTTTAACGGAACTCTGTTTCAGGACAGTGATTTTAACGAAGAAGCCTGGCGCCGGTTCCTGCATAAAACATTTCATGCATCGGTAGATGACGCAGATTTTATGCGCTTTTTTCACGGCCGTCCCAACAGTTTCATTTTCTCTCATTATATGGGAAGAGAGCTGACGCCCGAAGAGGTGCATCATCTCTCTGAAGACGGCAAGGAAGCCCTCTACAGAAGCCTGGTTCTGGAGCATCCGGAACGGCTGACGCTTACAGAGGGTGCGCCTGAACTTCTGGACCGGCTCAAGGCGGCTGACGTGCCCGTCAGTATCGCAACCGCCGCCGGCCGCGGGAACATGGATTTCTATTTCGAACATCTGGGGATCGGACGGTGGTTCGATTACGATACGAACATTATCTACAATGACGGAAAGCTACCCGGCAAGCCGGAACCGGATATCTATCTGAAGAGCTTCGAAAAAATCGGGTCCGCGCCTGAAGAAACCATCGTCGTGGAGGACGCGCTGCTGGGCCTCGAGTCCGCAGAGCGCGCAGGCGCAGGCATGATCGTCGGCATCGATCCGGCAGGAACGAACGGTCTGAATTCTGTAGCTGGCGTGGACCATGTCATCGCTTCGTTCAAAGACTGGCAGGACTCATGGGTGATGGCTTAACAGCCGTCCGAATAGAGCAACGTTTTAATAGAATCAGCTGCAGATAAAGGATACGGCTTGGAAAAAGAATTCAATCATATACCGATACGAAAGCTAGTGTTAAAACTGGGGCTGCCCGCGATGGCCGCGCAGTTTGTCACGATCCTGTACAGCATCGCCGACAGGATCTACCTCGGAAATCTCGCGCAGGGCGGCGGACAGGCGCTGGCTGCGGTCGGCGTCTGCGCCCCTGCTCTGACGATCCTGAACGCCTTCGCCTTTCTCGCAGGCACCGGCGGCGCTGTCCTGATGAGCTCTTCAGCCGGACGGCGGGATCAGAAAACCGCTCAGCAGGCAGTCAACACGGCCTTTACGCTCGCGCTGATCCTGTCTGCGGCGGTATTCATCTCAGGGATGATCTTTAAACGGCCGCTGCTGTACGCTCTCGGGTGCGGAGACACGCTCTACCCTTTCGCGGACCGGTACTTTACGATCTGCCTGTTCGGCAGCTTCGCTGTGATCTGCGGGACCGGGATGAATCAGTTTATCCTGGCCCAGGGCTTCGCGAAGCAGGGGCTCGTCTCGGTCGTCCTCGGCGCCGTGATCAACATCGTTCTCGACCCGATCCTGATTTACGGAGCCGGCATGGGCATTACCGGGGCGGCTGCTGCAACCATCATCGGCCAGTTCGCATCGGCTGCCTATGTCATGAGGTTTCTTCTCGGATCAAAGCCCGTTTACCGGCTGGAAATCGGTCGTTTCAACCGGAGATACGCGGCGGAGATCTTCCGGGTAGGCTTTCTGCCGTTTCTGATCGTTCTGCTCGACAACATCCTGCTTATCTCCCTTAATTCTTCCCTTCAGCGTTACGGCGGCGATCAGGCGGACGCCTATCTTGCCTGTACCTCTGTGATCCAGAGCTTTATCACGCTCGCGAGTCTTCCTGCTCAGGGGATCACGACAGGCTGCGGAACACTGTACAGCTTTCACTGGGGAGCGGGAAACGGACAAAAGGTACGGCAAGTATTCAAATGGGTCTTTATCCTGTGCATCAGCTATATCGGAATCCTGTTTATATTTGTGCAGACCGTACCTCAGGTATTTACCGGTATGTTCTCGGGAGGCAGCTCGATGCTTGCCAGTGCACCTGAGCTGCTTCGTATGTACACGCTGGGTCTGCCTGCTCTGGCCGTCCAGTACGCTGTCGTGGACGGACTGACTTCGATGGGCATGACCCGGATCGCAATGCCGGTCTCCCTGTTCAGAAAGGGATTGTATCTGCTGTGCGTCGCGGTGATTCCACAATACTGGAATATCCGGAACGTATTTTACGCCTGCCCGATCTCCGATATCGCCGGCAGCGCGCTGTCGATAATCGTCTTCTTTACGGTTGTCAGAAAGCTGCTGGGCAAACGAAGCGTCGGTTTCTGAAAAGAAACGGGCGTTTTTTATTTTAGAGGGACATGCAAAGCAGCTGCACGACTTACCTGAATTCTTTCGTCTTGTCATGCTTTCGCAATGTTGAAATATCTGTAAAAGGATATATGCTGAAATTACGGGTTCGTTGGTGCACACGCTTAAACCGTTCATTTATTTGATCACCATAAAAGGAGATGAAAACTGCCTGAGAGAGAGAGAAAAGAACAAATCAGAAAAATTGAAGATGATTTTAAAAACGTACAGTCTCTGCTGAATATTATCGGAGATGAAACACGCCAGCTCATCCTGCTGGTGCTGATGGAGGCAGACTGTGCTGCAGGTATGCGAGTCGGAGAAATAACGAAAAAAACAAATTTATCACGGCCGGCAGTCTCCCATCAGTTGAGGATCCTTAAAGATCTGGGTATCGTAAGATACCGTGCAGCAGGCACGATGAATTTTTATTATATCGATGTAAGCCATAATCGAGCTATGTTTGCAAAAATGAAACAGCTGATTATCGATATAGAAGACTTTATGACTCTTCTGGAGTCAGAAAAGCAATCAGAAAATGAAACGAACTAAGACCTGATATAGCAAAAATCATTTATACGAAGATTCGTACAGGAGCGGAAGTTAAATGAAAACCGATAACGACCAGAAAACAGGTAATACGGATAAAACTGACTATAACGAAACAGTCGATGTCACATTGGGAAACCGAACGGTACAGGTTCCAAAGGGCGGCATTTATGATACATATCATATGAAGACAGATCTTGATGCTATGCTAAAGGATGAACGTGTCACCAGTGTGGATTTTTTTAAAGCGCTTGAAAAAAGGGAGGTTATGTCGCCCATCGGGCCAACAATGACCCCGAATTATTATTACAGAACATGGACGGCAAGACTTGTCATGACAGCTCCGGTTTCGGCGATCAAAACAAGACTGCCCGAGGGACTTGATCCGCTCGAAATGCTGCCTGGAATCGGTCTGGTCAGTCTGATGTTCTTCCGTTACGATGTCTGTGATATCGATAAATACTCGGAAGCGGCGGTTGCGATCCTTGTGCGTCCGCCCCGTCACGGCGGCTTAAACGGAGTCGATCTGATTGCCGGTCTCAAAAATGAAGATATGTATGTTCACGTTCTTTCGCTGCCTGTGACTACAGAAATCGCCCAGGTGCGGGGCCATGACGGATACGGATTCCCGAAATGGGTGACAGAGATTAATTTCAACGTCGATAAAGACAAAACTACCGCCGTCATTATGAATGATTCCGGCGGAATTGACATCAAACTCACAGCGGGAACACCGACACAGAAGCATTTCAAAAGCGGCGAGAATGTAAGTACGCTGCACAGCATTACGAAACTGGATGAAGTATGGAACGAAACGCTGAGCCAGATAAACGTCATGTCTCTTGGAAAAAAGGTCATGCCGTCGGACGTCAGGCTCAGACTGGGAAAGGGCCGGGTCAGCAGCGATCTGCGATCCTTAAAGGTAGGAAAGATTCTTCAGTTCGAGGTCTCTGAAAATTCCCAGGTTGCACTGCATATGCCCCAGCCCATTTCAGTCAGGAAAGTATAAACTGTAAAGTATGTTCAAATAAAACCGGACGTAAAGGAGAAACCGCGTGGATCAGAAATTAGAGCCGTTATTCACCCCCTGGAAGATTGGAAACTGTGAAATCAAAAACCGCATCGTCATGACCTCCATGGGCGGCACCAACCTTCTGGGCTGGATGGAGAGAAATCATTTCGATAAGGAGGGCGCGAACTTTATCCTGGAGGCGGCTCAGAACAATGCGGGACTGGTTCTGCCCGGCTGTCAGGCTGTCAGAAATCCGATGTTCGGAGAATGGCTGTACGAAAACGACCGGATGTACAGGGATCTCGCAGAATGGATGCCAAAATTTCATGAAACCGGCGCCAAACTCTTTGTACAGCTTACCGCAGGCTTCGGCCGGTCTTTTACCGTATCAAAGATGATGGAAAAGCTCTATACCGATCCTGTCCTGAAGATTTTGTCAAAACCGATCATGGATCTGGATAAAATCACCGCAACCGCCAGCCCAGCTCCGAACCGCTGGTCGGACAAAGTCCCGTCCAGAGCTCTGAGCGTCGACGAAATCCGCGAGTACGTCGATGCGTTCGCGAAAACCGCGAAGAAGCTGCAGGATGCCGGAGTGGACGGCGTCGAGATCCACGCTGTTCATGAAGGATATCTCCTCGATCAGTTTACCCTGCCCTACGTAAATCACCGGACGGATGAATACGGCGGCTCCTTCGAGAACCGGTACCGCTTCGCGGTGGAGATCGTCCGGGCCATCAAGGAGAAATGCGGGAAGGATTTCCCCGTTTCCCTGCGCTACAGTGTGGTCTCCAAAACGAAGGGATTCCGTCAGGGCGCTCTTCCCGGAGAAGATTTCACTGAGGCAGGCCGGGATATGGAAGAGTCGGAACGCGCAGTCAGGTATCTGCAGGACGCCGGCTACGACATGCTCAACTGCGACAACGGCACCTACGACGCCTGGTACTGGAGTCATCCCCCGGTCTATATGCCGGAGAACTGCAATCTTGATGAGGTCGAGCACATAAAAAACTGCGTCGATATCCCCGTAGTCTGCGCAGGCAGGCTCAATCCGGAGGATGCGGCTGATGCAGTCCGTGACGGAAAGCTCGACGGTGCAGGCTTCGCCCGCCCGTTCCTCGCGGACCGGGAATGGGTGACCAAGCTGATCGAGGACCGGCCTGATGAAATCCGTCCCTGTATCCTGTGCCATAACGGATGCTTCAATATGGCCCATTATAAAGGTGTTCCGAACGACCAGAAGCTGTCCGACAGTCTGCATCTGGCCAGATGCGCAGTCAACGCGGAGACGATGCAGACAAATGATCATTATATTTCCAGGACAAGCCGCCCGCGGAAGGTCGCCGTTATCGGAGGCGGGATCGGAGGAATGGAAACCGCGAGAGTTTTGAAGCTGCGGGGTCATGAACCCGTCATCTACGAGAAAACGGATGTTCTCGGCGGCCGCTTTATCCCGGGCAGCGCCGAATCTTACAAAGGAAAGCTGCGGGAGCTGCTCGAGTGGTACCGCCGACAGATGGAAAGTATGGAGATTGAAATTCATCTGAACACCGAAATCTCCGATCTGTCGCAGTTTGAAGACATGCCGGTGATTATCGCGACAGGCTCCGAACCCCGCGAGCTGCGCGGTGTCCCGGGTCATCAGAAAATGATCGAAGCCTGCGAATTCTTAAGCGGCGCGCCTGTCGGACAGACCGTGGCGGTGATCGGAGGCGGGCTCACCGGAAGCGAGATCGCATACGAGCTCGCTCTCCAGGGTAAAAATCCTGTTATCATCGAAATGAAAGACGACCTGATCGCTCAGACGGGCGTCTGTCTTGCAAACAGCTCGTATCTGCGTGAGTGGTTTGCCCTTCACGATGTGCCGGTCTATCTGGACACCACACTGAAGGAAGTCAAAGACGACAGTATCATCTGCAATTCGGAAGAGGCCGGAGAGATAAGTATCCCCTGCGATTCTGTGGTCGTATCGGCCGGATATATTCCGGCGCCGCTGGCGCCGAGATCTAAAAACGTGTATCTCGTCGGCGACTGCAGGAAGGTCGGAAATCTCAGGACAGTTATCTGGAGAGCCTACGAGACCGCCATGCGGATCTGACATATCTGAAGCAAAAAAGAAGAAGCCGGAAACCGGACTTCTTCTTTTTTGCTTTTATTCATTTCTTATAGTCGCTTATCACGTTTTCATTCAGTTATCCTGCAGACCGTTTCGCCTGTTTCGCATGACAACGACCGCTACGAACACCAGAACCAGCGCCGCCAGCGTCAGGAACACAAACGCTCCCTCCAGACCCTGAATCGTAAATACTTCGGAAAACGTCCTGGTCAGATCCGAAATCTGCGTCATAATTCCAACCGTAATGGACATTCCGAGTGAACCGGCAATGGTCCTGAGCGATGTGATCAGTACCGTTCCGTCCGTAACCTGGTGCCCGGGCAGCTTATCGGTCCCCCACGCGACAAAGGTCATCAGCAGCAGCCCCACAGAAAACTGTCTCAATACATTCAGCAGAACCACAACCATGTTCGGAGTGGACATCTGCACAAAACACATACCGATGTTTGAGATGAGCATGCTGATACTCGCGACCATGAGAATCTTTTTCATGCCGATCCTGTCGTAGATCTTTCCGGCAAACGGAGAGACGACAGCCAGAACAACAGAGCCCGGAAGCATCGACAGCCCGGAGACAGTCGCCGAATATCCCTTCATATTCTGAAAATACATCGGAAGAATAAGCGTCGTTGCCATCGTGACAAAGAACAGGGTAATACTGCCGATCACGCTGAGCGTAAACTGCCTGTTTGAAAATACACGAAGATTTAAAAACGGATCGCTCTCGCCAAGCTGACGTTTTACAAAGAATGCGCCCGCTATTAACCCGATTACCAGGGGCACGAATACGCTGCTGTCGAACAGGCCGTTCGCTCCGATATTGCCAAGTCCGAATGTGATTCCTCCGAACGTCAGAATACACAGGATGAATGAAATATAATCGAAGGGCTTTTTCTGTACAGGGAGAATATCATAAAAGGACATCTTTGCAAAAACGAACGCGATAATCATGATCACCAGAGGCAGGACAAAGATAATTCTCCAGTTAAAATGATCGATCAGGATTCCCGTAAGTGTCGGCGCCAGCACCGGTGCTGCTCCGACGGACAGGCCGTACAGGCCCATGACGCTTCCCTTTTCTTCTTCGGGATAGATACTCAGCAGGACAACCTGCCCCATCGCAGTCAGAACGCCGTTCGCACACGCCTGAAGGATTCTCCCGAACATCAGCATCGGGAAACCTCTGGCAATGATACACAGGATCAGTCCGACAATAAAGACGAGCAGCGATGTCTCGTACAGCCGGACAGTCCTGAACCTCGTGAGCAGAAACGCGGTGATCGGAATCATGATCCCCATGCCCAGCGAATATCCGCTGCTAAGCCACTGGCCGGTCGTCGCCGAGATCTGCAGTTCGCTGATGATCGGCGGTAGTGCGGTGGTCAGCGCCGTTGACATCATTGTTGTCGCGATGCATGCAATCAGAATGTTGATAAAAATCAGTTTTCGTTTGCGGGCAGTTATTTCTCCCATATATTCTCTTCTTTCAGGTAGCCGTCGCGCATTTTACAAAAGAAAAAGCGGCGCGCTGTCCGGGCAGCTGCCGCTTTCTCTTTCACATTATGATAATGCAGCCGGATTATTTCTGGTAATCAAAATCCGGAATCTGATGCCATCTTTCCTTAAAATAATGAGCCGCGAGCTTCGGTTTTCTGTCGCGGGTAAAGATGCCCTTCTTGTTGCCCTGGACACGCAGCAGGCTCTGACTCGTCGCGAAGTCCGCAAAGTTCCAGACCTGTTCGCCCGTTACACATTCGTAATCGTCGAACACACGGTTGTTCATGCGGTAGTAATTCACCTGATATTCTTCCGTGTACATAACCGGCGTCGTATCGTGCAGGCCCATTACCGTATCCGCGCCGTATTCAGTGAAGACGACCGGCTTTCCGAGCTTCTGCCAGAAATCCATTTCTTTACGCAGAGCCTGTTCAGATTGTTCAAGATCCGGAGCTCCGAAATACCAGCCGTAATAACGGTTCAGGCAGATCACGTCTGAAAGCTCTGCGGAGACATCCTTATCCGGAGGCGCAGACTGGACGCTGATCAGCGTGCAGGGACGGTCCTGAGGATCGAGTTCACGGGCGAGATCATACAGCGGCTTGAAGTAGTCGTACGCGCCTTCATTGTAGGAATCCGGTTCGTTGGCAATGCTCCACATGACGACGCACGCGTGATTCTTGTCGCGGGAAATGAGATCGCGGATCACGTCCTTGTGATGTTCCTGTGTCTGAACGCCGTGTTCCTTGTCGAAGGTCCTTACCTTCTGTCCCTGGAAGTTTGCGCCGCCGCCGAATTCCAGATTGACGCCGACAGCCGTCGTTTCATCGATAACGACGATGCCTTCGCGGTCGCACAGACGCATCATTTCTTCACTGTAGGGATAGTGGCTCGTACGGAAACTGTTGGCGCCCTGCCATTTCATGATGGAAATATCCTTCGTATTCATCGGCAGATTGATTCCGCGTCCGTTCGGGAAGGTGTCTTCATGCTTGCCGTAGCCCTTGAAGTAGAAAGGCCTGCCGTTGATCAGGAACTGGGTTCCGTCTACTTTGACCGTTCTGATTCCGAAGGGTTCCGTGTATTCGTCGTCTCCGAATTTTACGTTGACGTCATACATATAACCTTCGCCGGGCTGCCAGAGCTGCACGTCTTTTACGTTCAGGCTTCCGTTAAGTCCCGTTCCTTCGGCTACGACTTTTCCGTCAGCATCGGTTACCGTTACCGTGCATTCTCCGCTGCCGGAAACTTTAACTGCATAATTGATGACAGCGTCTTTATCATTGACTTCCGATGTCAGCACGATGTCTTCGATATACGCTTCCTTCGGTGTCGTATACAGACGAACGGGACGTGTGATGCCGGAATAGTTGAAGAAGTCGAAGTTCGGATTATTGCGGCGCGGCGCGTTATCGTCGATTTCGGCAGGACCGGTACCCATCAGGCCGCCCATCATATCGGCTTTACCGCCTACAGGAAGAGTCGTATAGTCGATAATATTGCTGACAGCCACGCTCAGACGATCGTCCCCGCCTGTGAGCTTATCCGTAACATCGATTTCAAAGGGGAGAAATCCGCCCTTGTGCGAGCCGATAAGCTCCCCGTTCAGATAAATATTTGCTTCGTGGGTAACCGCGTCAAAACGCAGCATCACACGTTCGTTCTTTAAGACTTTCGGAACAGCCAGATCACGTTCGTACATTACCCAGCCCGCATAATCTCTGAGTTTAGCGTCTTCCGTCAGATCATTGTATGAAGACGGAACAGGCATGTTCATCGCATCCTGAAGCGGCGCTTTCGCCCATTCTTCGGCCGGCAGCACGTCGTCAAACTTTTTGAAATCCCAGCTTCCGCTCAGGTCGCTTACAAAACGTGACGGTGTCATGATTGGATACAGCATAATTTTTCCCCTTTAACAATCAAATTTTACAGCATACTCTTTTGTTTTATACTCGATTTGCTCTCGTTTACACTATCCATGATAAACCGTTTTTAAACAGCAGAATAAGGATGATTATTAGCAGAAACGGGAGGATTTTAAGAAGACTGCAAAAAATCAAAAAGCCGGCGCGCGCCGGCTTTTCTTAAATGATTTATTACGTTTTATTTAGAAACGACTTCCCCGCCCTCCTTTTTCACGACCTGCATCCGCCTCCTGATCTCCAGCAGAACTCCGATGCAGACGATCCCCAGCAGCGTCGATACCATATCGTGATTCAGAACGATCTGCCTGGCGACGGTGAAGACGAGCATATCCAGAACGCTGTCGGCCGAGGGGTTGAGCGCGAGCACCAGGAACTCGATTCCGACGATCAGCGTAAACGCGCTGCTCAGAAAATCGTTCATCCCGTCGGCCGCGGTCAGCGCGGCCGGATCGGTGAGGAGGCTTATGATCAGCTTGACGATCAGATAGCCGATGACTGCCGCGATGACGACTGACAGCGTGATCTCCAGATACCTGGCGGTTCTGCGAAGAATCGACAGCGTTTTTTCTTTCATGGATCGTCTCCGGATAATTCCAGAATCTGTGTTTTATAAGCTACGCGAGGATCTTGACCAGGAAGCTTGCGACGATCAGGATCATCGCGCCGCCGAGACGGGTCGCCATCTGTGCGAAGGGGATCAGCTCCATACGGTCTGAAGCGGACAGAACCGCGGTGTTCCCCGTTCCACCCATGCTGTTGGTGCACAGGCCGGCAGTGATGGAGGATTCAACCGGGTAGAATCCGACGAGCTTTCCGAGGAAGCCTGATGTGACGGCGACTGTGATGATCGTGACGACGCAGATCAGAACGAATACGAACGACAGGGATGCTCCGAGGACCTTCAGATCCAGCAGGGCGATCCCGATTCCTGCGAGGAGAGCAGACGTGAAGTTCTTCATGACGAACTGGCTCCACTGAACTGCGGATTCTTCATATTTTTCAGGTATGAAACCCGCGATCTTGCAGATGACGACGAGGATAATCATAAAGGCATATGCATGAACACTCGGGAAGACCTTGCTGATGATCATGCCTACCAGGAAGAAGGCGAAGGACATCAGGAGTCCGCTGCCCATCGAAATATAGTCGGGACCGGCTGTTTTTTTCTGTTCCTTGACATCTTCGGGCATATTCATGAGCTTTCCGTTGCCGTCAAGCTTCGGGAAGGACTGTCCGACCTTTGCGATAAGAGCCGCGCTGATAATTGCGAGTACGTTGCCTACTGCGGAAGCCGGGATCATCTTCGAGATAATCGCAGCAGAGTCTGCGCCGGTCGCGCTGGCATAGATTCCCGACAGCGGGATGACGCCTGCGCCCATGCCGCCGCTCATCATCGGCATTGCGATGTACAGAATCGTTTCGCCGAAGCCGCGTCCGGTGACGATGCCCATCAGGCCTGCTGCAAGAATCGCGACTGCCATCGATGCGAACGAGACAGGCAGGAAGCGGACAGCCGCTTTTTTCAGCAGGTCACGGTTCATTCCGAGGATGGATCCCGTGATCAGTGCGGCGATGTAGAAGTCGAGGAATCCGACATCGTTCATGAAACTCTTGCAGTTGTCGACGATTTCGACCGGCAGCAGACCGAAGGTAGCCATCGCAGATGATGCGAAAATACAGAACACCGCGCCGCCGCCGAGATAAGAACGGACGATCGGCAGCTTGTTGCCGATCAGGTTAAACAGACTGCCCAGGACGATCATGATCGTCAGGGCGCCGACCATATTGGCCGGCATGATGCCCGTGTATGTACAGTAAAGCGTCAGCGCTGCTACGATTCCGAAGACCGGCAGCGACATCCCCATGACTCTGACTTCCGAAAGCTTTTTTAACCACGACGCGGTGCCGGCTTTTTCCTTGATGCTCAGGATCATTTCGCTCATTTTCTGTCTCCTATTTCTGAAGTTTAGAGATTCCCGTACGGCGGGCCGTTTCTGCGACCGCTTTTGCGACGCCGTCTGCAACTCTCGGGTCAAAAGCTCCCGGGATAATATAGTCTTCGCGAAGTTCTTCTTCCGGAATAATCGCCGCGATCGCGTTTACCGCCGCAACCTTCATGTCTTCTGTGATGTCCGTCGCCATCGCGTCGAGAGCTCCGCGGAAGATTCCGGGGAATACGAGAACGTTGTTGATCTGGTTCGGATAGTCGCTGCGGCCGGAAGCGATAACCCGCGCTCCGCCCTTTGCGGATTCTTCAGGCATGATTTCCGGAACCGGGTTCGCCATTGCGAATACGATGGCATCGTCCGCCATTGTCGCGACCATATCTGAGGTTACGATGTTCGGTGCGGATACACCGACGAAGATGTCTCTTCCCTTCATCGCGTCCTTCAGGTCCCCGTGAAGCTGTTCGTGATTCGTGACTTCCGCCATCGCCTGCTGAGCCGGATTCATCCAGTCTTCTCCGGGAGCCAGCGCGCCGTTCTTGTCTACGAGGATCACATCGCCGATTCCGAGTTCGAGCAGCAGCTTGCAGATCGAGATACCAGCGGAACCCGCTCCGCTGATCACTGCCTTCGCTTCAGGGAAGCTCTTGCCGACGAGCTTTAACGCGTTTGTCAGACCTGCCGCAACGACGATCGCCGTGCCGTGCTGATCGTCATGGAATACCGGAATGTCGAGCTCTTCCTTGAGACGCTTTTCGATTTCGAAGCAGCGGGGAGCCGAGATATCTTCGAGGTTGATCCCGCCGAAGGTCGGTGCGATGCGCTTGACCGTTTCGATAATTTCGTCGGTGTCCTTCGTGTCCAGGCAGATCGGGAATGCGTCGATTCCTGCGAATTCGTGGAACAGGATCGCCTTGCCTTCCATAACCGGCAGCGCTGCTTCAGGACCGATATCGCCGAGTCCGAGGACAGCCGTTCCGTCCGTTACGACTGCAACCAGATTGCCTTTGTCTGTGTAGCGGTAGACTTCAGATTTATCGTCGCGGATGCGTCTGCAGGGTTCCGCTACGCCCGGTGTATAGGCTGTGCTCAGATCATCTCGTGTCTTCACATCTACTTTCGATACGACCGAAATCTTGCCTTTGTTGTCTTCGTGCATTTTCAGTGCTGCCTGATTGTAGTCCATGTTCGTTCTCCCTTTTTCTTCGTTAGTGAATGTTTTCCGTTTGTGTTTTCGTTTACGTCTTCGTTGATTTCACTATACAGGCATCCGGAACAAAGAAAAAGTTTATGAAACTATCTAAAACCTTATGAAAGTAAAGTAAGCGAAAATGGCGTTTTTTACCGTAGACAAGGCCTTTATTATCGTTCATTCTAAAATCAGGAAGAAAATTCAAGCCCTGATTTCCAGTTCAGAATATGAAGATAAGGAAGCAGGTCTGCCGCTGAACCGCGACAGGCCGGCAGCGAATGAAAGTGAACAAACTCAAAAAGAAATTTCTTGATATGAGCGTCGAAAAGAAACTGATGCTCTCCTATATCGTGCTCGTCGTGATCCTGATCGCGCTTACCGCAGCCTTCATGCTGCCGGCACAGCTTACTCAGCTCAACGAAGCCCTTGACGACACGATTTCCCAGACCGCGGCGATTGTCGCAAGAAATCAGACGCTCATCAGCGAAATCGAAGCAGGCTCACTGTCCGACGCGACGAAGTCGGAGCTCAGTTCGATCATGTCAGATTCAGACACCATCGACTATGTCGTCATCACAGATGCGTCGGATATTCGGCTGTACCATCCGGATCCGGACGAGATCGGACAGCATTTTGTCGGTGGTGACGAAACGGCGATCCTCGAAGGCTCCGATCCCTATATCACGACGAGCACCGGCAGGCAGGACGTACAGCGGCGCGCCTTTCACGCAGTTACGAACGCAGACGGAGAGACAATCGGTTTCGTCTTTGTCAGTGCTTCCCTTAATACCGTCAGGGCGGCGCAGCAGAGACTGATCCTTAAATTCGCGGGAATGCTCGCGATCATGCTGGCCCTGGGCATTCTGTTCGCGCGGCTTATTGCGAATACGATCCGACGCTCGCTCCTCGGCTACGAACCCGACGCCTTCGCGCGGATGTTCCTGCAGCGACAGGAAATTCTGAACTCGCTGGGTGAAGGCCTTATCGCAGTCGACGGCAGCATGAAAATCCATTATGAAAATCCGGCGGCAAGACAGCTCCTGACCGACAGCTTCCGCCTTAAGAAGCATCCCGAAATGGATGACGCGCTCAGAGAGTGCATGAAGAACGATCAGACCTACAGCGGCCTTTCCGCGGAGGCAGGCGGACGCTCGCTGCTGTTTGATGTGCTGCCCCTGGCGCAGGACGGAAAGAAGGCCGGAGCTCTGCTTATCCTCCACGACCGTACAGAATCGATACGTCTGGCAGAGCAGCTCACAGGCTCCGGCCATATTGTCGAAGCGCTGCGTGCGTCGACTCACGAATATCTGAACAAGCTTCATATCATCTCCGGACTTCTTCAGCTTGGAGACACCGAACAGGCCGTTGGTTTCATTAACGAGGTAACGAAGGAAACCCAGAGCGGTTATCAGACGGTCCTGAACCAGTTCAAGAACAAAACGGTCGCCGCGCTTCTGCTGGGAAAACAGAGCGAATCGAGAGAACGAGCGATGGAACTGTCGGTCAGAAGCGACAGCCTCCTGAAGGAATCGAACCCGTGGATCGGAACACGAGATCTGGTGACGATTATCGGGAATCTGATCGAAAACGCCTTCGACGCAGTCGAAGAGAAGGAAGACCTGCGCGAGGTCACGCTCTACGTCAGACAGGAAGAGGACGGGCTGATCATTTCCGTCGACGATACCGGAAGCGGCATGACGGAGGAACAGATCGAAAAGGTACTGTCGGGGCGGTTTACGACTAAGGGAGACGGCCACGGTATCGGACTGAATCTGATCCGCGACATCGTCCAGAAGCACAGCGGCTATCTTGATATCCAGTCGGATTTCGGTGAAGGTTCTTCCTTTACCGTGAGCTTTAACGGAAGGAACAGCGAAGCATGATAAGAACGATAATCGTCGAAGACGATCCGATGGTCGCATCGATCAATACCCAGTTTGCACAGAAAACGCTCGAAATCGAGTTCGTCGGATCTTTCCACAATGCGTCGGACGCCTTTGCCTACCTGAAAGAGAACCCGGTTGACTTAATACTTCTGGATCAGTATATGCCGGGTGTATCGGGGCTCGAGCTGCTGACCCGCCTCCGGCGTGAGGAGATCCCCGTCGACGTGATTATGATCACGGCGGCTAACGATGCGGACCATCTGAAAGAAGCGCTGAGCCTGGGCGTCGTCGACTACCTGATCAAGCCTTTCGAATACGAACGCTTCGAGCAGGCGATCAAAAAATTTCTCCTGAAACGCCAGATCATGTCATCGCAGATGGAATTCACACAGAGCGATATCGACCGGCTGGTGACGCTGTATTATCCCGCCGGACAGCAGAAGCAGCCTGAGCTGCAGAAGGGCCTGCAGTACGCGACCCTTGAG
>CALMRA010000002.1 GCA_937872065.1 uncultured Eubacteriaceae bacterium | reverse complement strand
TGAAAGCTTCTGCGGCCTCGTCATACGTATCCGCTTCGCCGTTGCGTGCGAGGTAATAATAGGCCTGACCCAGCATTTCGTTTATCCGGCTGTCATTTTCGAAAATACTTTCCGAACGTGCCTGCTCCAGGTCTGCGATCTCAGTCTGATAATTCTGAGCGTCCTTGTCGAGTCTGGCTACCGCAAGGTATGCTCGCTGCTTCAGGGAATGGTCTGTCGTCGAAGCAATCACACGCCGGTAGGCGGCTTCCGCATCCGACGTATTTCCCTGTCTTTCGTAAATCTGTCCTGACAGATAATCAGCGGCCGAAGCGTCCCCGCCGTCCTCCTTGAGCGTATTCATCACCTCAAGCGCTTTATCGTACTGCTGCTGTGCGCTGTAGTTGAGTCCGAGCACGAGCTTGTTCTCAACGGTGGCTTCTTTATCAACAGCATCCTTCAGATACGGCTCAGCCTGAGCGTAATCACCCTTTTCATAATACGCATTGCCGAGAAGATACAGCAGCTTCGCGCTGTCTTCTGCTTTCGGCCGATTCGCAAACAGCTCCTGAATCCCGTTAATCACATCGTCAGTGCGGCCTTCCGCCGTATACGTTTCATAGAGACCCTGATACCCGGCCCACTGGTTACGGTCAAAATCGATCGCCTGCTGATAGGAATCAGCCGCCTCACTCATATCACCGGCTGCCAGCGCGGTTTCACCGTCGCCGATATAGGTCTCGTATCTGTTGTTTCTGTCGACACCGTACTGCCAGACACCGAGTCCGAGCAGAATCGCAGCCGCGGCAAATAATATTCCGATCAGCACATATCGCGCCTTTTTTTTCTTTTCAAGCGCTTCTGTTTCTTTACCGTAGGCATCGATACGACCGATTTCATAGCGGATTTCTCCAAAATCCTGATACCTTTTATCCGGATTGATATCGATGCATTTTTTTAAAATTGCCTTGATCCCGGATGATGGAACCTTATCCAGTTCCTTACGCATGACGCGCATATGCCTGCCGCTGTCGCTGCTCATGTCCAGAGGCTGGACTCCCGTGATCAGATAATAAAACGTCGTACCGAACGCGTAAATATCGGTACGAATATCGGCGTCACGACGAAGATAGCGCTCAGGGGGCGTATACTGCCGGGTTCCCATTACGCAGGCATCCGCGTCGTCGCTGACTGAGACATGACGGGCAAGGCCGAAGTCAATGAGTTTGACATGCCCGTCCGTGTTGATCATAATATTCCCGGGCTTAATATCCCGGTGGATGATCTGCATGCTGTGCAGATAGCCGATCGCGTCCGCCGTATCGCTCATCCATAGAATGACGATCTCGTCATCGAGCTTCTTTTTCTGTGCGATGATCTGACGAAGGGAAAGTCCTTCGATAAATTCCTGAACAATGTAGATGTGAGAATCGTCCCGCGCCACCTCGATAATTTTCGGGATCGCCGGATGATCAAGTTTTTTCAGCGTCTCAATTTCACTGAAAATTTCAGAGCCGGGTTCCTCGCCGCCGAATTCGATGATCTTCAGCGCATGACGAATTCTGAAAGCATCGTTCGTCTCGAGAAGAAAGACGCTGCCCATTCCGCCTTCGCCGAGACTTCTGATGAGACGAAAGCGTCCGTTAAAAACCCTGTCAACGAACCGTGCCGCTGTATTCAGATCAGGCGCGTCCAAAGCTGTACTCTCGATCTCCGATCTCAATTCGATCTTCTATACCGACAGGAACCGCTTCACCCGGGGTCAGAAGATCACCGTTTAAACGTACACCGTTTGTCGAATTCAGATCCGTAACGTAAAAGCTGCCGTTTATCCGTTCAATGCACGCATGACGTCTGCTTATTCCCTTAGCCGCCAGTGCTCCG
>CALMRA010000001.1 GCA_937872065.1 uncultured Eubacteriaceae bacterium | reverse complement strand
TCTGCCAGATCTGACAAACGCCTCATCTAATTCTTCTGATTCCAATTCCCTCACGCTTTCTCTTTTTACGGACGTCTTTTGGACCAGTAGTATTTAATGATAATAATTATCGAAAAAAGAAACGACATCAGCCGGTCGGCTCAAGGGGTTTATGCCACGCAATAGACTAAAGTGAGGTATAAATATGATCATCATATCCCTGCACCACATATTGTCTGTTCCACATGTGTCGTATAAAATGCGGTTACAAGTTCAATTGGAACAGAATAGTATATGAGGAAACAGGATGTCTAATGACAAAGAAGATCTGCGCGTCATACGTACGAAAAAGAGTATCCGCTCCGCATTCGAAGAGATGATCTGCGAGATGGATTACGAACAGATAACTGTAAAAGAACTGGCCGGACGTGCCGGGATTAACAGGAAGACATTTTATCTCCATTACGAATCCATCGGAGATCTGCTCAGGGATCTCCAGAATGAAATGATCGACGGATTTATCGAACGCACGAAGGATCTCCAGCGGCCGAAGGATATGGACAAGATCACGAGGGAGTTTTTTCTGGATCATGAAGAAACGGGGAAGTTCGCGGAGCGGATCACCTGCTCGGGCTCCTACCATGATTTCAGCCGGCAAATCACGACCAGTATCATGAAGCATACCTGGAAAGCGGAAGATTTCGACGATCAATATGTTCAGGAGCTCGTCATGGTTTACGTATCCCAGAGCACCCTCGCGCTGTATAAAAAGTGGATAACGGACAGAAAACCGATAGCGATCGAAGAGATGATCGACATCGCGACGGCGCTGATCTGCCGGGGAGCGGACGGATTCATAAAAATCTAATTGATTAAAGTTAGATAGGAAAATTTGTCTTAATTATCATTCTTATTTCATTATGATTTATTAATAAATATTATAGAATAAGAGTTATATACTTGGTGTAATCGTTAATCTAATTATGTTCATGATATACTTTAGTTTCAGCTAGATAAAAAAGAAATCTGTGAAAGAAATGGAGGTTGGAGAAATGACTAACAGCAATCGAGCTATCAATCGAGTTTTTACACAAAGAGTTGTTTCCGATCTTCTACAGAATAAACATAATGATGTTTTTGACTATGTTGTACAAACATACGTTACTGATCCTAATGGTAAAAACCATGGAGAATTGGTCAGTGAAATATACTCGCACCTTAAAAAACAGCAACGTAATGAATACTATTACATGAATACCCTACTGAATAAACTACTGTCAGGAATACATAATGTAAATACAACGACAGCTTTTTCACAGGTGCATATTGGTCGTTCGATTGCTGATTTTGTAATGATCAATGGGGAAGGACGAGTATACGAGATTAAATCAGATTTAGATAATTTTGATCGACTTTATGATCAAATTAGTGATTATTATCTTGCGTTTAGTAAAGTGTCAGTTTTAGCATCAATTCATGAACTGGAAAAAGTAAAAAAAGTATTATCTACTTTTGGCAAAATGGGCGAAATGGTCGGTATCTACGTGCTTTCCGAACATGATACTATTTTTAATAAAGAACGTAGCCGTGAACCTATTGAATATGATTTAAGATTAAAACACGAAAATATTTTTAAACTTCTGAGAAAAAAGGAATACGAAAATATTCTGATTCAATATTATGGCAAATTGCCTAAAACGGAACCAGTATTTCATTTTAGAATTTGTCTTGATTATTTTACAAAAATTCCAATTAAACAAGCTCAAGAAATGGCATTTAATGAATTAAAAAAGAGAAAACATATATCAATTGAAGAATTTAATGCTATTCAGCCAGAATTGAAATCTGTAGTATATTTTTCTGGTCTAATTCGAGAAATACCGGAATTGAATCAATTACTTATTACAAATTACGGGAGTAACTAAAATGTATTTTCCATATTTTCGCGGCAGACAATACGAATTACTCGCTTTAGTGGTCAAAAAAACGTTTCAATTTATAAAGTTGATACTCAAACGGATGTATCTGACTTAATTTCTGATGTAATCGGTTTGTATGAAGAGGGTAGTGATAGTGAGACATTATTTCAAGTACTTACGAACGATTGGCATATTTTTAGTAATCATCTGGAATCTACAAGAGAACTAATTGATGCTTTTTGTTCAACTATTTTTGGAAGTGATGAAAAAAATCATAATACTAAAGTGCATCTTCCCGTTGAATATTTAGAAAACTATGGAGTTTTTTCGGGTCATACATGGGATGAGTTCTCATTATTAATAAAAGAAAAAAATAGATTCTGCAATTCATACTTCAGAGCTGATCAATTTATTTCTTTTCTATCATATTCAGTTCGTAAATATTCTCGGGGTACTATTTTATATCGGGCGCGTATTTGGGATACTGATCAAGGATATGATATTTGTGAAATGGGATCTCCACCACCTGGGAAACGAAGATCGGGCCGTGTAAATCCAGAAGGAATAAGTGTTCTTTATTTAACAACAGATGAAAAAACCGCGTTAAACGAAGTCAGGGCTACTGCGTTTGATTATGTCAGTGTTGGGAATTTTCGTTTGAAAAAAGATATTAATGTAATCAATATTGCAGGCCTGAATGACATTAGTCCCGTACTTTATACTAGTGGTTTAGAGTCTTTAGCAGCTAACACCAAAATATTTGGTGATATTGCGAGAGAAATCGCTAAGCCTTTAAGACGAAATGATAGTCCTTTAGAATATTTGCCGACACAGTATATTACAGAATTTATCAAAAGCAAAGGTTATTCAGGAGTTGAATATACGAGCGCTATGGGCACGGGAGGCACAAATTTAGCTGTATTTGATGAATCTTTATTAGAATGCATCGATGTCCACAACGTTGAGATACACAAGATAGATTATCAATATGACGATATATCGCCAAAAGCAATGACATAAGTACTCTTACTGAAACAAAAACGTCTGTCAATTTGACAGACGTTGATTTTAATATTCAGTTGTCGATCATATGAAATTCATAATAAAGCCCATGATCATCCCCAGCAGGCCGCCGAGATAGACTATCGCGTTCAGTTCCTTTTTCACGAGCTCCATCAGCAGCTTTTCCATATCCGCGGGACTGTAGCTGTTGATCTGTTCTTCAACGAGAGAAGCCATATTAATTTCATAGATGATCTTCCCGAGGTTGTTCCGGACGAAGCTGTGATACGTTTCGATCACCCAGCTGTCGATCTTCGGCAGATATTCGCTGCCGGCCTTGTAAATATCCGAGAACTTCAGATCCAGCAGATCGTCGCCTTCCTTGACGATCGCGTCGTAGATGATCTCAAAGCCCTGCTTCTCGATCGCTTCGTTGATCATCAGGGAGATCTTCTGGCCCATCATCTCGAGGATGCTCCCCGTCACGAAACGGGACAGGGAAGGGTTGTCATCCGCATGGGATTCGATTTCGCTCATGATCGCTCCGACAGACACCGTGCCGATATCCATCTCCAGCGCCTTCGCGTAAACGAGCTTCGTCAGATTCTTTTCGACCCATTCGGCGCCCTGTTCGGTCTTCTGCTGCCCGCAGGCCTTGTAGACCGCCTGACGGATCGTTTCGTCGCTCTTCTTCATCTTGCGGGCAAAGCCGGTGATTCCCCTGTGGATCTTCTCGTCGATCTCCGGATTGATAAGCCCCTTCGAGATGATTTCTTCGTTAAACAGCTCCTCCGAACAGACCTTTCCGACCGAGGCCGCGATACGCGCCTGTTCCTTCGGGATAAGCCCCGGCGTGAACGGCAGCTGATACCCGGCAAAATAGACCGGATGAAGCGGACGGAACAGCATGCGTATCGCGATGCCGTTGGTGATCAGGCCGATTACAGCCCCGAGCAGCGGTCCTGCCCAGAACTGGAAACTCCAGACATTCATATTTTCTCCTTTCAAATGCTTCTAACGAGACGTTATTCGCCACAGCATACATTAGAGTACGTCTGTACGGCTTTCAGTCAATTATCAGATTGTTGCAGTGTAAAGTATATTATAACGCTTGACCCGAAAAATCACAGTATTTTTAAACACCTACTGAAACGGTAGGGGATTGAGAAATTTCACTTGAAACCCGCTCCTTCTTTCTTTATAATAAAGAACAACAGCGATGACGGGAATCATACACGGACGCACTACAGAGACGGAACTCACGGCTGAAAAGTTTCGAACGCGAACGCAACCGCTCCCCGAGCCGGCTGCCAAAATGCAGCCCGGGAAGACCCGTTAACACGATCAAAGAGAGGATCCTTCGGGATCAAATCGGGTGGAACCGCGTTGAATCGGAAAACCGAAACCACGTCCCGGTATTCGTTAGAATACCGGGCTTTTTTATAGCCCGGATTCAGAATTTCTTTAAAGCGCCCCGGACGGGGTAGAGGGAGAACACATGAACATCACATTGAAAGACGGCTCGGTCAGGGAATATCCCGCCGGGACCACCGTTTATGATATCGCTAAAGACATTTCCGCAGGACTCGCGCGAAATACCTACGCGGGAGAACTCAACGGCGAGGTCGTCGATATCCGCACTCCTGTCAACGAAGATTCGACACTGAGCCTGCTCGGATGGGACGACGAAGGCGGACGCCACGCGTTCAGACATTCCGCAAGCCATCTGATGGCTCAGGCCATGAAGCGCCTGTACCCGGAAGCGCAGCTCACCATCGGACCTGCGGTGGACAACGGCTTCTACTACGACATCGACCTCGACCATACGCTCACGCCAGAAGACTTCGAGCATATCGAAAAGGAAATGAAGAAGATCGTCAAGGAAGCGCCGGAAATCGTACGCTGGGAATCCAGCCGTGAAGACGCGCTCAAATGGGCCGCCGACAACAACGAAACCTACAAGACCGAGCTTATCGAAAATCTGCCGGAAGACGAAATTATCTCATTCTACGGCCAGGGCGAATGGGCAGACCTGTGTGCGGGACCGCACATCATGAGTCCGTCGCAGATCAAGGCATTCAAGCTGACAAGCCTGGCAGGCGCCTACTGGCACGCGGACGCGAACAACAAGATGCTCCAGCGCGTATACGGAACAGCCTTCCCGAAAAAATCTCAGCTTGACGAATACCTGACACGCCTCGAAGAAGCGAAGAAGCGCGACCACAGAAAGCTCGGCAAGGAACTGGACCTGTTCTCGATGCACGAAGAAGGACCGGGTTTCCCGTTCTTCCATCCCAAGGGAATGATTATCCGCAACGAGCTCGAAAACTTCTGGCGCGAAGAACACACGAAGGCGGGCTACCAGGAAATCAAGACCCCGATGATCCTCAACGCGGATCTGTGGCACCGCTCCGGCCACTGGGACAACTATAAAGAAAACATGTACTTCACGGAAATCGACGGCGACGAATACGCCATCAAGCCGATGAACTGCCCGGGCGGAATGCTCGTCTACAAGACCCGCAATCACAGCTACCGTGAACTTCCGCTTCGCATGGGCGAACTGGGCCACGTTCACCGCCACGAACTCCACGGCGCGCTCCACGGACTGATGCGCGTACGTACCTTCACCCAGGACGATGCCCATATCTTCATGACACCGGATCAGATCAAGGACGAAGTCATCGGCGTTATTAACCTCGCGGACAAGTTCTACAACCTGTTCGGCTTCAAGTACAAGGTCGAACTTTCGACCCGCCCGGAAAAAGCCATGGGTTCCGAAGAATCCTGGGAAGCCGCGACCGAAGCGCTGCGCGGCGCTCTCGAAGCGAAGGGGATCGACTATCAGATCAATCCCGGCGACGGCGCCTTCTACGGACCGAAAATCGACTTCCATCTCGAAGACAGCATCGGCCGTACCTGGCAGTGCGGAACCATCCAGCTCGACTTCCAGATGCCGGAACGCTTCGACCTGTCCTACATCGGACCGGACGGAGAAAAGCATCAGCCGGTTATCGTGCACAGAACGATCTACGGCTCCATCGAACGCTTCATGGGCATCCTCATCGAACATTACGCCGGCAAATTCCCGCTGTGGCTCGCTCCTGTACAGGTTCAGCTTATCCCGGTTGCGGACGATCACCGCGACTTCGCATGGGAACTGAAGAGAGAGCTTCAGGAAGCCGGAATCCGTGCCGACATCGACGAACGCGACGAAAAGATCGGCTACAGGATCCGCGAAGCGCAGCTCCAGAAGGTGCCGTACATGCTCGTTCTCGGCGATAAGGAAATCGGAAGCGGAGACCTGAGCGTCAGAAACCGTGATACCGGAGAGCAGCGTATCGTCAGCCGTGAAGATTTCATCAAAGAACTGCAGAGCGAAATCGCATCGAAGTCTTCGTCTCTCGAACTCTAAATCTGATTTTTTAAAATAATGATTTGCGATGCTTGACCTGCACCCGAAACCTGTGTATAATAGTCCAGGTAAACAAAGTAGAAGTCCGCTTCTCACCTTGTCCGGCACACCGGGCGGGTTCATCACGCAGGTTAATTCATCGCGAATTGCGATTAACGACTTTATGCAGGCGGACTTTCGGTCCGCCTGTTTTTATTTTATGATTTATATACAGGCGAGATGCGCCTGGAAAATTCGGGCGAAAGCCACAAACCGGAGGTAACACAATAGCAAAGAAATTTCAGCACGAAATCAACGGACAAATCCGTGACCGCGAACTGCGCGTGATCGGTCCCGACGGCAAGATGCTGGGCGTCATGGTCAGACACGAAGCTCAGAGAATCGCCGACGAAGCGAAT